>DYGT01000003.1 GCA_020724555.1 Candidatus Microgenomatus sp.
TCCAAAAACCATACTTATTTTACTGTAAGTGTCGCATATGTCTTTACACTAAACGTTAGCTTGACAAATGTACATTTTAAATGTACATTTATACTATATGAATGTTATAAATGCTACTACTCTTAGAAACAACTTTGCTAGTGCCTTAAAAGAGGTTAACAAAAAAGGACACTTTTTGCTTGTGTCTAAAAAAGGCAAAATTACAAGTGCGCTTGTAGACATTGATTTCTTTGAAGACCTTCTTGAATCAGTGAATAAACAATATTTAGCCAGCATCAAAAATGCACGCAAAGAGGTTGAAAATGGCGACGTATTTACTTTAAAAGAAGCATTTGGTGAAATATAAAGTCGTACTTACACGTTCGGCTGTACACGATATCAAAAATCTGGATTCTGTTGCAAAGAAAAAAATTCAAAAAAAAATTCTTCAATATTCCCAAAATCCCTTGGGATATGCAGTAAAATTACATACTTTTGCCATTGGCACATACCGATGGAGAGCGGGAAATTACAGGATTATTTTTGATATAAAAGGAAAAACCATTGCTATCCTTCGTATCCGCCACAGAAGAGAAGTATACAAGTAATTTACCAGCGAAAATGGGCAAAGGCTTTGTTGGCCTCAGCCATGCGCTCAACTTCCTCTTTGCGCTTGATAGCAACTCCTTCACCCTGTGAAGCTTCAATAATCTCTGCTGCTAATTTTTCGGCATACGTGTGGTATTCGCTATTTGGACGGCTTTGTGCGGCAGATATTAACCAGCGAAGCGACAGGCTTTCCTGCCTTCTGCCGCGCACTGGGGTTGGCACTTGGTAAGCAGCGCCTCCGATGCGGCGCGAGCGGACTTCCATTTCAGGTCTTATGGTATCTAAAGCTTTATGAAAAACTTCTAAAGGATCTTTTTGGGTTTTTTCTTTGATTATTTCCATAGCATTATAAACCTGTTTTTCGGCTGTTGTTTTTTTGCCGTCCCGCATTGACCGGTTTATAAGGCGCGACAGCATAATATCACCGTAAATGGGATCGGGATTAATCTTTCTAGGTCTGGCTTGTCCTCTTCTCATTTATTCTTCTCCTTGCGCAGACTGGCTAACTGCCCCTTGTCTTTTGGTACCGTAGCGGGAACGGGAAGTTTTTCTGCCTACTACGCCGCGGGCATCGTATTTACCGCGGACTATTTGATAACGCACTCCTGCCAAATCCTGTATCCGGCCGGAATTAATCATAACAATCGCGTGTTCTGAAATTTCATGACCTTCACCGGGAATATAAGCCGTTACTTCCTGCTTATTGGACAAACGGACCCTGGCAACTTTTCGAAGTGCCGAATTAGGTTTTCTCGGAGTCATTGTACGAACAGCCGTAACCACCCCTCGTTTAAACGGAGACGGAATCGTTTTAAAAGTTCTGTCTTTGGCGTTAAACCAGCGCTTAAGCGCCGTTGATTTGGCTTTTTTAGTCTGTGTTTTTCTGGGTTTTCTTACTAATTGTGATACTGTTGGCATAATAAATCCTTACTGGGCTACTACGGCCTCTTCGTCTGAAACAGCAATTACTTCTTCAGAATTAGGTATAATCTCCACACCGTCTACTACGATTTCATCTTCAGATTCCACACCTTTAGCTCCGACGGGAATAAGCCTACCAATAATAACGTTTTCTTTCAAGCCTATAAGGTTATCTTTCTTTCCTTGCAAAGCGGCTTCAGACAAAACATCGGTTGTTTGCTGGAACGATGCAGCAGACAGCCAGCTTTCGGTATACATCGAGCGTCTGGTAATACCCAAAATAATTTGTTGGGCGCTTGCCGGCTCACCTCCTGCAGCAATAACCTTTTCGTTTTCTTCCTCAAAGCGCGATTTATCCATAAGTTCCCCCGGAAGCATATCGGTGTCACCTGCTGTAATGATTTTCACTTCATCGCTCATTTTCCTGACTATGGTTTCAAAATGGCGGTCATTGATAGAAATCCCCTGGGATTCATAAACAGCCTGTAATTCCTGGACGATGTACTCTTGTGCAGTTCGAAGCCCGCGTACGGTCAAAATTTCCTTAACATCCAAAAATCCACTTGCCAGCTGCGCTCCGGCCTCTATCATCTGGCCGTTTTCCACCAAAAGCTTGCTTGTTCTGCCAATCATATACTCCTTTTCTTCTTCCGGCTTTTGACCAACCGTAGTTACGGTAACTTTCCAGCCTTCCGCTGCCTCACTTACTTTGACTTTTCCACTGATTTCGGACAAAGGTGACAGTGATTTTGGTAGCCTTACTTCAAACAACTCTTCTACCCGGGGTAACCCCTGAGTCACATCTATTCCTACTACTCCTCCGCTGTGCTTTGTCTGAAGTGTCAGCTGGGTTCCAGGCTCTCCAATGGATTGTGCGGCTACTACACCGACAGGTGTTCCATATTCAACCAAATTTTTGGTAGAAAGGTCCCAGCCATAACAACGGCTACAGACTCCATACCTGGCTTTGCACGTCAGAGGAGAACGAATATCCACCGAAGTGATATTAGCTTCATCAATTGCCTTAACCTTCGCTTCGTCTATCATTTCACCTTTATTTACTATTACCTTACCGCTACCGCTTACTACGTCGTTTGCGGCTATACGTCCGACGACACGCTTAAGATAGGCTTTAACGCGTGGTTCTTTATGAATAGTTATAAATTCCTCGCTACCGCAGTCATCCTCGCGGACGATAACGTCGTGGGCGACATCCACCAGCCTTCTTGTCAGATAACCTGCATCTGCGGTCTTAAGCGCAGTATCCGTCAATCCCTTTCTGGCTCCACGGGAACCGTTAACGTATTCAAAGACAGATAAACCTTCACGGAAATTACCTTTAACCGGAAGCTCAACTACCTTACCAAGAGGGTCTACCACCAAGCCAATCATTCCCGAAAGCTGCTTAATTTGCTCACGGGAAGTTCTACCCACTTTTGCGTCAATTACGATGCGCACCGAACCGTTGGGCTCAACCATTTCCCAAGTTTTATCGGCAATTTCTTCAGTGGTTTCAATCCAAACGGCTTTTGTCAATCGTTTCTTTTCTTCTGCGGTTATCAATCCTTGGGCAAAATTGTGATCTATTCCCGCTACCCGGGCATCGGCTTCAGCCAAAATTTTATCTTTATTGGGATTTATAACTGCGTCTGTAATACTAAAGGACAATCCCGATAAAGTTCCACCCCTAAAGCCCAAGTCTTTAATGTCGTCAATCAATTGCACTAAGCGCTCATGGGTTATTTTGCCAAAGGCATTATCAACCAAATCTTTGATCACGTCCGAGCTCACGTTTTCATTAACATAGGAAAACCCTTCGGGTAAAATTTCGTTAAACATAATTCTACCTACAGTTGTTTCCAAAATCTCTCCGTTAATCCGGGCGCTAATTGGCTGGCGCAGGTGAATTTGACCGGTAAGATATGCCAAAATAGCTTCGTTGGCATCGGCAAAAACGGTTTTACCGGGCTCGCATGATTCATTAATACTGGTGAAATAATAAACACCCAAAGCAATTTCTTTGCTTGCAGGAGCTGCCATGGGAGAGCCGTCCGCCGGGCGCAAAAGATTTTTATCCGACATCATCAAAGTTTCTACTTCATGGATTGCACTTTTTGAAAGCGGCAAATGTACAGCCATCTGGTCCCCATCAAAATCCGCATTAAAGCCTTTACACACAGCCGGGTGAATACGGATAGCATTTCCTTCAATCAAAACCGGATAAAAAGCCTGGAATCCAAGTTTATGCAGGGTCGGTGCGCGGTTAAGCATCACCGGGTGATTTTTGGTAATTTCTTCTAATATGTCAAAAACTTCTGCCGGCCTTCGCTCTAGCATATTTTTGGCCGACTTGACGTTTGGAGCGATTCCACGGGAAATCATCTCCCGAAGGACAAATGGTTTGGCGATTTCAAGAGCCATTTCCTTGGGAATACCACACTGATTTAATTTAAGCTCCGGCCCGACCACAATCACAGAACGGCCTGAATAGTCAACTCGCTTACCTAAAAGGTTTTGTCTAAAGCGGCCTTGTTTGCCTTTAAGCATGTCTGATAAAGAGCGAAGCGGCTGACGCCCGCGGCCACGCCGCGTTGCCTTTCTTTGGCTTGCATCAATCAAAGAATCTACCGATTCCTGAAGCATGCGCTTTTCGTTGCGCAAAATAATCTCCGGTGCACCAAGACCGATTAAATGTTTAAGCCTGTTATTACGGTTTATAACTCGGCGGTACAAATCGTTTAAATCGCTGGTGGCAAAACGGCCTCCGGAAAGTTGCACCATCGGACGAAGATCTGGTGGCAATACAGGCAATATTCTCATAACCATCCAAGCCGGGTTTATTTTGGCAGTACGCATGCCGTCAACAATCTTGAGCCGTTTGGTCAGCTTTATATAGCGCGGCCCGCGGCCTTTGAGCTCTTTTAACTCTTCTCTGATTTCTTGGGAAATCTCATCCAGATTAAGGCTTTTTAAGGCTTCCAAAATTGCCTCTGCTCCCATTTGGACATCAATGAAACCGGCGGCATTGTGAAGAGCCAGTTGATCGTATTCTTCCTCGCTCAAAAAACTGTATTTTTTGATGTCTTTTGTGACACCAAGCAATTTATCATACAATTCTTCCGCGCGCGCAACCGCGGCTTTTTCTTCTTCAGAAATTGCAGTTTCCTTCTTTCTGGTATCAAGGTCTACCTCACTTAATGCCAAAGCCTGCTGGTCGCGGTCTTTGATGCGATTTTTAACTTTTTCTTTACGTTCATGGGCGTCCTCTTTGAGGATTTGTTTGCGCTCAAGATAAGTTTGTTTGATTTCAGTTAATTTCTCATCTTTGATTTTCTTAAGCTCACTTATGGCTTTTTTGCGGCCATCCTCATCTACACCCATTACCAAATAACGGGCAAAATAAACCACTTGTTCAATCGCTTTTGGCGGCAAACCCAACAAAAGCGAAACTCGTGATGGGGACCCTTTAAAGTACCAAACGTGTACCACCGGTGCAGCTAGTTCAATATGTCCCATACGCTCCCGGCGCACTCTAGATTCGGTCACTTCTACACCACACTTATCACAAATAACACCTTTGTAGCGGATTCTTTTGTATTTGCCGCAATAACATTCCCAATCTTTAGTTGGCCCGAATATCCGCTCGTCAAAAAGGCCGTCTTTTTCAGATTTGAGAGTTCTATAATTTATGGTTTCCGGTTTTGTAACTTCCCCTCTGGACCAGGAACGGATTTCATCCGGAGAGGCAAGCCTGATCTGCAGAGCCGAAAACTCTTCCAAGCTTTTAAGTTTGACCAAAGGATCCACGTATTTCTTTTGTGTTTCGGGGTCAATTTTATCCTGGCCTTCTTCGTCTTTGATAAATTCGCCTTCAATGTTAACCGAAAGACCAAGCGAATTTAGTTCACGAATCAAAACTTTAAATGATTCAGGAACTCTTGCATCCGGAATAGTTTCGCCTTTAACAATTGCGCCGAAAGCTTGGGCGCGACCGACGATGTCGTCTGATTTTATGGTTAACATTTCCTGCAAAGCGTAGGCAGCTTTGTGTGCTTCCAGTGCCCAAACCTCCATTTCTCCAAGTCTCTGGCCGCCCATTTGAGCTTTACCACCCAACGGTTGCTGCGTTACCAAAGAATAAGGCCCTGTAGAGCGGGCATGGGTTTTGTCCTCAATCATGTGTTTTAATTTCATAATGTAACCTATCCCAACTACAGTATCTTCTTCGTATGGCTCTCCGGTTCTGCCATCAATCAGCCTGGTTTTCCCATTAACAGAAAGGCCGACTTTTTCAAGTTCCTTTGTAAGAGTTGATTCATCAAACTTATCAAATACAGGTACTGCCCCTTTTATTCCTTGTTTTTTAAGAGCCCACCCGAGATGTGCTTCCAAAAGCTGGCCTAAATTCATACGGGCCAGCACCGAAAGCGGGGAGATAATAATATCAACCGGAGTACCATCTTGCATGTATGGCATGTCTTCTTGTGGGAATACTTTAGCAATTACCCCTTTGTTACCATGGCGACCGGCAAGCTTGTCGCCTACCATAACTTTTCTAAGTTGGGCAACTTTGACAATAACGCTTTTTATTACACCCGGTCCCAGCTCATCGCCTTTATCTTTATCCAGTACTGAAACACTCACCACGGTTCCGCCTTCACCGTGGGGAACACGAAGCGAGGTATCCCGCACTTCCCGGGCTTTTTCTCCAAAAATAGCACGCAAAAGCCGCTCTTCTGAAGTAAGCTCGGTTTCACCTTTTGGGGCAATCTTTCCAACCAAAATGTCATTGGGTCCGACTTCTGCACCGACAACGACAATTCCGTCTTCAGCAAGGTTGGATAATTCATCTTCCGCAACATTGGGGATATCGCGCGTAAGCTCCTCAGGCCCCAGCCTGGTTTCCACCATATCAGCTTGATATTCTTTAATATGGATGGATGTAAGAAGGTCTTCTTCCACCAAACGGCTGGAAACTAAAATGGCGTCTTCAAAACCATAGCCTTCGAAATTCGCATAAGCTACAACCAAGTTCTGCCCCAGAGCCAACTCTCCATCTTGGCTTGCCGGACCATCTATCAAAAGGTCTCCCTTTTTAATTTTGTCGCCAATATTAACTGCCGCTTTTTGGTTGTAAGAAGTTGACTGGGCGGTGCGCTTAAATTTATCGATTGTGTAGGTTGCGGTCTTGCCGTCAGCTGACAGCTCGGCCAAACTTCCTTCCGGCAACTCGTATGTTTTTTTATCCAGGTTTAAAACAATTTTTTCAGCGTCAACATATTCCACAGTTCCATCAAAATCAGAGTACACAACCAGATCCATAGCTCGAGCCACTTCTGCCTCCATACCAGTGCCAACTACGGGCGACTCAGGATTAACCAAAGGTACAGCTTGGCATTGCATGTTGCTGCCCATAAGTGCCCGGTTTCCGTGATCATTTGGCAAAAAGGGAATCAACGAAGCACTGGCGCCAAAAACCTGCCTGGGTGTTAAATCAATCAAATCAACTAAATTAGCAGGGCCTTCAAAAAACTCACCTTTGTGGCGATAAGCCAAACGGGTCTCTTGGATTATCCCGTTTTCATCAACGTTAATTGAAGAATGGGTTATGTGGTATTTTTCCTCATCGTCCGCCGGCAAATACACTATCTCATCTGTTATTCTCATTTTATTTTTACTGCCTTCTACTTTTTCTACCTTGCGGTATGGAGCCTCTAAAAAGCCAAATTCATTGACTTTAGTATAAAGTGCCAAATAAGTAACCAATCCGATATTTGGCCCTTCGGGAGAGCGGACCGGGTCTAAACGAGAGTACTGGGAAGAATTAATATCGCGGATGGAAAAGCTTGCACGCTCGCGGTTAATGCCACCCTGTCCCAAGACAGAAACACGGCGCAAATTATCAATCTGGCTTAAGGGGTTGGTATCATCCAAAATTGTGGACAGTTGGTTTGAACGGAAAAATTCATTGATAGAGGCTATTAAAGGCCTTGCATTAATAAGATTCTGCGGCTGAGGTTTATCATCCGGAGAGATCAAACTCATCTTTTCTTTAACAGCGCGTTCCAATCGCAGTAAACCTACACGAAATGCGTGCGTTGCAACAAGCTCTCCAACACAGCGAAGACGACGATTGGCGAGATGATCAATGTCGTCCACCTCTCCTTGGCCATTTTGCAATCCAATGATGTATGAGATCGCAGCTACCACATCGTCGCGGGTCAATACCCAATTTTTCGGATCGTTGGCAACTTCAAGGTTTAATTTTTTATTAATTTTATAGCGGCCAACTTTGCCCAAATTATATCGGCGTGGATCAAAAAATAAGCTTTCAAACAAACTTTGTGCATTATCCAAGACAGCAGGCTCTCCCGGACGGATTTTTCTGTAAATTTCCAAAAGAGCTTCCTCACGGCTCGCCGTCGCATCTTTTTCGAGTGTGGCTTTGATGTACTGGTGTTCACGGTCCACATCAAAGTCGGCAAAAGCCGCGAGGATCTCTTTATTGGTTTCCAACCCCATCGCACGTAAAAGTGTGGTAACCGGAAGCTTTCTTCTTTTATCAATTCTCGCCCACAAAACGTCACTTTTATTTACTTCAAATTCAAGCCAAGATCCATGCAAAGGGCGCACTTCGCATCCATAGAGTATACGGCCGGTTGCGCGGTCCTGCTCGCCCGCAAAATAAACCCCGGGGGAGCGAACCAGCTGATTTATTACCGCCCGTTCTATGCCGTTTATGATAAAGGTCCCGGCCGATGTCATTTGCGGTAAATTGCCGAAAAATACTTCCTGCTCAACCATCTCTCCTGTTTGTTTATTTACCAAAGTTGTATGGATCTTAAACGGAGCTGAATAAGTTAAGCCTTTTTCAATCGCCATTTTAGGAGACATGTTTGGCTTTTCCAATACATGCTGGCCTAAAATCAGTTGCCAATTTTTACCTGTAAAATCATCTATGGGAGAAACTTGAGCAATTTCTTCTGCGATTCCTTCAGACAAAAACCACTTCCAGCTATCTCTTTGCACTAAAGACAAATCAAGCTGGGGCAAGTTTTTTTCTACTTTTCCAAAATTTTTTCGCTTAGTTTTGGTCATCCGTGGCCGGCGAAACAGAAGAAGCCTACTCCAGTACGCCTATCTAGGAATTATATACCTGTTTTCCCTCCTGTCAACACTTAATTTAACCTATTTATTTAAATAATTTACTATATTTTGGTTGTGCTCGGCAAGGGTTTTAGCGTAGTGGATATTGCCATCCGGGTCATGCAAATAAAACCAATAATCCGTATTTTCAGGAAAAGCAACAGCCTTTAGCGATGAAATTCCGGGGTTTGAAATAGGAGTAGGGGGAAGGCCGGGGTACATATAAGTGTTATATGGTGAATCAAGCTTAAGATCAGTACTTGTAATCGGTCGCGGCCACCAATCTTCACACTCAACGCTTCCTTCTTTGCAAATATCATTAGCCATGGCATACTGCACCGTCGCATCAACCTGTAGCGGCCAGCCGGCTTTAAGCCGGTTATACAAAATGCCGGCAACCACCGGTCGCTCCTCGTTGGTTAAAGTTTCCCTTTCCAAAAGAGATGCCAAAATTACTCCTTCATCCAGACTAAATCCTAAATTTGCCAGTGCTTCCACCATTTCACCGGACACTTTATTATTAAAAGTATTTTCCATCAGACTAACCGCACCTGCTCCTGTTGTCTCCAAAGAAACTAAATAGGTATCGGGAAACAAATAGCCTTCTTTGTCGGCGCTTGCCAATAAAAACGTATTAATAAATTCAGCCCTCGCCTCACCTTTAAGCTCCAAAACATCCACAAAAAGTAAAGGTACCTGCTCGCGGCGAAGGCCTTCCGGCACTGTCACCCATTTTTCAGTTGGACCTTCAAGTAAAAGTACAACAACTTCGGACAAGGTAAGGTTTTGCGCAATTTCAAATTTTCCAGGTGGGATGGCTGTAGTTAAATTTTCTTTTTGCAGATAGAGCTTAAATGCTGTTTTATTTTTAATAACACCCGCTTCTTTTAAAACATTTCCAATTTTTTCAGCGGATGATCCGCGGGTGATGATAATTACGTTTTTTTGCGGATTTGTACTTGGTGCCGATGTCGCCTGCCTCCACCACAGCAAAAGTCCCAATAAAACTGCCACAGCAATAAAAATAATTAAAATTGCCAATACCCTAATTTTTTTCATTTATATATTATGTGGGAAATTATACTTCCTCCAAAAGAGCACGCCTGAAGGATTTTTTGGCAGTGTCGTAAATATAAATCCTGCGACATGTGCAGGTGACTTTTTCAAACCCCTTTTTATACTTTTCTTTTTTCATTGTGGACAAATCTTTTCCACAACCTACACATTTACCCTGGCCTAAAAGCCACATTTGAATTGGCGCAATTACGTTTTTGATGACCTTGGTCGCCATGTATTTCTATTATACCAAAGAAATCAGAAAAACAAATAATAGCAGGGTATCAAAATTATGAGTTTATTTCATCCAAATACCGCTGAAGGATTAAGGTGGCTGCATAAGCATCCTCCATCTCTTTTCTTTTCTTTTGCGGCACTCCGGCCTCAATTGCCAGATATTGCGCTTCATAAGTAGACAAAGTCTCATCCACAAATTCCACCGGAACCGAAACAATCTCCTTTAATTTTTTACCAAATTCACGCGCTTTTTCTTCGCTTTCGTTTTCAGACACGCCGACTATTATCATGTCTACCCGGCTGTCCCTAACTATTTTTGTTATTTGGCTTATTAAGCTGTCCGGAGTAAAAACCGCCAGAGGCTCTGCCAATTTGCCGACAGAGATAGCAACTCCAAGTTTTACCTCTCCCCAGTCAATTCCTAGTATTATCATTGGCTTATTGTATTAACAGGCGGTATAATTTTTGCTCTGACTATCAGGCGTTTTGGCCGCAGCGGGTGCCCCGGAGGAACACAAGTCACCAAAGACAAATATGAATCCGAGATGTTTTGCTCAAGTATTTGGATGTCAGTGGGCAGAACTTCAAATTTATCTTCCACGCGGTAGGTATAAGTAATCCCGTCATAGTTTATTATTATTTCTGCGCCCTTTTTAATTTCCGGCAAGGTTGAAAAAATAGTCAAATAATCCTTTGGGTTAAAAAATTGCGGCAAAATAGAATGGCCAAAAACAACCGCGTTGCCTTTTTTACCGGGCAAGGCAGTTCCCGCGTACTGGATTAAAGACTCATCAAGGTTTTCTCCGCCGATGCGTACCGTCGCATTTTCGATTTTTAAACTCGGAATGGAAATTGAATAATACTCAACTCCAAGGTTTTCGTTTTCCGGAGGATTTGCGTTAGGGAACCAATTGCTGGCTTTTGTAAAATCAATGCCTTCACCCATATCTGCCGCCCAGACTTCACCTTCGGGTATGGGGGACAAATATTTTTCGGACCTGGAAACGGCACCATATTCATACAACAGTATGGGGACAAATACATAAACTAAAAGACCCAAACCCAAAACTGCGCTCAAAAAGCCAAAAAATTTTTTTACCATTTTTTAATAATCAGCAACGACCTCAACAGTAGTATGAGAATCAATATAAGGAATGACTCTTAGCCTGCCAGGCAAGGGCGGACTCACTTTTACTTCTGCACGGGTAAAACCGGGAATTGTTTTGAGATATTCTTCGGCCGCGGCTTTGGTCTTGCCTGAAATCTTATCTACAAGCTCGTCCGGGTCGATATCTGGAAGCAAATTAGCAGTAAAGCTAATTTCATACTCCCAGTTTCCGTCATCTTCGTCCTTAAACTCGTAGTCAAACTCAAGCTGTTCATCCCGCATGACAAAGCCATCGGGCACATCGCTAGTCAGAAGGCTTCGCGCCAGTTCATTGAGCTTACTTCTCTCAACCACAAGTCCTTCCACCCGAAGCTCCATCTTTAAAGTTAACTCATCTGCCTCATCCCCCGGCGCTTGATTAAAATCTCTATCAATAACCTCACTTTTAAGCGTATCTGGAATAAAAACCTGGCTTTGAGATATCTGGTTTTCTATCTCCTGTCTGCCTTTTGTTTCAAGTTCAGCCAACAAATCTTTTTCTAAATTATCCATGTCACTTTGAGAAACAGCCACTATTTCTTCGCTTGATCCGCCGCTAAAGTCTTCCTCAGCCACGCCGTCCACTTCGCTTTTAGGATAATTGCCAACCACAAACGTCTCTCCTTTTGCCAAATTATAATCAGCGCCAATGTCTGAAGCTATAACGCTAACACTGGCGGTCCCCGGTGAGCTGGGGCTTGATGCTTCGGGCACGGTAATGTCGTCGTTAATGGTAAAACTTAAATCGTTAGGACCCAAGATTGTTGTGCCCGCGTCAATTTCTATTTCAACTGCAGTGCCGTTTCTTATACTTATTTTACCCGTCGCCTTTTCTCCCACTACTTTTGTGCCAGTGGTTGCTTGTGTTTTGCTACCGGAGACGGACACCGAAACCGTTTTTGCAGGCACGGTGCTGCTTGATGTATCTAAATTTGTAGCCGATTCGGCAAAAATTACAGTTTCACTGCGTTCCAAATTTTGTGGGGAAACATATACAGCCACCTGGGCTTTCGGCACCTGCCACCATAATATTCCCAGCAAAATAAACAAAAAGACAATAAAACCCAGGGCCAGAGTCAAAAGCCTTTTTTTACGATTTATTGGCAAATTAGACTTGGGTAGAGATCTGCCTTCACGCCGAAAAAACAAAATTTTATTAAAAAATGATGTTATAAATCCCATAACCCTTTTGGGGTTAAATTTAGGCTTTGGTGGTTGGTAATTTTTCTCTGGAATATTTTGGGGCACGGCTTCCCCGGGCGGATTTACTTTTCCTATATCTTCCCCCAAGACAAAACCCAACTCCTCGGGCGTAACCCTGCCGCTTTCAGACAATATATTTTCCTCCTGGCTGATTTCTTCCGACCCGTCGGCTAATTGTTCACTGCCTTCTTTTTCTTCGCCGTCTACCGTAATTGTTTTAACTTCTCCCAGCTCAGACCCTCCGGCAAGGCTTGTGGCTATAATTTTGCTTTTGGGATCAACTATTTCTATTTTTGGGGTGTGTAAAAATTGTACTTTTCCTTCCGCACGGCTCAACCAATCTTCATTTATAAGGCTCTGCCTTACATCCTCCAGTTCCTCCACTTTTCCGTTATAGAGAAGAATCCTACTAGGCAAATGCTCGGGAGATTTAAAACGCGCAAGGCCTTCCACAACGTCATCAACTATGGAAACGCTTCTACCGACTTCCACCGTCCCCACTAAATTTCCTAAACGAAATATTGTCAGATCTAAATTGTTTGCACCAACACCAATAATAATACCCGTCAAAGGCGAGCCTTCATCTACTTTTATGTAGTGGGCAATGGCTTCCGGTAAAACAACAAAACCGCTGGGTTTAAGCGATAGTTTCGTACAAATTTGGCGTATGTAGTCCAGATACTCAGGTTTTATGTTGCCTTCAGATACCCACGAAGGCGAAACGCCAAATACCGTCTGGCTTGGGTCGGGCGCATCTTGGGGGTAACCATCCACCGCTTCTGAAAGGGCATTATTGGCAGCATCTATAAGCTCATCCGGGGAATCCCAACCAAATGGAGTGCTTAGGGCCATTATGCGTACATTTTCCCCTTCCATAGTCCATATTGCCGCCGAAAGCCAATTTGGCTCGATAATTAGAGACCAGTAATAGTTTCTTTTTTCTTCCATGGACAGCTTTTAAGTTATTATTTTTGCGTAAACCCTCCGTACGCCGGCACTTGCGGATTTTTCTTTAGTAATTTTAACACGACCTTTGATCTCCGATAAATTTGTAACATGCGGGCCACCGCAAACTTCGCGGGAAAACCAACTATCGTCATCTCCGATCGTATAAACTTTTACTTTATCTCCGTAGCGCTCGGTAAAAAACGCTAAAGCACCAGCTGCTTTTGCTTCTTTAAGGCTCATCATAGCATAACTCACAGGAAGGCTTTTTTTAATTTGGTCATTTATCAAATTTTCAACTTTTTGAATTTCCTCAGAAGTCAGCGGTGAGTGGTGCGTAAAATCAAAACGGAGGCGGGAAGCCGTGATATTGCTGCCTTTTTGGCTAACGTGGTTTCCCAGCACGCGCCTTAGGGCAGCGTGCAATAAATGAGTAACAGTATGAAGTTTCGTTGTTTCGCCACCAACATCTGCCAAACCTCCTTTAAATTTGCCGGCACTTTGGGTACGGGACATTTCTTGGTGTTTTTTAAAGGCTTCTTTAAAATCTTTTGGGTCTAGTTTTTGGCCTTTTTCATGAGCCAGCTCTAAAGTAAGCTCCAGGGGAAAGCCATAAGTTTGATAAAGGTTAAACGCAGCTTCGCCATCAACTTTTGGCAATTTTTCAAACTCCCTCAAACCTTTTTGTAAAGTCTTTGAAAATCTATCTACTTCGTTTAAGATGGGCTTTGTTTGGGTAATTTTGCCAAAATCAGTTGCCGTTGTCTTTCCCATAAGCGTGTTCATCTTTACCACAGACCTGCGGATGAGACGGCGCATTATATAACCCTGAAGCTTATTGCTTGGTTCAAGGCCCTCTTGGGCCATAGCAACAGCGGCGCGCATGTGGTCCGCCACAATGCGCATAGCTTGTGTTTCTTTTTCGCTTTTCCCATATTTTTTACCGGATAAATCTTCAATGTGCTTAACAATTTCCCCAAAAACCGGCAAATGGAAAATGTCCGGATCATCGTTGACCGCGGCTGTTATACGCTCAAGCCCACCGCCAAAATCCACGTTTTTATTTGGCAATTCCTCCAAGGCGCGGTTAGTCTTTTTATAAACCATAAACACACTGTTTCCAATTTCCATAAATCTACCGCAATCACAGTTGGGGTGGCACTCATTTCCAAATTTTTTGTTGTGGGCAACACCCGTAAACTCATAAAAAATTTCAGAAGTCGGCCCGCCTATTTCACCGGCCGGCATTTGAGCGGGCGTACCCGCCCTACTCCACCAATTTTTATCCTCACCATAGGCAAAAATGTGGTCACTGGCCACGCCTAGTTTTCGCCAAATTTTATAGCTTTCTTCGTCACGGGGGACATCACCGTTACCCGCAAACACGGAAACGTATAGTTTTTTGGGGGGGAGAGCTAAAACTTCAGTTAAAAATTCCCATATCCAGGGAATTTGTTCCTTTTTAAAATAATCACCCAAAGACCAATTACCAAGCATTTCAAAATAAGTGGTGTGGCGGCTGTCACCTATTTCTTCAATATCCTGGGTGCGGATTGAAGGCTGGGAATTTACTAAGCGTTTCCCCAATGGGTGCGGCTCACCCAATAAATAGGGCACCAAAGGCTGCATGCCCGCTGAGGTAAAAAGCGTTGTCGGATCGTTTTCCAAAACTAAGGAAGCAGAGGGAATCTGTTTATGGTCCCGGGGAGAACTTGTGAAAAAATCCAAGTACTTTTTCTTGATTTCATCTGTCGTCATTTGTACGTGCATTATACATTACTCATTAAATTCTTCATTTGCCCCATGTGATTTCATTTTTTTGCGCTTTCGCCTGCGAAACATTTCTACGAGACCGGTTAAGCGTCCGGGGCTGATTAAGCCGCCACCCAAGATAGCGTCATCCAAAATGGAATTTAGCCGCTTTAAGGCACGCCGCAAATCCATGATAATTAGTACCACCTGAACTCCCACTACAATTAACAAAAAAGTTAAGGCAATCACTACAATGATCAGCAGAGTTTCTATATTTTCCATATTTTTATTCTACAATAATCGGTATTTCCACTTTACTTTCTTTGTCCGAGCGAGAAACAGCCCGAACTGAAATAATATTTGTCTCTTTAGTTACTTCAATCACGGTTTCAAAATTGCCTTCTTCATCAACAATGGCAGGTTGGTTATTAACCCTAACGGAAGCCTGAGGATTAGTGGTGCCAATTACTTTTATGTCACCTTCCGGCAAAGTTGAACCGGCTGTGGGAGCCGTAACTGAAAGCACTGGTGGCTGGTTAAACGAAAAGTACTGATACAGTAAATAGCTTACAATAAGCAGTGTTATGGATAAAACACCCAACAAAAAAGTTGTCCTCGGTCCCCAGTGGAAACCCTCCTTTAAATCCAGCTCGGGGCTAACTGACGGTTTTTGAGGAGGGTAATCCCTGCGAAGAAGGGCTGTCGTTTTATCGCGGTCCAACTCAAGGGCTGTGGCAATATTCTTAACAAACCCACGCACCACGGGAAACTCAGGTAAATGCTGCCAACTCTCTTTTTCAATGGCATCAATAAACTCTTTTTTAATTTTTGTTTCCTCCGCAAGTTCGTTTAAACTTATTTTTTTGGCTTTGCGGACCGATTTTAAGTATGAGCCGATGGATTTCATAATTTACTACTCGATATCTTTTCGGGCTTCACCCAATACTTCACTTGGGGATTTAATCAAAAGCTCGCGCGCTTTGGATTTATCCGGAGGGCCAACCACACCGGCCGCTTCCATCTGGTCTATAATTCTGGCTGCCCGGGAATATCCAATGGCCAAGCGACGTTGGAGAAGAGAAGCGGAGGCTTTACCTTGCATACAGACTAACTCCACCGCCTCTTTAAATAAATTGTCAATTTCTCCGTCCACACCCGGGACGCTATAAAAACCAGGCTTCGGCATGGTCATGACTTCCTCCGTATACTGGGGCTCAACCCCCTGATTTTTCAAATAATTCACAACCGTGCTTATATCTTTATCTGATATAAACGCACCCTGAATACGCATCGGCTTGGCTTGCTCCGGAGGCAGAAAAAGCATGTCTCCCCTGCCCAAAAGCTTTTCTGCTCCCTGGCCATCCAAAATTACCCTGGAATCTACCTGGGATGAAACCGCAAAAGCCACGCGGGAAGGAATATTTGCTTTAATCAAACCCGTAATCACATCCACCGAAGGCCGCTGTGTGGCAAGTACCATATGAATGCCTGTGGCACGGCTCATCTGAGCAATACGAGTAATAGCATCTTCCACTTCTACAGGAGAAAAGAGCATAATATCTGCCAACTCATCAACTACCAATACCAAATAGGGAAGAGCCTGGAATCCACTCATTTCATTATAACCTTCAATATTACGCACGCCTGCCTGGGCGAAAAGTTTATATCTACGGTCCATTTCACTCATTAGCCAACGCAGAGCCGAAATTACTTTTTCCGGTTCAACAATCACCGGCGTGATTAAATGAGGGATGCCGTTATAACCCGTAAGCTCAACGCGTTTTGGGTCAACCAAAATAAACTTCACTTCAGAAGGAGACGCCCGAAAAAGAATAGAAATTAAAAAGGCGTTTAAACAAACACTTTTACCCGAACCGGTCTGCCCTGCTATAAGTACATGCGGCATTTTGGAAATATTACCAACCATTGGCTTACCCGCCACGTCAAGCCCCAAGGCAACGGTTAATTTATCGGCACTTTTTTGCATAATGTCTGAGCTTAATATCCGCTTTAAGGGGACAAATTCAGGGGCTCTATTGGGAAGCTCAATACCTACCAAAGAACGCCCGGGGATAGGAGCTTCTATGCGGATTGTCCCGGTCGGTGCGGCCAGAGCCAACGCCAAATCCCGCTCCAGAGAGGTGATTTTGCTGAGCTTTGTCCCAAGTGCCACGTCTAGTGCATACTGGGTGACCGCGGGGCCTTGATTAACCTCAACGATGTGAGCCTTAACGCCAAAAGAATCAAGCGTATCTTCAATTTTTTGAGCATTACCTTTTATGTCGCCGCGATCGGCTTTACCCATTTTTCCATCTTCCAAAAGGGTAAGCGGCGGATATTTCCAAATTTTTTGCTCTCCCGGAGTATTGCTGATTAATTTTTCGCTAAAGTCTGCACTTGTATCTTGGGGCACAACCGGTCTGTTACTGGCATTAACAGGTTTATTATCTTTTGTCATAAGAGGCTCTTTTTGTGCCGGTATATCTACGTCTTCATCTCCACCTAATATTTTAATTTCTCTTTTATCTTTAAAATTAAAACTTTTATTTGCAGAAAACTCGCGTTCACCCACAAGGTAGCGGCGCACTTGCTTTAAAAACTTGGCAAAAAGTATTAAAACTTGGTCAAAAGAGGTATTAAACATAATAATTAAACCCACCAGACTCGTGCCGAGCAAAACCACCACAGCCCCTGCTGAAGTAAGCAAAGACACCACTCCCTCCCATGCGCTTCTCCCAAAATAACCGGCTTGACTTAAAGTCGCGCTGGAAAGAAAAAAAAGCATAAACCCGATTAACACCGTTGGCTGCCCAAGGGGAAACTTTAAAGTTGAGATTAAAAATCCCAAACTAATTAATAAAAAGGGGACAAAAATACTGCTCCAACCCAAGTAACTCACTAAAAAATCGTTTAGGGCAATAAGAAGAGACCCTTGACGGGAAAAAGAGACCAAAACAAGAGCGGCTGCAGCAAAAATCCCCACCTCCACAATACCGCGTATTGTTTCTTTTTTAATAGGCAGACTTTTTTGTGCTTTTGGCTTTCGTCCGCGTTTTTTCTTACGCGCCATAACTATTATTATAACTCAATAACTACTGGTAAAACCATGGGGCGGCGTCCGGTTTCTTCAAAAAAATAACGCTCCAGAAAATCAACCGTTTCGTTTTTTAAAAGATTTGTATTAATAACCGGTTTTTGGGACAGTTGCTGCTCTAATATCCTTTGGGTATTTTCCAAAAACCCTTTTGTTTCTTTTTCAAACACAAACCCGCGGCTTACAATTTCGGGTTTAGAAATCAATCTCCGCCTTTCTTTATCAATTTGTAAAACGACAATGGCTATCCCATCCTGAGCCAAAATACGCCGGTCACGAAGGACAATATTTCCCACATCTCCCACACCCAAGCCGTCAACCAAAACACTTTTTACGTTTAATTTATCGACAATTTTCGCCCCATCCCAATCCATTTCGACAACATCCCCAGGCATCAGCTCAAACACGTTTCGCTCGCTAGCTCCCATGGCTTTGGCAATTTTTTTGTAAGCCCGCATGTGACGTATAGTCCCACCAATCGGAATATAAAACCTTGGCTTAACTATCCCCATCAAAAGCTTTATATCTTCCTGACAACCATGGCCGGATACATGCAAATCCTCCTGCATGTCGTAATAATGCACATCCACATCCAGCTCAAAAAAACGATCAACCAAAGCATCGACATTTGTTTTTGACCCAGGGGGTGCCGGATCGCCCGAAAAAATAACCGTATCACCCTCCTCCACTGCCAAAAACTTATGGTCTCCCATGGCAACCCGATAAAGGGCACTTCCGGGCTGGCCATAAGAGCCTGAAATAATGTACACAATCTGGCTCTTTTTAAGTTTCTTTGCCTGTTTGGGAGAAATAACAGTTTCGTCGCTATAATGAAGCCTTCCCAAAGATCGGGCTATTTCGGCCTTTTTAACTATAGACCTGCCAACCAGACAGACCTTTCTACCTTGGTGTTGGGCTACATTTATCGCCTGCTGCATTCTGGAAATATTGGAGGAAATTGTTGTAAAAAATACCTGTCCTGTGGCTTTTTCTATCACGCCCTCAATGCGCGCCTCAATTAAGCTTTCGGATTCTGTATAGCCCGGGCTTGTCGATCCCAGAGAATCAGATGCCATGCAAAGCACGCCTTTGGAAGCAAGATTGGCGGCTTTTGTAATATTAAAAGGCTTACCGTCAACCGGTGTCCAGTCAAATTTATAATCCGATACATGGAACAGGTTCCCGACCGGCGTTTCCAAACAAAATCCAACGGTATCGGGCACCGAATGCGAAACACGAAAAGGTGTAAGCTTAAAGTTACCTTCTTTGATTATATCTTTTTCCGGGTTAATGACGTTCATTTTGTATTTTTTTATTCCATAATCATCAAGTTTATCCTTAATAAAACCCGCCGTAAGTTCAGTGGCGTAAATGGGAACGTTCACTTCTTCCAATAAAAACGGAAGTGCTCCAAAATGGTCTTCGTGGCCGTGAGTTATAAAAATGGCTTTTAAGCGTTTTTTGTTTTCTCTGATATAGGTGAAGTCCGGAATCACCAAATCCACGCCGTGCATATCAAGATCCGGAAAGCCAACACCGCAGTCGATAATAATCATATCTCGGCCGCATTCGTAAACATACATATTTTCGGTTACACCTGTAGTACCCGATAATGCAATAAATCTAATTTTCTTTTTACTTAGTCCCATATTAAATTACCATTGGGGCAGATAGTTTTTAACGTTATCTGCCGTTATATTAAAATGCTCACCTTTACCTTCAACCATTTCCTTGGCCACTTTTCGAACCATAGCTTTAACCGTACGCTCAAGTGTACGGATACCCGCGTCATAACCCAAAGGACGGACAAACTGGTGCCATACCTCATCGCTTACTTTTATCGTATCTTCATTCAACCCAGCTTCCTCCAAGGCGCGCGGGAGAATGTATTTTTGCGCAATTGTCGTTTTTTCTTGATCGGTATAAGACGGCATTTGAATCGGTTCCAGCCTGTCCATAACGGCGGTTGCTATATTGGTCGTATTATTGGCCGTTGCAATAAATACTACTTCAGACAAATCAAACGGAAAATCAATATAATGATCCACAAAAGCATGGTTTTGTTGGGGGTCCAAAAGCTCCACCAAAACACCCATAATGGACGACCTTCCCTCATCAGTAACACGGTCTATTTCATCCAGGAGGATCACGCAATTTTTGCTTTGTGTATCTTTAAGCGCTTTTATGATGCGTCCGGGCTCGGCTTCGGGGTGAACCCTTGACTGGCCACGAAGGTCCAGAGGACTGCCCATACCGCCAAAGGGTATGCGCGCAATTTTCCTGCCCAGCGCTTCCGCCAAAGACGCCGCAAAAGTAGTCTTTCCCGTTCCCACAAGACCTACAAAACACAAAATCGGCGCCCGGACAATATTTTGCGAAGACTTTCCTTTAAGCTGCATTACAGCCAAATATTCTAAAACGCGTTCTTTAAGCTCATCCAATCCAAAGTGATTTTTATTCATTATTTCGCGAGCATGGTTTAAATCTAAAATATCATCTGTGTGTTTATTCCAAGGCAAAGCCGTTATCCAATTAATATAACGCGTCATATTATCTATTTCCGGCAAAAAAGTAGGGGAGCTTACAAGAGCTTTCATTTGCTCCAAACGAACGCTTACGCGCTCTTTTAAGTCAACCGGAAGCTCGGATTCTGAAATTTTATTTTGCAGAGGAAAAATTAAGTCTTGTTCGTTCACAATATAACTATAGCAGAAAAAAAGTCAGCGATTGAAGCGCTTAACTTTTTTTTCTGAATCTATCAATCTGCTGGCGGGAAAATGGGGTCCTGCCGATTCCCCGCTTCTTCGCTCAACTCTGCCTTTACGCGAGCCAAAATCGCGCCTATGGGGGCGGTCTTGACGGTTGCCTCGGCTTGCCATACGGCCGTTTTCTTTTTCTTTATCGTGTGAAGGATCCAGTATCATAGACAAATTAATTCGACCCAAATTATCAATCTCTTTTACCCTTACTTCAACCTCTTGGTCCAATGAAACCACGTCTTCGGGGCTTTTTACAAAACCTTCCGACATATCTGAAATGTGAACCAAGCCGTCTTTTCCGGGCAATATTTCCACAAAAGCGCCAAAAGGCTGAATGCGCTTAACTATGCCTTTATAAATTTCACCCGCTTGCACCTCTTTAGTTAAAGATTCTATCCAGGAAATTGCTCGCTCAACATCTTCTGATTTCATACCCGAAATATTTACCGTACCGTCGTCCTCCACCTCTACCTCGGCACCTGTTTCGGCGATTATCCGCTTGATCATCCTTCCCCCGGGCCCGATCACTTCACCGATTTTTTCCGGATCTATGTTTATGGTTTTAATCTTGGGAGCATAATTTGAAACTTTTTCGCGGGGTTCTTTTATGGTTTTAAGCATGGATTCCAAAATAAACATCCTGCCTTCTTTTGCCTGGATTAGTGCATCTTTAAGAATTTCTGGCGTAAGATTTAGGGTTTTAACGTCCAGCTGAAGCGCGGTCACTCCATCTTTTGTACCCGTTACCTTAAAATCCATATCGCCATTAAAATCTTCAATGCCTGCAATATCGCTTAGAATGGCGACCTTTTTATCTTCAATTACAAGACCCATAGCAATACCGGAAACCGGTGACTTTATCGGCACACCTGCATCCATCAAAGATAATGTCGAAGCACAAGTACTGGCCATGGAGGTTGAGCCATTGGAACTGGTTACTTCTGAAACCAAACGGATGGCATACGGAAAATCCTTTTCAGTGGGAATGACAGGCAGGAGCGCCCGCTCGGCCAGGGCCCCGTGTCCAATCTCCCGGCGGCTTGGGGAACCTACTCTCCCTGTTTCACCAACAGAATATGGAGGCATACTGTAGTGGTGGATATAACGCTTTTCTTCCTCACCTTCGGCTGTTTCAATTAATTGCCCCAGTGAAGGAGATCCCAAGGTGGTAATATTCAAAACCTGAGTCTGGCCGCGGGTAAAGATGGCTGAGCCGTGCGTTCTCGGGAGCACTCCTACTTCTGAGCTTAATTCACGAATTTCATTTAGCTTCCTGCCATCCGGACGTTTTCCGGCCAAAATCATTTCACGGATTTTTTTGGTTAAAAGAACATCAACTAAATCTTTTGCCTCCCGAGCGCTTTCTTCGCCAACTGCTTGGGCAACAGCCTCTTTTAAACTATTCAAATCGCCTGCTCCACCTTCTTTTTGAGCCAGACGAAAAATTATGTCAGAAAGTTTAGCATCAACAAGTTTTTTGACTTGTTTTTCCAAATCAGGATCCGGAGTTTTATGGGCATACTCTTCTTTTTTATTGCCGACTTCTTTGGCAAAATTTTCAATGAAATCAATAATTTCCTGGGATTCTTTGTAAGCAAATTCAATGCCTCCCAATATTTTTTCTTCAGGCACTTCCCTGGCTCCTGCTTCAATCATAACGATGGCATCTTTTGTACAGGAAACGACCAAATCCATATCGGAAAATTCAACCTCTGATTCACGCGGGTTTATAAAAAAAGTGTCTTCTTTAAGCCCAACCGAGAGCACCCCAACCGGTCCATACCAAGGAATAGTAGAAGCTTCTATGGCAGCGCTAACCGCCAGAGGGGCTATAAAAACCGGGTCGTTTTCCATATCCACGGACAAAACTGTAACGATTACCTGTACGTCTTTTTTGTAGGTCTTGGGAAATAGAGGGCGGATGGAGCGGTCTATAAGCCGGGCCTTTAATACTTCATCGTCGCTGGGCCTGCCTTCACGCTTTACCCAACGGGAACCTTTTATGCGGCCTCCGGCATAAAGGCGCTCCTGATATTCAACGCTTAAAGGAAAATAATCCAGCTCGGCCGTCAGATCTGAAGCTACAACCGTTGCCAAGACAACGGTCTCCCCATATTGCGCAATTACAGCCCCACTCGCCTGAGTGGCAACTTTACCCGTAGATAGGGTGAGGGTTCTTCCCCCAAATTCTAAACTTTTTTTAATTTCTTTCATTAATTTATTTAATACCCAATTCTTTTGTTAATGCCCTGAAGCGATCCTCATCTCTTTTTTGAAGATACGCCAAAAGCCTCCGCCTTTTAGCAACCATGCTCAAAAGTCCGCGCCTGGAATGAACATCTTTATTATGAACTTTCAGGTGTTCCGCGAGTTTATTGATTTTAACCGTAAGAAGCGCTATTTGTACTTCCGGAGAACCTGTGTCTCCTTTTTCGCGGGCAAATTTTTTTATTATGTCTTGTTTTTCGTCTTTTAATAAAGCCATAAGTCATGAGTCACTGAGAAAACGGAGTTTCACCGTCATCCCTGTTACACATCAGTGAGAATAATAACACACAAGCATGCTTTGTGCAATTGTTAGATTTAAGCTTAAACTCAGCTTATATCCGTACCTTTGTAGATTTTGGGCTGGGTCCACTCACGGGGCGGTTCCTCAGCCTTCTCTCCTTCGGGGTTTTCAACTTTGCTTTCCTGGTAAGGGCGCATGGGTATTGCGCCAGTGGGGTAAGCTTTTGCCGAAACCGTGGGATTGGCTTTAGCTCCGGCTTGCATTAAGCGCGAAGCCAACGCAAAAGTTTCACTGGTCACATTATCATCGGCAAAATTTCGCGAGCCGGCGTATAACCCCAGCAAAAGATTTGTGGCAATATCCTGGCTATAATCATCAATCAAACTGGCAACGATTTCAGAAACGCTTGTGGCTTTTTGCGAAAAGGACATCACTTCACGCGTTAGCTTAATGTCATTTATTCCGATGTGAACTAACTCCACGTTTTTGAGCTCCTCTTTATTAAGTTGAGGAAAATGCCCGTCGTGGGCTCCACCAATCAAAATTGCCAAATCAGCGCTTAAGCCCGCGTAACTGACCTGAACGTCGCTTTCGGCCGGAGGTTTTTCACCCGGTTTGGGTATGACTATAAGTTTCATCTGGTTATCGACAACATCATATGTCACGCGTTCAATTTTTTTGGGGTCATATTCTTTTAAAGAGAAAACTAAATTCTTGTTACCCATTTCCTGGGTGACCTTATTCACTCCCACCAAACGGTTAAACTGAACAGTCATAGGTGAAGGACAATTTATAATCGTATCTTTTTTCTCTTTTAGATAAAGATAAAGTCCCAGCCCGGCTGCTACTTGGTCAAAATAAGGATCTTTCGGCAAAAGTATTAAAATCGAATTTTTACTTTCAATAAGATTGTCAAATGAGTCTTTCATTTTTAGGGTTTATACGGCCGATAGTATCATATCGCCTTTATTAAAATCAATTTGCGGTTTAAATATTATGCCGCAATCCTCGCCGGCCTTGGCAACACCAATATCTTCTTTGCCGCGCTTAAGAGAAGTAATTGTGGCTCGTCCAAGCTCACTATCCCCACGCATAATAATCACCCTATCACCTTTTTTAATCTCACCTTTTTGCACACGGCATCCGGCAACTTTTAACTTTTCATAAGGGAAGATATCTACTATTTCCGCTTCTCCTTTTGTGTGTAGTTTTTTGGCTTCCACCAGCTCCGAAACCCTTTCCAAAAGTTTATAAATAATATCAAAAGTTTCAATCTTCACGCCTTCGGTGTCGGCTAACTTTTTAACTCCTGACGGCGCTTTAGTTCCAAAAGTAAGAATTGTCGCACCGCTTGTTTTGGCAAAAAACACATCTGATTCACTGACTTCCCCCACGCTCGAATCAATAACAACGGCGTCGGCCGGTAAACTCGCAAGCAAAGCCTCCAGAGACCCGGCACTTGCCGCTTTTACTACTAAGCCAAGTTGTTTGTCTGATACTTCCGCGAAAAACTTTTTGGCTGGCTCCTCTTTTAATTTGTTGGTTGTAGCTTTGCCGTCTTTGTGGTCACCCACCAAGCTCTCACCCACTTGCGGCAAATCAGTAAAGCCCAATATCAGGGCAGGGTAGCCGGGGAATACCTCTTTAACTGGCTGGTTACGCTCTCCAAAAATGCCTCGTACACGGGCTTTTGTGCTCTGTGAGCTTAAAACCTGTCCGGATTTTAGTGTGCCATTTCTTACCACGACAGACACTACCGCACCCCTTTTATCTTTATTAGTTTCTATGACAATAGCCTCAAGATCCCCTTCGGGGTCGCCTGATATACCTTCCACTTGGGCCATAAGTTCAATTAATTCCAAAAGTTCATTCAATCCTTCTTTGGTTTTAATGGATGTTTTTACCCAAGGAATTGTGCCACCTCGCCCCTCAAAAAAAATTCCCTCTTCTTCAAGCTGGGATATTGCGCGTTCAATGTTAGCTGCGGGAAGATCGATTTTTGTTATGACGACAATCATGGGGGTTTCGGACTCACGGATATAGCTTATGGCTTCTTTTGTTTGCGGCATAACGCCGTCGTCAGCAGCTACTACCAAAAGTACAATATCAGCAACTTTTGCCCCACGGGCACGCATTTGGGAAAAAGCTGCATGTCCGGGAGTATCTACAAAAGTAATGGTCCCTTCCTGGCTTTTAAGCACCGAGGCACCGATGCCTTGGGTAATGCCACCCGCTTCGCGGCCTTGGATATTAGTTTGCCGGAGGGCATCCAACAAAGAAGTCTTGCCGTGGTCCACATGGCCTAAAACTGTCACAATTGGTGGTCTTTTGGATTCCTTCATAATTTTTTAAATAACCAAGTTTATTCACCATTTTAATTTTCAGATGATTCGTCACTTGCGTCTTTTTGGGGGGCTTCTTCCTCGCTAGTAGTTGCCGGCCCCTCACCGTTTCCTTGTACTTCAATTTTCCAACCAGTAAGCTTTGAGGCAAGCCGGGCATTTTGCCCATCTTTTCCAATAGCCAAAGAAAGCTGCTCTTCCGGCACAGTAAGCACAACGCTTTTTTCTGCCTCGTTAAATTTCATATCAATCACTTCCACGGGCGACATAGTGGCTTTTATAAATTCGCGCTCATCTTCGCTAAAAGGAACAATATCAATCCGTTCTCCTCCAAGCTCATTGGTGACGGCCTGTACGCGTACACCTTTTTGTCCGACACAAGAGCCTACCGGATCCACCCCGGATTGGCTTGAATATACGGCGATTTTTGTGCGTATCCCAGGCTCCCTGGCGATGCCTTTTATTTCTACGCTGCCCGAGGCAACTTCCGGTACTTCACGCGCGAAAATTCTTTCGACAAAGGCTCTGTCGGCTCTGGATAATACTACCTGTTTTCCACGCGGAGTATCTTCAATTTCTTTAAGAAAAAAAGTTAGTCTTTGGCCGGGATTCAGGCGCTCGGTGGGAATGCGCTCAATGGCAGGCATAATCCCTTCGGTGCGGCCTAAATCCACGCGCACATTGGGCCCGTCAAAACGAAGGACAATACCCGAAATAAGGCTGCCCACACGGGATTCAAATTCATCCATAACAACTCCTTTTTCGGCTTCACGGATCTTCTGGTGAATCACCTGCTTGGCGGTCTGGGCTGCGATTCTCCCAAAACCCGGGGGCGTAACGTCTTTTTTTTCTTCGGGCTTTTCCGGATCCCAGGCCAATATTTTAGCCTCACCCGTAACTTTGTCTATTTCGGCGTCGTATTCAAGCTCGTCAACTTCAATGCCGCCTTCGCGTGCGTCGCGTTTGTAAGCCGCCACATAAGCCTGACGGATGGTTTCTAAAATCACATCCGGATCCAGACCACGCTCGGTTGTAATGGCCTTTAGTGCTTGTGCAAATTCTGTTCTTGGTAATCCTGCCATAATAATTTTAATATACGCTCGCTAACAAAAAAGGCGGGCACTCGTCCCACCAACTTTCATATTCTTTGGCTATTGTACCTCTTTGGCTTTATTAAAGTCAAACAAATACTGCATTACTATTACCCCCTCTATATTAATGTATCGATACATCAATACAATACTTTATACAAAAAAATAATGCGAATTGGCCTTTCCAATAATTATACGGTTTGATGTTGGGGCTGAAGCTACTTATTCAGAGTTTGTCCCGTTTTGGGCGGCTGCAAGTATAATCTTAAAAGGTATAATCTGAGTGGAAAGCCCAGCCTTTTGAGCTGTGATGGCGACTGTTGAGTCAGGGTAAAGGGTGGGTGTCAGGCTAAAGGTGGAGTCAGCTCCTGTGGTTGCAGTGAATGTCTTCACTTCCCCAGGGTTTTGGTTGTTGACCACAGTCAGGCTGATGAGGGAGTCGGCAAAGGCAATACCAGTGAAGATGGGAGTAAGGGTGGTTGTGGTATAGCTTGTCCTCACGCTTTCCGGCCTGAAGGAAGAAATGATGCCTGTGTTTACTCCAGTTGCCCGGTTGATCTGAAGTGGGAACCAAAAGCCCGAGAAAAGTGGCGTACTTTCCACTGAAACAAGGGCTTGGGTGAGGGTGAGAGGAACTACATTTGTGTCAAAGTGATTGCCCCATTTGTCAACTGCCCTCACTTTCACCTCATACTCCCCCGGGGTGAATGTGGCCTGGGCTGTAAGCACCCCTTCTGAATTGGCAGAGACTACTACTCTCCCATCCTCCCCTACTAGGCTCACAGGTACTCGCTTTAAGTATTGAGTGAAATTTCCGTCTTTGCCAATATACACCTCAAAGCGGTCAAGGTTACTTTTGATGTGCTCCACATTTTTACTGGGAATGTGGAAGGAAAAAGTAGGTACCGCTCCTTCTGTGCTCACACTGTCCAAGGTAAATGGCCAAAAGAGGAAAGCTTCCTGGGTTTCAATTCTGGACTGGTAGGAAGTGGCTCTGAAGTGAGCAGTGAAGCCATCTCCCTCGCTCCACCGGTCGCGTGGAGCCACCCCTGCCCATGGCTCAAAGTCATGGTAAAACTCAGTAATTGTCTCGTGGTCTGAGTGCTGGCGCTTGGAAAAATTCGTGAGTGGTCCAAAGCCCTGGTTGTTGATGGAAACCTCGGGGCTGCGAAGGTCAAACTTCCCATACTCCCCCATGACAATGTTTCCACTCAGCCTCATCTTGTCCCCACTGCTTTCAGGTGGGTAGTTCACGGTAAAGCCTGGCGTGGCAGTGGCTTCATAATCTTCAAAGATGAGGATGCGGTTGTTTCCAGAGTCAACAACGAGCAATTTATTTTGATACTCAAATACTCTACCTGCCCCGGAGATGGTATTCGCGGAAGTTGTTCCTCCGGCATTACTCAGACTCCCAGATAAATCTGTTTGACCTATGACCACGTCCGCTGATGCCCCGTTTGTAGTAGGGATAGCATTGAAAATGAGAACACGATTGTGATTGGCGTCTCCTACGAATAATTTGCTCCCGCTTGAGAAAGGGATCCGTATGTTGCCAAGAGTATTAGGAGCCGCAGGTAGATCAGTATCAGTATCAAAGTCAGCCTGACCAATTACCACATCTGCTGGAACATAGTTTCCGGTTGGAATAGAATTCCAAAGCAGGATTCGGTAAGCATTTGGATCTGCCACAAAAAGTCTGCCTGATGTGTCTATTGTGACACCCAGACCGTTTACAATGGTGTATCGCGATGCCGAAACGCTATCACAGGTTGTAAAATCCGGTTGACCCAAGACCACATCGGCTGGAGCGTAATTTGTTGTAGGAATCGAATTCCATATAAGTACTCGGTCGTGACTTGCGTCGGATACGACTAATTTTCCATGGTGTACAGCCATTCCGTAGGGTACGTACAGAGTCTTGTTATCACACGTGGCTTCTTGACTTGTCATGGTACTATTTCCCACAACAACGTCGGCAGGTTCTCCATTTGTTGTTGGAAATTCATTCCAAATAAGCACGCGGTGGTTATATGCGTCTGCAACAAAAAGCTTATCTTGGTAAACCCAGACTGCTGTAGGATTTCTAAGCGTATCAGCATCTCTAGCTCCTCCTCCGTTAATTGACCCTGTGTCAAAATCTGATTGGCCAAGCACGAGGTCGGCTGGAGTCCCATTAGTTGCTGGTATCTGATTCCAAATTAGAACACGGTTATTGTTATATTCGGCTACGATTAAGTGCCCTTTTTCATCTACAAAAATCCCTGAAGGGCTGTTTAAACTAGTCGATGACGTTCCTGGAGAATTCGTGGAAAAGTCTGGTTGGCCAATGACAACAGAAGCTGGCATATTGGTGTAGTATCCCCAGGCTTTGCTTGGGACAAGAACGAGGAAAATAAAAAGTGAAAAAAATAAACCTATTAAGACTTTATGTGAGTGAGTGAGTGAGTGAGTGAGTGAGTGAGTGAGTGAGTGAGTGCATACATTATTTTAAATTCAAAAGGCAAATTATTTGATCTGATTAATCTTATTAAAAGCATAAAGCCAAAAGGTTGTCAAGATTGAGAAGTTTCTAAAATAGGGTCTATACCCAAAATATTTCAATTTACAATTTTAGAAATATTTTTGGGTTCAAAATCTCTTACGAGAATTGCAAATTCGAGTAAGAGGAGTTTATCTTGGTATAGAGCTCGTCCTTAAATTGGGAAAATTTTTCTTCGAGCTTTTCGTCAAGTTTCTCTTCAAGTTTTTGCTCAAGCTTTTCTTCGAGCTTTTCTTCGAGCTTGCGCTCAACAACATCACTGATTTGTTTTAAATCCCTTGATGTTAATGGCATACATAATATATATAACAGGGAGAGTTAATTGGCAATTGCCAAGTTATGCTCTGCCACAAATGTTTGTTTAATTTGACTGCCCTGTGTTAAAATTCAGCTGAAATGAGAGTGATTATTATTTCTAAAAAGTTTAGATTATTTTAGATTAATATTGTGGAAGATAATAAAGACAACAATCAAACTTCAGAACATCCAAAACCAAAATTTATAAATGCTGAAAAATTTTTAGATACCTTTACCAAGCAAGTAAATGATCCGGGATGGATAGAAATAAGGAGGCAAAATGGCGCAGACACAGTCGTTTATACTTTAGGCAGCGGTTCTTCAAATGTGGAAACTGATGCAATTAATTTTTTGTGGCCAAATGCCAAAAAATTTGCAGTTGATCCCGATAATACCGGCAAAATGGCAGCAGAATATTTTGGGTTTAATTTTATTACCAAATCGGCTACCGATCCGACAATTTATCAAGAGGGTGGTCAGGAGTTAAACCCAGATTTGGTGATTATAAGAAATCCCAAACCAACAGGAGATAGTGAAATGTGGACTGAGGCTATTAGATTAGCATGGGAAAAAATGAAACCCGGAGGGATACTTTATGTAACCGCTTCGTCTAATGAAAGGGAGAAAAATTCGGAAATACTTTCTAATGCCTTAAACAAATCAGAAGAGGAATTTATAGACAGCTGGAAGGTTAATCCACAAACTTTGGGTCTCGGAGCTTTTCCTGATCAGATAGTAATTTGCCTTAAAAAATGAATCATTACAAACCCTCTTTCTGAAGCTCTTTGATTAAATCTTTTTGTTTGTGGGTGAGTTTGGAGGGAATTTCCACATCCAGCTTAACATACTGGTCTCCCTGGCCACGCCCGTGAAGATGCGGCAAACCTTTGCCACGAAGCCGCACCATCGTCCCTGAGGCCGTGCCTTTTCGGATTTTCAGCTTAAGCTCACCGTCAATTGTGGGGACCGTTATAGTTCCACCTAAGATTGCGGTACTAAAAGGCACACTTTGGCGCACATAAATATCTGCCCCATCCCGCTCAAAAAACGCGTGCGGCTTAACATTCACAGACAAAATAAAATCGTCAAAGCGGATACGGCTGCCGTCGTCAACACCTGCCGGAATTTTAATTTTTCGTCTTCTGCCGCCGATGTCCACTTCTTTTTGAGTACCACGGGCAGCCTCCATAAATTCAATATCTATGCTATAGCGGGGAATACGCGTTGTCCGAGTTGCCCGAAACGGGCTGCCTCCGCCAAAAAACTGCTCAAAGATTTCAAACGGGTCGCCAAAATCAAATCCACCAAAACCGCCTTGGCTGCCGGAATAAGTGTAAGTAAACGGCCCCCACTGGCCGGTATTGCCAAAAGGGGAACTGCCGGCTCTGCCAAAGCCGCCACCGGGAGCAAATGCCTGGTGTCCGAACTGGTCGTAGGCACTGCGTTTTTCAGGATCGGACAAAACCTGGTAAGCTTCGTTAATTTCTTTAAAACGTCTTTCGGCTACTTCTTTATTGTCTTTGTGTTTATCCGGGTGCCACTCCAAAGCTTGTTTGCGGTAAGCCCGTTTTATTTCGGCATCCGACGCGTCTTTGCTTACTCCCAAAACATCATAATAATCAGCTTTGCCATCTGCCATATCATTTAGTAGCCATTATTCAACCACTTCTCCCTCTTCTGCATCAGAGGGCTTACCGTCGGAGGCTTTGGAATCCTTTTTATCATCGGCCGGTGCCGCTTCCTCTTTATACATGGCGGCGCCAACTTTCTGAAGCTCAGTGTTTAGCTCTTCGCTTGCTTTTTCCAGCTTCTCCGCGTCAATTTCAGTCTCACCCAAAAGATCTTTAACCGCTTTGATTTTTTCTTCAACCGCTTTTTTAATGTCCGCCGGCACTTTGTCTCCGGCATCTTTCAACGCCTTTTCTGAACCGGCCACCAGATTATCGGCTTTGTTTCGAGCCTCCACCATCTTTGCCTTTTTCTCGTCCTCGGCCTTGTGTTTTTCGGCTTCCTCGCGCATCTTTTCTACTTCTTCATCCGAAAGGCCAACCGCGCCGGTAATGGTGATATTTTGGCTTTTTTCTGTGGCTTTATCTTTGGCCGTCACTTTCAGGATGCCGTTACTGTCAATGTCAAAAGTAACCTCTATCTGGGGCACGCCACGCGGTGCCGGGGGAATGCCATCCAGAATAAACCTGCCCAAAGATTTGTTGTCCGCTGCCATTGGCCGCTCGCCTTGCAAAACATGAATTTCTACTTGGTTTTGATTATCGGCGGCGGTACTGAATACTTCGGTTTTACTGGCCGGGACTGTGGTATTTCTGGCAATCATGGGGGTGGCCACTCCACCCAAAGTTTCAATGGCCAAAGTCAAGGGAGTCACATCCAATAAAAGAATGTCCTTTACTTCCCCGCCCAAAACGCCACCTTGGATAGCGGCACCGATGGCAACAACCTCATCCGGATTTACCCCTTTGTGCGGCTCTTTAGCGAAAAAGTCTTTAACCCTGTTTTGGATCATGGGCATTCTGGTCATCCCGCCAACCAAGATCACCTCATCAATATCTGCTACAGTCAATTTGGCGTCTTTAAGGGCAGATTTAACAGGATCCATGGTCCGCTCCACCAGGTCCTCCACCAAACTTTCCAGTTTTGCCCGGGTTATTTTGAGATTGAGGTGGAGGGGATTACCGTCTTTTTGTGTAATATATGGCTGGTTAATTTCGGTTTCAGCGCTTGCCGACAGCTCAATTTTTGCTTTTTCGGCGGCATCGCGGATACGCTGCAAGGCCTGTTTATCCTGCCTAAGGTCAACGGCATTTTCTTTTTTAAATTCATCGGCAATAAAATCCACGATCTTTTCATCAAAATCATCCCCCCCAAGGTGAGTATCCCCATTTGTGGATTTAACTTCAAATACCCCGTCTCCAAGCTCCAAAATGGAAATGTCAAACGTTCCTCCTCCCAAATCGTAAACTGCTATTTTTTTACTATCTTTTTTATCAAGACCGTAGGCTAAAGCCGCAGCCGTAGGCTCATTAATAATGCGTTCCACCTTAAGCCCGGCGATTTCTCCTGCTTGTTTTGTAGCTTGGCGTTGGGAATCGTCAAAATATGCAGGGACCGTAATCACGGCAGATTCTACGCTTTCGCCCAAATAGCTTTCGGCATCCTTTTTAAGCTTCATAAGTACACGCGCTGAAATTTCCTGAGGGGTATACGTTTTATCTCCCACTTTAACTACGGCCATATTGTCTTTACCCGCGGTTATCGTGTAAGAAACCATCTTTTTGGTTTTTTCTACCTCGGTGGCGTTTTCGCGCCTTCCCATTAAACGCTTTACTGAATGGATAGTATTTTTGGGGTTTAAAATCATTTGGCGCTTAGCCACATCCCCCACAAGATTTTTTTCAGGTTCGACAACAGATGGGGTGATATTACGCCCCGTATCTGCCGCAGGAATTACTTTTGGTTGCCCTGCTTCCATGACAGCAACGACCGAATTTGTTGTTCCTAAATCTATTCCGATAATTTTACTCATTTTTATTTTCCTTTCTTTTTACTGAAACGATTACTTTTGCAGGTCTTATTATATAATCCCCAACCCTGTAACCAGTCAAGCTGCATTCTAAAATATCGCCATCTCTTTCTCCATCTCTGGCGTCAATTGCTTCATGAATATTTTCATTAAATTTATGACCCGTTTGCGGTTTAATGACTTCTACTTCAAGTTGTTGTAAAACTTTATTAACCTCGTCTATCGCAAGCGCTAAACCAGAATCTTTTAAATGTAATTGAATATTATCAAGCATATCAAACACTGGTAATAATTTTGTAAGAATTAAAATCTTTTGCCGAGCTTCTTCATCTTCGCGTTCGCGCATAACCCGTTTTTGCAGGTTGTCATAATCAGCAAGAGCACGCACCAATTGTTCCCGCAAAGCCTCATTTTCTTTTTGCAATTTGTCTTTTTTTACTTTTGGCATAAATTATTTACCTCCAACTTGCTCTACTAAACTTCCAAAATATCTGACGGTGGGAATAATGGCCGGGTAATTCAAACGAAATGGGCCAATAACCCCAATTGCACCATGTTTTCCTTGTACCTCAAAACGCGAAGCCACAATGCCTATTGGCTCAAAATATTCCCACCCCAGCTCTTCTCCAAAAAGTACTTCAATGGGGCTTAGCCCCTGGAATTTCTCAAAAAAAAGCTCATGCAGGCGCCTGCCTTCTTCCAATGTTGAGAATAAAGTTTGGCATACCTGAAAATTAAAAAACTCCGGGCTGTTAAAAAGCTGGGAATGTCCATAGCTCCAAAAATCCCCGTCATCCATGGCTGCCACAGACAAAGTTTGTGTCCGCTCTGATAAAGCTTTTGTAGCGTGGCGCAAAAGCTCATCCAAGTCCGAGCGTACATCCCAGACATTTTCCCGCGCCTTAACTTCCTCGGTAAGGCTCAATCTCCGCTCCTCCATGAGCTGGTTAATATAAAATTTCATGGCTTTGGGAGTAGGCACGCGGCCGGCTGAAGTGTGTGGTTGTTTTAAAAAACCAGTCCGTGTCAAGGACGCCATTTCATTTCTAATGGTTGCCGGAGAAACTCCAAGATTATATTTTTTCTCAAGCGCCATTGAGCCTACCGGGACTGCGGTTTCAATATATTCGTCTATTAAAGCTTTTAATATCTGTGTTTGTCTTGCTGTTAAGCCTTCCATCTTAGCACTAATATAATACGAGTGCTAAGATGTGTCAAGCCTTATCAGATACCGGATGTGTCTGAAGCTACTGGACTGACTGATTCTCCCTCTTTGGGAGGAATAGTAAACTTTCTGTGTTTAAGTACACGCAAAAACACCTGAAGTTCGCTGGTACGAAGCAAGGCGTTGATTGCCAAATATACAATTCCGCCCAATATGGCGGTTATAACCGTTAATAATAATAAATTGGCGCTGTAGCGGGTATCCAGGACAAAATTCTCAAAATTCAACGTTTTTAAAGATTGGATGTTTGTGATAAAAGACAAACGCTTGACCCAAACCGAACGGTCAAAAAACTTTAAAGTAATAAACATCACCGAACCGGATAAAAATGCAGATAAAGTGTGTTTAAAGATAGGCGTTAAGGCAAACAGGCTTCCTCCATTTAGCCTGCGGCTCAAAAGAAAATATAAAATTACCGCCTGAAAAGCGTTATTAATGGAATATGAAAGCGCCAGTGCCCAAGTAGACATACCCAACCCTAAAACAAGCACCAAGGAAACCATTACGTTTACTATCACACCAATAACGGAAACTATTAGCGGTGTTTTTGTGTCGTGCAAAGCAAAAAAGCTGCGCGTCAAAAGTAGAAGCACCGATTGAAAAAAAACTCCCAAGGCAAAGGCAGAAAGAACATAACCGGTTTGGACTGTCGCCGACCAATCAAATAAATGTGTCCCAAACAAAAGCCTGACGATGGGTATACGCAAAACAATCATTCCCATAACAACCGGAATAACAAAAAAAGAAATTTGGTAAAGCGAAGTCAGAAATACCGTTTTTAATTTTTTCGGTTCATTTGAATAATGAGCAAGTGTAGGAAGAGCTGCTTTGGCAATTGATAAACCAAAAAGTCCGACTGGCAAAGCCTGTACGGACAAGGCAAAATTGTAATAAGTATATGCGGGCGTAGAAATGAGTGAGGCCAAAAACAGCTCAACCGTCTTGGCAATTTGCAATATCCCCAGTTCAATCATTCTGGGTGTTGCCAGTTTACCTATACGTTTTACATTTTTCCCAGCTTTAAGCTCAAACCTGAACCTAAATCCCAATTTATAAGCAACTGGTAACTGGACTAAAAAATGCGCCAGGGCGCCAATTACCACGCCTATTGCAGGCGCCAAAAGACCCAGGCTCGGTGCAAACAAAATTGTTCCAAGGATTATTCCCAGGTTATAAAACAAGGGAGCAAGGGCCGGAACAACAAATCTTTTTAAAGATTCTAAAACGCCGGTCATTACATAGCTCACAACAAAAAATCCCTGAGCTGCAAATAAAACCCGCGCTAAATAAGCGATAGTTTCGGTTTCGGGACCGCTAAAACCAGGGGCAATCAAAGCATAAAGACTATGGGCAAATAGCCCGAACACCAAATAAAACCCCAAAAAAACGATTAAACCAAAATTAACCACCCGGCCTGCGGTTATCCAAGCCTCTTTTTGTTTTTTATGAAAAGTTCTGGCAAAAACCGGTATAAATGCAGAGGATAAAGCACCCAAAGTAAATACCTCAAAAACAAGGTCGGGCAGACGAAAAGCAGCAAAAAAAAGCGCCAACTCTTCATCAATAAAATAGTGGCCTAGGACTCTAAGGCGAATAAGGCCGCTTAGGCGTGCCACAAGATTCATAAGCATGATAATCGTCGCCGCTGAAAGAATTGTTGCTTGCGGTGCCAAGAGAAGATTTTTGCCTTTTTTAAACCAACTGCTAACCATATTTTCTAATTACAAACAATACACCCTTGTCGTTTTGATATCCAATTTGATATTTTACCCCGTGTCAGCTATACTCTCAAAGCAAAAGGGAATAAATATGCCAGTTACCAAAACCGCCAAAAGAGCTCTTCGGAGTTCAAAACGAAAAGCAATTATAAATAAACGTAACACAGCCCGATTGGAAATTGCCATACGTAAAGCCGATAAAGTAAAAACCCCAAAAGCCATACGCGAGGCGATATCTATTGTGGATAAGGTTTCCAAAAGCAATTTAATCCACAAAAACAAGGCAGCCCGCATTAAAAGCAGGCTCAGTAAACTTGCCAACGCTAAATGACAGGCTTCAATATTTCCTCGGGCGTATGATATATTTAAGTAAATCACATGCCTGCCCAACAAAAAAAGAAATTGGTCAACCTGGTTCCTCGAAGCAACTTTGAGGACACAACAGCCGGGAGAGTCTTAAAATGGACTCTTTCTACCTTCCGCATGCTGGTCATATTTGTCGAGCTCGTGGTAATCGCCGGCTTTATAGCCCGTTTTTGGCTGGATGTCGTGCATTCGGACTTAAATGACGAAATAAAACAAAAAACACAGCTTATTGAATCTTACAGCTCTTTGGAAACAAACTTCAAAAAAGCCCAAACTAAGCTTCTTCTCTTTAAAACAATAGATGAACAAGAAAACCGCAATTCAGACCTGATCGCCGCTCTAACAACAAAAATTCCCAATGGCGCCAACCTGTCACAATTCAAAAGAAATGCAAGTTTGATGGAGATCTCCATTGAAAGCGTATCGGAACAAGCGGTGTCACAATTGATTTCAAATCTACAGGCTTTCCAGGATTTTACCGATATGAAGCTTATACGTGTGCAATCCCAGGAAGGTAATCCGTATGTTATTTATACTCTGCAAAAAAATATAGTAGTAGAAACAGATAATTCTGTTGTTGAGGATCAGGAAAATGGAAACCAGATTTAACAAAAACTACCAGCTTTACCGTAAATATTTAGAACAAATAATTGTCATGTACCAAAAAAGGAACGATCTCCGATTATTTTTGGAAACGTTTTTGACCATAGGGGCTGTTGTCTTTTTTGGATTATTTGCAGTGAAACCAACGCTCGTAACCGTAGCAGAACTTTACCGAGGAAAACAAGCTAAAGAGGAAACTTTAAATACTTTAAATACAAAAATTGAAAACCTAATTCAAGCAGAAAAGCTTTATAACCAATACGAAAACGAAATTGCACTTCTCCACCAAGCCATACCCTCAGAACCTCAGGTTGAAGAAGTGGTCCGCCAAATAGAAGGCGCTGCCAATAAAAATGAAGTATTACTTTTAGCGTTTGATCTTGACCAGGTAGTTATCAAGGGCCAAGCCATAACGAATGAACAAAACGACCAACAAGAAAACGCCACAAATAGCGAGAAGCCGGGTGCAGCAAAAGAAATAGTTTTTGAATTAAGCGTAGCCGGCGAATATAACCGACTATTATCATTTCTTACTCATCTTGAAAGGATGCGCCGGCCAATAAAATTCCTGGAATTTGATTTTAGAAAACCACCAACTGGAGTGGAAGCAACCGGTCCGATTTTGCTAAACATAAAGGGAGCTACTGTTTATACTCAAGAAAATGAATAAAAAAGAAAAACCATTTTTAGTCCAAGTGGCAATCCTTACAGCCATTACTACTTTGGTGTGGATTGGCTTTAGCGTTTACAAAGCATTGACAAACGAACCGGAACCAACAGTATCAGAAGAAGTTCTAGCCGTAATTCAACCCACGCTTGAGACTGACATTTTAGAAAATTTGGAAACCAGATTGTACTTGAACGATGAAGAAATTGGCGATACTGTGTTAATAAACAATTTATCACCAGCTACCGACACTAATGACGATCAAATTGAAGAAACGGAAAATGAAGAAAACACAGATCAGGAAAACCAAGAGAGTGAAGAAGAAACCGAACAAACTGGGGAGGAAGATTCCGGAATCACAGAGGAGGAAAATATAAACATAAATGAATAAGAAAAAAACCATACCGACAATTTTGGGCATTTTCGTCTTAATGCTGGGTGTTGCAACCGGAGTTTTTTTGCTTCAAAGACAGCAAATATTCCGCCTGGGAGCGGGAGGTGACACCGAACCCAAAGATGTACGCATTACCAATGTTACTGATACCAGCTTTACCATATCCTGGGTTACCGATAAACAAACCACTGGTGCAATTGAATGGGGAACATCACAAAACTTAGGACAAACTGCCCATGAAGACAACGGCCTGGCTACAATTATCCACACAGTCACTCTTAAGCACTTAAACCCAAATACTAAGTATTATTTCCAAATTCTTTCGGATAATAGTGAGTATACCCAAGCCGGTTCACCATGGCAGGTAACTACAGGAGCCGAATTGCCACCGCCCGAAACATCAAATATAATTTCCGGCCAGATACAAACTCCGGACGGGACGGAGGCCAGCGGAGTTTTGGTATATGCAACCGTAGGAAACGCGCTTCCCCTCTCTACTACAACTTCCCAAAATGGAGAGTGGGTAATATCCCTTGCCAACGCCAGGAATCAGTCGGCTTCTGATTATGTAAATTTAACCCCGGAAACGTTAGTAGAAATCTATGTACAAGGAGGGTCAATGGGTGTTGCCTCAGCACAAACTTTGTTAAAAAATGCCAACCCGACCCAAATCATTACTCTTGGCAGTAGCTATGACTTTAAAAATGAAACCAGAGATGTTACTAATGAAAACCCCGAGGCAGAATTATCCTTACCCAACCAAACCAACGAGCGCGAATCCGGCTTTAACTTAACAAACGACGCTGGGGAAGGCAACGACGAAGTAGTTACTATCGAAAGCTTAGACAATAATGAAATAATTTATACACAAAAGCCTGAATTTTTTGGAAGTGGCCCGACCGGCGCGGAATTTACCATTACAGTTGAATCAGACCCAATTAGCGATCAAGTAACGGTAGGCCCAAGCGGATGGAGCTGGAGCCCTCCTCAAAATCTTGAAGAGGGAGAACATACTTTAACTATCAGCTGGATAGATGCCGAAGGAATCTTAAGAAAAATCACCCGCACTTTTGTTGTCCAAGCGGCCGAAGACGAACCATCTTTTGAATCAACGCCGTCGGACACGACTACACCGCGATCAACACCTACACCAACACCTACTATCACACCAACACCTACCATTTCTGCTTCTGCCACACCTACTGGCTCACCAAGGACCAGCATCACAGCCAGTGATTCGGCAGAAATGCCAGAAGCAGGAAGCATCAAACAAACAATTTTTCTGGCGATAAGTGGCTTTAGTTTATTAACTGCCGGTGTTTATGTTAGTATTAAAAAGTCATAAAATGGATCCTACTGTCCCAAATAATAACCCACCGTTTTCAAATACCATCCCCCAGGAGTCCACAGCCGGTATGGCGATAGAGACTCCCACCAATCCCACGCCAAACATACAAACACAACCATCCATTGCCACTTCTCCACCAAATAGTAATTCTAAAAATAAAACAAAAATTATTGCCGGAATTTTGGGTATTATTGTTTTGATAGGCGGAATTATTGCCGGTGTTATCTTATTAAGACAAAACCAAGCTCCCGAGCGCCAAGCAGCCAACTGCAGTGACTGGTGTACCAGTCCCCAGGATTGTTCCAACGCCGGCGGCGTCCAGACAACACCTTGTAGTTTTGAATTTTGTAGCCCGGGACTGGTTGCTTGTACACTTGACCCGGAAGGAGGCGGGGCCCCACCACCGGATACCGGTCAGTGCAGTGTTACTTTCCCAGGAGGAGTCACGGGAAGCATTGTAATTTCCTCATCCTGTGGATCCATCCCTTTTAACGCTTATTACCGGAAAGCTGATGCTGGCACCACCGATGGCGACTGCGTGGGCACGAATGAAAATTCGCTTGGAGTTAAAAATTTGGGACCGGGCACACACAACCCCAGAGATTATGGACCGGGTGGGTGCGGCTGGTGTGTACAACTGGACAGTAGTCACGGTGGTTCGGCCCAATATACAGGCGATTGTCCCGTACCCACACCCACGGCAACGCCGACAATACCACCGGAAACTTCTCCATTGCCGACGGCAACGCCGACGCCAACGGCTACAGCTACGCCTACAGCCACTCCGACTATGCCACCAGGAGTCAATATCACAGCTATGTGTTTGGATATTCGTGCATATGACAGCGAATGGAATAGTTTGACCGCAAGCGACTTGTCGCAATTGAAACCCGGAGATTTTGTGCGCTTTAGTGTCCGAGGCAGCGCCAGCGACAACGGTATAAATAAAGCCCGTTTTAGTTTAAACGGGGGTGCACCCATAGAAACTACCAAAACCAAACCGGGAACAGATAATGAATATTACCAAGAATTTACTCTGCCGAATATCCCTGAGGGTAAAGAATCTTTAACAATTAACGTAAAGGCAGAACTGTTTCATCCTATACTAAATATGTGGTTTTAAATATGAAAGATTTTTTAAGTAATAACAAGACAGCATTAATGGTAACCAGCATAACCGTGGTTTTGGCTGGTATTGCGGTGTTTACCGCTCTTCGCCTTTACCAGTTGCGAGACACCCAAGTGGCCCCCACCGCTCCCGAGCGGCCCAGAGCGGAGGCACCACAATCCTGCGAACTTTTCTCCTTTACTATTACCAATCCGTCGCAGACGCCATCGGCTTCACCTACGGCAACGGCAACGGCGAAAGCGTCTCCTTCACCCACAGCTACTGCCACACCCACAGGGACACCCAAAGCTACGCCAACAAATACTGCCACACCGACGGGTACTGGCCAAACAACACCCACTGCCACGCCAACCGCAACGGCACTGGCCCAAGGACCAACGGCGACTCCGGCTCTACCTGATGCGGGCATAGGCACGCCCGCGATAGCGGGACTTGGAATGGGAGCGCTTTTGCTGCTTTTTGCGATACTTCTTGTCTTTTAACGCCAAGAGTCAAACCAAAAATATGAGTCGTTTAACCAGACTGGCACTTTAATGCCCGTCCAATGGGGGTAAAAATAAACAAATAAGATAAAAGCCAAAGGCAAAACAAAAAATGCGGCTTTTAGATGTTTTCTTAAAGTTAAACCTATGGCCATTGACATAAATGCAACCGAAGGCAAGTAATGATACAAAAACATTATTCTGGGAGAAACTGCCCATGCGGCAAAAAAGACTAAATAAGAAAATACAATTAAACCAATTTTTTTATTTTTATGGGTAAATGCTAAATAAGAAGCATAAATTACGCTAATAATTCCGCTCCAAAAAATTACAGGATTACCCATCGCATAGATATTCCCTATCTTTCCCATACTTTCACCTGTTGTGTAAAGCCAAATGGGACGCTTAAGTAGTGGCCAACTCCACCATGGTGACGTATAAGCATGAGTAGCGTCGAGTCTCGTGTGATACCACCACATCTGTTTTTGTACTTCTACAAAGCTGTCCCATCCGTGCCCCGAAGTGAACATGGGGATATAGCTTCCAATGTATAGCAAAGGTGGCAGAATAAAATAAAAAACCAAAGAAAACTTAAACTTTTGCCGCAAAGCCAAAAACGAAACTCCCAATATTGGCAAAAACCACATTACGGACCATTTGGAGGCGGCAGCAAAACCCAAAGCTAAGGCAGACAACGGATGGTTTTCTTTTAAAAAGAAATAAAAACTCAAAAGCACAAAAAATACTAAGTACATGTCATTCATCCCGATTCTGCTCATCACAAGCGCCAACCCGTCCAAACTAAAAGCTAAAGCCGCAATAATTCCTGCCCATTCATCCGCAACTAAACGCTTTGTAATTAAATATATTAAATAAGTAGCACCTACTCCCAAAGCTGCGGCGGGTAAACGCCAACCTAGGGCATTTTCCCCAAAGACACGCATCCCAAGAACCATCCCCAGCTTAGCCATGGGAGGATGTGTCCACTCATAGGCATAACCCTCCGGGTTTGGGTTCCACCATTCCCAAGCTTTGGGGTCATTGTTCAACATCGCTCGCGCAGTAAAAGCGTGGTAAACCTCGTCAAAATACTCCCCCTTAGGCAAATGAAGCATATATACCCGGCTTATGAAAGAGAAGATTAATACTAATACCAAAGCATGTTTAGGATTAATAGATTTAGTTATTTTGGGAAATTTTACTTTTGTTTCTTTAAGTGCAAAATTTATTTTTTTTATCACAGGAGCTTTGTATTTTTTATTAAGCGCATAAAGCCAAAAGACGAATATCGCTACAGCTAACCCACCAACCACTTTTGTTGCATCCGGTCCTATTATTTGGTAAAAATCATTTTCTATCCAAACAAAGGCATAATAAAGATTTAAAATATACAGCAAAGATAAACCAACGTATACGCTTAACGAAACGGGGGAAAAAATACTCAAAACAGAAAGCGGAGCAAAAACCGGCAACATGTGCCGCTCGTGGATCCTAGTCAAAAACAAAAATGAAGAAAGCATAATCCCCGCCAAAAAAAAGTATGGTTTTAAGGCAGGATGAAATTTAACTTTGTGCATACGGACAAACACAAAAAAAGATGAAATAAAAATCAACACAAAGCCCAAAAGACGAAGGCTGACAACACCTCCCGTATCACTTTTCCACATGCCGAAAATTGCCCAAAAATTAAATGCATTTACGCTTGTATAGGGGTACTCGGCCAATGAAAAAAACGTACGTCTAAGCGCAAACTCAAAAAGGCTTCCTTGAGAAAAAGGAATAAAAGCTAAAAAATATATAAATGCACCAGTAAAAACATAAATTAAAAAATTTTTATAACCGGTTTTTTTTGAAAGCATCATCCACAATACTACGGGTGCGGCAGATGCTGTTTGTGGCTTTACCAAGGTACCCAAAGACAGCGCTACTGCAGAAAACAACAATTTGTTATTTGCTAAAAAATAAAGAGTGAGCATGGAAAAAAGTGCCACCAAAGAATCTACCTGTCCCCAAAAAGTTGAATTTGCAATTATGGCAGGATTAAAAACATATAAAGCCACCGCCCAAGGCGCTAATTTTTTACTTCGCGGGTAGACTATTTTATAGATAAGATAACCCGTTAAAATATCTGAAATAATTGCGGGTAATTTATAAAATAAATCACTCCAAAAAGATATACCCAGCTTCCCTAAAAACCACAAAACATACAAATAACCGGGTAAATAATCCGACCAACCGTTATAAAAATTTCCAAAACCCTCGGTTGCCAAACGGTAGCTCCAACCGACAAATGTGTTGTGATCAAGCTCAAGTGTGCCGAAAAAAGAAAAAATGAGCCTTAAAAAAAAGCCGGACAGTAGTATAAAAATGATTTTATTTGCGCTTTTCATAGTATTTCACTTGGCAAGTTGCATATAAATATATAATATAAGAAGGTACACCCGTGAACAACGAAGCCACAAGCCCACAAAATAAACCACTCATTCTAATTGTAGAGGATGATAGGTTTCTTTCTAAAATGTATGCGCAAAAATTTAAAATCGAAGGCTTTGAGGTGATCATAGCCCAGGATGGAGAACAAGGATTAAAGTATATAAGCGAACAAAATCCCCAAGCAGTACTTTTAGATATGATTTTACCCAAATATTCGGGCGGGCAACTATTGGAAAAACTAAAAGAGATGCAAAAAAATGTCGTAATCATTGCCCTCACCAACCTTGCCAACCAAGAAGATGCCCAGCGCGCCATTGCCATGGGGGCCAAAGAGTACCTCGTCAAAGCCATGCACACGCCCGAGGAAGTTGTAAATATTGTTAAAAAACATCTGGCGGGGTAAATATTGCCACTCCCCCACGCTGATAAATAAGATTATATTTAGCCTCGATTAATTTTAAATAAATTCCCGGGTAATCTTTTTCTACATTTTCATCCCAATAGATATAATCTACCTTGTATTTATAAAAAACATTTTTGGCACTCCAAGTGTCCGGGTTTTCATAAACTTTCTCAATGTCTTCAAGACGAACAAAAACATTATCTTGTCCCACGTTATACCCATGACTATATGGCCATGTAGTATAAGACAACACCCGAAGTCTGCCGGCGATTTGGGTAACCGGTGAGTGAACCGTAGGGGGGGTCAAAAATACCGAAGTCTGTGGTGTATTATTCTTTATCCACATCCCCGCTAAATACTGGTCGTTAGTATAAGCCTGAAACTTATTTAATCCGCTCCACAACAAAGTTAAAATAGACGTAGCACTAATAATAAATAATAAAAGCAGTGCAAATACTTTTCCCCATTTATATTTCCACAAAAAGCTCAAACCTAAGGCACTTAAAACTATAAATCCAATCTGGGAAAAATAAAAAAATTTAAACATATCCCATTCATATGCAGTAAAAACAACGATCACCGGCAGCAAAAGACAATATAGTGAAAATATAAAAAGGAAGCGAAGCTTTTTATTTTGATTTTTCCTTAAGCTAAATAGTCCCCAAAATGATCCCAAAATAAAACTCATCCCCAAATTAGCCGGATAAAACAACAAAAACCAACCCGGGCTCGCATCCTTATTCCATGGACCAAAGCGCAAAGTAGACTTCATAACTTCTATAAAACTTAAACTACCGACACGGCTTACCAAAAGCCAAATTACAACTATAATAACCGGGATTGCGAGAAGTCCCAAGGCTTTTAAGATTACTTTTTTATTTCTGTGTCTGAGGTTTGTTAGAATAGATAAGCCTATAATCCCAAAACCAACAACACTGGCAAAAAGCTGAAATTTAAAAACGAACGCGCTTAAGGCCGATGCTAAAAATAAAGCCTTTGGCCAATGTTTTTTTTCCAACACCAAAATCATCACACACACAACCGTTGGTAACCCAACCATCATGGGACGGTTTTGCAAAAAATAATCCGCCATCGGCACCATGGTTATCACCGTATCAAAATCCATGGTATATCCTTTGTCCCGAAGAAGCTCCGGCAAAGTACTAAACAAAAAACCTCTATCTGCCCAATCCGAAATAAAATATAAAAACATAAAACTTCCTACAAAAACGCTTATTAGAGCGGCAAAAAGAGATGCCGAACGGCTGCGTGTTACTGACATGGTTAAGCCATAGATACTTAAGCTAAAAAGGGCGGCAAAAAAGGGGTTGTCCCAAACAAGCACCTCCCAAGACGGCTTATCAGCAAAAAAAGAAACCACCGCCGTATGCAAATCGGAAAAATAATAATATGTTAAAGGCTGGCCGCTAAAATACGGGGCTTGAGGTAAAAAATTTCCTTCACGGATGCTTTCCATAATCCCCAAGTGCATGGCCGTATCCTGCCAATTAACCGCGGACATGACCCAATATCCATTAAAAAAAGTCATAATTCCCGGTGCAAGCGCCGCAAAAAAAAGAATGTAAATAAATGCAGAAATAAGCAGCGCCCGCTTAGGAAGACTTCTTTTTTTAAATATAAATTTTTGCTTTAGCGCATACAAAATAAAAATAAGACTAAGTAAAGCTATTAAAAATCCCAAGACAACTCTGGAAAAGCCAAAAACAATAAACACAAAATAAACAAGATAGGTCGAAACGATTATACTGGTAACGCCAATCAGGGGAATTTTTTTGTATGTGGGAAGATAGGCATAAAAATTTTGAATAATTAAATATCCCGGTAAAAAAAAGGAAAAGACAAACCCCCAAAAAAGAAGTAAATAATTGATATGCATATATTATTTTATTGTAACCTTTTAAAATGGAGTTATGAACAAAAAAATAATAGGTATTGTTTTTATTTTAACTTTAATTGTTTATTTTATATCTTCTCCCGGAAAAACACCTTACAACTATTTTGTTTATCTGGCCCAAAGCTTAGTCCAAGGGAAACTTTATCTTGTTAACCCACCTTCTTGGCTTAACGAACTTGCTCCTGCTGGGGGCAATTTATACGTGGTTTATCCACCCATGCCGGCTTTACTTCTTTTGCCATTCGTTACTTTTTTTGGCCAAGCGTTTGAACAGCAATGGTTGGCCCACATGCTGGGGGCCGGTGGCGTTACTTTAAGTTATATGCTTGCGCGTGCACTCAACAAAAGCGAGATTACAAGCCTTTGGGTTTGTATCTTAACCGGTTTTGGGACTATTGTTTGGTATCTGGCAAGCTCGGGGTCTGCCTGGTATTTAGGCCAAATCACAGCTTTCTTTTTTGTTATGGCGGCACTTGTTGAAAGCCAAAAGAAAAAAAGGGCTTTTTTGGTGGGTATTTTTGTGGGGTGCGCTTATTTGGCCAGACTACAAACAATTCTGGCCCTTCCATTTTTTCTTTTCGTTTTGGGGGTAAAGGACAAAAAACTACAAATTACAAAAATAATTAAAATCTTAATCCCGGTTTTTATTTTTGTAAGCCTTAACGCCTTATATAATCTTTTGCGTTTCGGAAGCCTTTTTGATAAGGCATATGTTTTAATACCCGGAGTATTGGATGAGCCATGGTACAGCCGTGGATTGTTTCACCCTGGCTATATTCCCAGACACTTAAAAACCCTTTTCTGGAGCTTTCCCAGGGTCCATACAAAATTCCCATATTTTTCCCCGTCCTGGGGAGGATTGGCAATCTGGATAACCACGCCGGCATTTATACTTATTTTTAAAGCCCCGCTAAAAAAAACGATTACGTACATTACCTGGTTTACAATAATTGCCATCTCTTTAGTAATTTTTATGTATGGAAGCACCGGATTTTCCCAATTTGGATATCGCTACGCCGTGGATTTTTATCCATTTTTAATTTTTTTAATTATATTGGGAATCCACAGCAAACCAAAAGCTTACCACTGGCTGCTACTGGCGATTAGCATTGCCGTTAATTTATGGGGAGTACTTTTAATAAACAAACTGGGAATTGTGGGTTACTGAGCAAGCAAACTCTTTACCCAGCTTTGTACTTCGGACCAATCTTTTTTTCTGGGAACAAATACGTATAAATTTTGGAATTCACGGGGATCGGGGTTAATTAATAATTCCTCGGGCAAAGTATGGCTTTCAACTTCCGCACGCGCATCATAAACCCTGCGAGCCAAAATAGCAATTTCTCTCTCACTTAAATCAGTCTCCAGGCTTGCCATGGTTTCTTCCCAGATCTGCTTTAATTTAGACGGATTTAATACAATCTCTTTTGACATCAGCTTCTCTTTAAGCGCATGTAGTACTTGTTGCTGACGGAGCGATCTGGCAAAATCAGTGCCTTCGGCTTCATCCGCCGATTGCCTTGAACGCACATACTTTAATGCACGTTTGCCGTCCATGTGCTCTACCCCTTTTTCAAAAACTATTGTTTCATAGCGGCAGTTATATTCAGGGTCTCCTCCACAAAGATCGTTTTCCCGTCCGGGAATGGGGAAGCGGCTATCAGTAAAACCGTGCTCAATTTGCACATCAATTCCGCCGACAATATCAATTAATTTTTTATAATTATTAAAGTCGATCACAGCGGCGTAATGAATCGGAATCCCCACAATTTCCTCAACCGTTGATTTGGCAAGTACCAACCCGCCTCCGTCTTCTTTTTCATTTCCCCAAAAATAAACACTGTTTAATTTTGTCTCAAGTTCCCCAATCCAGATATCACGCGGCAGGGAAAAAAGCACAAAATTAGAATCTTTGGTATGACCAACGGATGCAACGATTATCGTGTCTGTCAGATCCGGCGCGGTATAGCCCTCACCTGCTTTCCCCAAAATTAAAATATTGGTGCGCTTGTCTGTCTGGGCTACTCCCTCTGTCGGAGCAAACACAAACGCTTGAACCAAACTCAAATATCTATCTGCTCCAAAAAGCAGCAAAAGCTTGTAGATAAAAATAAATGCAAAGGCAATTATCCCTAAAATTACAAATAAAAAACTCAAACGCATTACCCACAAATGGCGGGAAACAAGCCTTCTTTTCAAACGCATAAGTCCTGCTTTTAATTTTTTATTGTTTCGGTTTCTTGGATATGATTTTTTCGTGGTAGAATGACCTTTGTCAACCATATTTGTTGTTATAAAACAATTGTAATTATATAACCCATGCGAAACAACTTAACCACAGATTTAAATGAAATGCAAAAAAGGGCAGTGACCCACCCGAACGGGCCTTTGCTGGTCCTCGCCGGTGCCGGCAGCGGCAAAACAAAAGTACTTACCCATAGAGCTGCCTGGTTTATTGCCGAAAAAAAAATTGAGCCGGAGTCAATACTCCTTTTGACTTTTACAAACAAAGCCGCCGATGAAATGAAAAAAAGGATATTTGATTTATCCGGCTATATCCCTTCTTATTCAGGTACTTTTCATAGCTTTTGTGTCAAAGTCTTAAGGCGCGACGGACACGAGCTTGGGATCCCGAAAGAATTTGTAATTTACGACCAAACCGACCAAAAAGACGTTATTAAAGAAATTCTTCACGAGATGAACCTGCCCCTCGAATCCTATAATCCAGGGAATATCAGCTACAGCATCTCTGAAGCAAAATCAATGATGATAAGCCCTTGGGAATACGGAGAAATTGTCCAAAATGAAAAGCAAGAAAAAATATTTGCGATTTACAACCGCTATGAAAAAATCCTAAAAGATTCGGCCGCTTTGGACTTTGACGACCTTTTATTAAAAACCGTGCTTCTTTTTGAACAAAAGCCCGAGGTCCTTAAAAAATGGCAAAACCGCCTGTCGCATATTTTGGTTGATGAATGGCAAGATACAAATAAAATCCAATACACTCTTACAAAATATTTAGTAGGTAGCGGAAAAAATATTACAGCAGTTGGAGACGCCAGCCAATCGATCTATTCTTGGCGTGGTGCCGACTATCGTAATCTAAATTATTTGCGCGATGATTATCCGGATATTACGATTATTAATCTGGAACAGAATTACCGCTCAACCCAAACAATCTTAAACGCCGCCAACAGCGTTATCTCCAAAAATTCAAGAAGCCATCCGATTTTAAAACTTTGGACCAAAAACGAAAAAGGCGAAAGGATTAAACTTTTTAAAGCAAATAATGGGCTTGATGAGGCAAGCTACGTGATAGAAAACATAAAATCACTTATCGGCCAAGGGTACAAGAAAAGTGAGATAGCGGTTTTATACCGTACTAACGCCCAATCGCGTACCCTTGAGGAGGCATTCCTTCACGCCGGTATCCCATACCGTATTGTCGGCGGTGTCAACTTTTACGACCGCGCTGAAATCAAAGACGTGCTTTCGTATTTGCGTTTTTTACTTAACCCCCGAGACACCGTTTCAAAGAAACGTATCCAAAAAACCGGCAAAACCCGCTACAAAGCAATTTTGACGTTTGCCCAAGAGGTGAGTATCAGTAAATTTACAACGCTTGAGCTTATGGATGCTTTGCTGGAAAAAAGCAAATATTTAGATAAATATAGCCGCGAAACCGAAGAGAACCTGGCGAGGCTCGAAAACATCAAAGAGCTGAGATCGGTCGCACGGGAATTTCCCAAGCTGGACGAATTTCTGGAAAACGTGGCGCTTGTCGAAGCCGAACAGCTGTCCAACAAAAGCCTTCACTTTGGTGGCGACAACCAAGCGCTAGTCACGCTTATGACGCTTCATGCCGCCAAAGGCCTGGAGTTTCCGGTTGTTTTCATTGTCGGTATGGAGGAAGGCCTTTTCCCCCATTCGCGCTCGCTTTTTGACGCAAACGAATTGGATGAAGAAAGGCGTCTGGCTTATGTCGGGATCACCCGCGCCAAAGAATTATTATTTTTAACTTACGCAGACAGGCGCCTTTATTTTGGCCAATGGCTCAGCAATCTCCCTTCCCGCTTTTTGATTGACATCCCTGAAGAACTTCTCAACACCATCGATATACCTGTTTCTAAAATCGAGTACAACTTTGAAGATGAAGATATAATATATTAAATGGCCTTAAGAGAAGTCGGCAGCAAAGACAAAAATTTAATAAATAAGCTCGCACCACACCCTTTGCAAACCTGGGAATGGGGAGAATTCAGAAAAGAATGGGGAAACGAAGTTACCCGCTTAGGAAGCTTTAACAAGAATAAATTAGAAAATGTATTTACAATTGTCAGTTCCCCCTTGCCAAAATCATATTTTAAAATAGCCACACTTATTAAATGTGAGAACCCCAGCAAAAACGAACTGAACGATCTTGTGGCTGAGGCTAAAAAAAGAAATTTTATTTTAATTAAAATTGAGCCATGGGAGCCGATTGAAAAAATTTCCAAAAGCGACTCCATTGCGCGGTTTAAAAACGCAGGTGCTATACCCGGAAAAACTTTATTTACGCCTACAACTTTTTGGCTCGACATTACCCCCAGCGAAGACAAAATTTTAGCCTCTTTCCACAAAAAAACCCGCTACAACATCCGTTTAGCACAAAAAAAAGGAGTAAAAATAATTGAAGATAATTCTGACACTGCTTTTGAGCGCTACCTTACCCTTACCCGCGAAACAGTCAAGCGCCAAGGCTTTTATGCCCACACCGAGCGCTACCACAGACTTATGTGGAAGCACCTCCATACCAATATGGTGAGTGCCAAAAAAAAGCCGATCGCCCGCCTTTTAACCGCTGTTTATCAAAAACAAATTATTACCACCTGGATTCTGTTTCAATGGAAAGATTTTTTGTATTACCCGTATGGCGCGTCCACTCAAGAATACAAAAACGTAATGGCTAACAATTTAATGCTTTGGGAAGCAATCCGCCTGGGTAAAAAAGAAAAATTAAAAACATTTGACCTTTGGGGTAGGGAGCCGGGCAAAGGTTTTACTGATTTTAAACAAGGTTATAACCCTAAAGTGGTTGAATTTTTGGGAACTTGGGATTTGGTCACAAGTCCGCTATATTGGCCGTGGCGGGTTGTTGATAGCGCGCGCTGGCTATATTTACGCGGCAAATCCCGCTTCATCTCACCCAATTTTTAATCATGGATATCCGCCAAAGCGATAATTACGCCAGATACCTTGAAAACACAGGCTGGGTAATTGAAAATATTAACGACGTTTATTATTTCATCCGCAAGTTTACCCCGCTCGGAAGCTTTATTAAAATCCAAAGGCCAAAAAAAATTGACCTTAATGCCATTAACAAACTGGTCAAAAAATACCGCGCCTTTCAAGTTCTAATCGAGCCGCTGGCAACTACTAACTACCAACTACTAACTACCAACTACGGTTTCAGGCCAGCAAGCCCTTACTTGCCTTCTAAAACCTTAGAACTTGATCTCAAAAAATCCCAAATAAAGCTTTTAGAGCAGATGCGCAAGAACACCCGCTACGGCATCAAGCGCGCAGTAACTTCTCTTAAAGCCAATCCCGATTTAGCTCTCTTTAGAACTAGCTGGAAAAGTGCGGTTGGTCTAAAAAGGTACGTGCCGTCAAGCAAAAATCTTGCCGCACTCAAAAATGCTTTTGGCAAAAACGTACTTTTTTTAATTGACCAAAATACAAATTCCGGCGCTATTTTTCTCTTAAGCGACAAAAAAGCTTATTACTATCAAGCCTTTACGGATACCAAGGGAAGAAAAAATTTTGCCCAATATCAAATAGTCTGGCAAGGAATTTTGTGGGCGAAAAAAAATAAAGCCCGGGCGTTTGATTTTGAAGGCATTTATGACGCGCGTTTCCCTAATCCAAAATGGCTTGGATTTACCCATTTTAAGGCGGGATTTGGAGGAAGTGTGATTACCTATCCGGCAAGTTTAAAAAAATATTATTGGAAAAACTTGCTGATTAAAAAAAGCAGGGAAGTCTGACGCTTGTAAGAAAATTTTTTGCCTAGGGGAGCACGGTATTTTGATACGGGCTCCCCCCGGACCTCTCGGCTGCATTTAATCAACCTTCCCCGCTGCTTTTCAGCTGAACCAGCACTGGTTCGCGGGTTGGATTGAGCCGAGAGAGAACTTTCGTCCTCTAAGCGCAATTATAGAAAGAATTTTATTTTTTTCAAGAGTGGATAGCATTTTGACGCGCTAAGTCTTCGCTGCAAAACATGGCATATTCGCAATTATTCAGACAATAATAATGCCCAGAACAGGAAAAATCAGAAGATTCTATTTGCGCTTTTAGGCTAAACAGCTCATCTTCCAATTGTCTTAGTTGAACTTTTGTTCTGGTGGTTGTAATTTTTTTCTGCTCTTCAAAGTAATACAAGGACAGCTTGATTTGTTCGGGCTTTAGGCCCAAAAAGGGGGGCTCTTTTATTTTTGTTGCCGCCAGAGCGTATAGCGTGAGCTGCATATTTTTGTCCACGTCTTTCTGGCTAGGCACATTTTCTACGGTTTTATAATCAATAATTTCAATGCCACCTTTTGTCTTATCCACCCGATCCATGGTGCCGCCAATTTTTAGCTGAATCTTCTTTTTACCCTCATTTTTAAGCAAAGGAATAACAAAAGGGTGCTCTAAAAGCAGCGGAAATTTATCTGGTTCAAAGCGTTTTTTAAAATATTGGGTCAGCATTTTTTCTGCGCTTTGGTAAACGGTTGTTTCATGGGTTTTACTTTGGTAACCAAGCCTAATCCAATTATCCTTAAGGCAGTCAATTATCAAACTTTGTGTAGGCTTAACCCCGGCTTTTACCGCGGCATAAAAATCTCTCAAGGCTGCATGCATACTGGAACCGAAACTCAGTTCTGCGGCAGGAGGGGTGGGAATATTTAAAATATACCTTAATTTGTAATGAAGCGGGCAAAGCTGAAAAGTGTTTATCTGTGAATATGATAAATAATGTACATGATGATGAGTAAGACTGTCTTTTCTCTCTTTTCTCTTTTTTAGCTTATGATTATTTTTATAATCCACAAGACTGAGCTGTTGGCTTGCCACGCCCTCTTGGGAGACCACGTCACTGCCTAGTGCCTCAAAAATAAATTGGCTTAATTTCTTTTTGCGTTTTTCCTTACCATAATAATCAGAGGCAGTAAAATAAAGCCTATCTTTCGCCCTGGTCATCCCAACATAAAACAGCCGCCTTTCTTCCTGCAGCTGAAAATTACCGGATGGTAAGGTTTCGGCAATTAGATCCACAGGAATAGGTAAAAGTTCTGACCGTGCCCGGGTGGGAAAGCGCTCGCTCACCAGGTTCACTAAAAAAACAACCGGAAATTCAAGACCTTTGGCGGCATGAACAGTGAGAATGTTTACGGCATTAACCTGAGTCCAATCTTCCCCCGCGGTCAAAGGGGATTCGCCAAGCTCCAAAGATAGTTCAATCCAATCAACCACTGCAGCTACGCTTGCATCATCGTGTTGGACCTCGTAGCCTTTTAGTTTGTCAAACAAGCGCGAAATATTATCCGCACTTTTTTGCACATTTGGAGTGTCCGGACGCAGCAAAGTTTTTAGATAACCGGTTTTGTCTAAAAAATCGTATAAAATCTGCCCTGCAGTTTCATCTCTCATCTTTCTTAAGTGGGTATTTATTAAAGACAAAATTTCTTCTATTTTGTCTTTGGTACTTTTGCTGATTTTTATTTTGTCCAATTCCTCACAGGCTTCAAATAAAGTTAGATTGTATTTTTTAGAGTAACTTAATATGGCTGCCAAATCCCGCTCTTTTAAATTAAAATGCTTAAAGTTTAAAACCCTATAAAGGCTGAGCGAATCTTCAGGGTCATAAAGAACTTTTAAATATGAAATCAGATCCACTATTTCCGGTTCTTTAAAAAGTTTTCCCGGACCCAAAAACTGGTATGGTATGCCAAGCCTGTCAAAAGCTTTTAAAAAGCCGTCCGCGTGATTGTTGGCCCTTACTAAAATTGCAATGTCGCCATAATCATAACCGTTTTCTACTAAATTTTGGATTTCCTGCCCCACATATTCTGACTCGTTTTCAAGCTTTTGTGCGTGTATAAACTGTATTGGCTCTCCTTTTTGTGTTTTTGCGGACGATATAAGCTTTTTATCAATATTTTCCACCACCTCAAGCCTATCCGGGTTGTTAAATCGGATCAGATTGTAGGCGTGGTCCAAAATAGTCTGAGTTGAGCGGTAATTTTTGGTTAAAACCACCATTTTGCTTTCCGGGTAATCACGGCGAAATTGCAAAATGTTGGAAACGGCCGCACCGCGAAAACGGTATATGCTTTGGTCGTCGTCTCCCGTGGCCATAATATTCGCGCTACTGCCGGCAAGAATTTTTGCCAACTGATACTGGGAAAAATTAACATCCTGAAATTCATCTACTAAAACATAGCGGAATTGTTTTTGGTAGCGCGCCAGCACATTCGGACGGGTACGAAAAAGCTCTAAAGTTTTAACAATTAAATCACCAAAATCCATAACGCCTTCCGAGATTTTAAGCTCTTCATAAGTCTTATATGCTTTTGCTAATTCAAGTATTTCCGCTGCTTCAGATTTCTCGCTTTCTCCATTAGTATTTTCCAAACTATTTGCATAATCTAAATATTTTTTTACACTCACGTCTTCATCCTGCAGACGGGAAAAATGGGTGAGCATCGCCGAAATAAATTTGGTAGGATTTCCGCGCGGCCTGAAATAATCAAGCTCAAAATCATAGATATGTTGGCGGACCAGCTGGGTCGCTTCTGCCTCACTTGCAAGTTTAAAGCGGGGGTCAAGTCCGATGTGTAGCGCCTCCTCACGCAGTATTTGGTCACAAAAACTATGAAATGTCATAATCCACATATTGGTATAGCCGTAAGGCAGGGCAATATCTACCCGCTCTTCCATCTCGCGTGCGGCTTTTTCAGTAAAAGTCAAAGCCAATATTTCGTTTATGCTTACACTACCTTTCTCAATAAGTCTACAGACCCTCTCGGTTACTACGGTTGTTTTACCTGTGCCAGCTCCGGCAATCACAAGAAGCGGACCGCGGTCGTGTTCAATCGCTTTGATTTGCTCGGCGTTTAATTTTTTTGCAGCCATTTTTAATCCTCAAGTTTTTTTGCTTCATCTTGCATTCCTTCCCCCAAGGTCTGCGTGGAATTTATTTTTTGGCCTAATTGGGAAAAAGCTGAGTAAACATTAGCCATCATGTTATAGGCATTGTTTAAATGCCGCTGAAGCGTGGAAAGGCCATCTTCCACTCTGGCATAGTCCTTTTGAATAGCGCGGAGCGAAGACACCACTTCACGCGCTTTTGCTTCGATTTTTTGTCCTTCAAAACTCATAAGAATGGCGCGCAAATAAGCATAAAAAGTGGTGGGGGAAACAGGAAGCACACGCCGGTCGGCTGCATATTCAAATAATTCAGTATCATTGACAATCTCGTAATATACCGCCTCCGACGGCACATACATCAAAGCGTAATCAATCGTCCCCTCATCCGTTAAAATATATTTTTGCGATATGGCGCGGATGTGTCCGCGGACGTCGTTAATAAACTGACGCCTGATAACTTCTTTTTCTTTTTGCGTATCGCTTGCCGACATTTTTCGAAAATTCTCCATAGGAAACTTGGAGTCAATCGGGACGATCCCTGCACTGGTTTCTATGGCGGCATCCACTTTTTCACCGGAACGAAATGAATATTGCAGATGAAAACTTTGCTTGGGAAGCATTTGCTCTAAAAGCTCCTTTAGCACTTGCTCACCGATATTACCCCTTAACTTCGGGCTTTGTAAAAACTCCTGCAGATCCTTCATGCTGCGCCCGATTTCACTCATCTCGCCTATGTTTTTTTGAACGTCTGAAATTACCCGCGCCGCATTATCGAGCCTTTCGTTTAACACTTTAGTGGACTCGTGCATACGCTCATTAAAAGTTCTATTTTGTTCATCGAGACGCATATTGGTAGTTTTTAGATATTCCAAAAGTTCGTCTGAGGGTTTATTTTGGCCGGCCATCTCAGTGATTTTCTTATTAATCCATAAGAACAAGGCCACCACCCCGGCCACTAAAACAACTAATACAACTAATAGGGAATTATCCATTGGATCCCATTGTACCAAGTCTTGAGTTACAATGAAATATGCCCAAAAAAAAGATAGTAAATAGACAAAAGGAAGTCAAACTCAGAAAAAATGTCTTTCCCGCGATAGTCTTGACAATAATATTTTGGTTTTTATTGGCATTTACTGTCCTGGCTATCCCTCCCACAAACAGTTTTGCTGTGCTTCTATTTTTTATTTTAAGCTTTTTAAGCATTTTTTTTACCGGTTCTTTATTACTGGGAAACTCAAGGCGTGGCTTACTGCTTTCAGGAGCTGTGGTTATTTTTTTATTCCTGCGCTACTTGGGGATCGGAAATTTTATTAACTTTATTCTGATTTTTGCTTTAGCCATTATTTTGGAAATATACATCTCATCTACTTGACGATTTGATATTGATTGTTATACTTCAATTAAATAAACTAGAAGATTGAATAAACTAGAAATAAATATAAACATGCGTGTTTCTAAACAAAACTTAAATAGATCGCTAAAAAAAGAAATCGAGAACACCTTTATCCAACTCATTGCTGATTTAAATAATGAAAGCAAGGTTAAAGAATTTATGGGCGATTTTCTGACTCCGGCAGAAATGGAAACTTTTGCCAAAAGGCTGGCTATAGCTTACTGGCTTAAAAAGGGCAGAAGTTATGCCAATATCAGGGAAAACTTAAAAGTTAGCAGCGCTACTATAGCAACTGTGCAAAATATGATGGTTAACACCGGTTTCCAAAAAGGCCTTAAAGAAGTGGAAGCAGACGAATGGGCAAACCTTTGGGAACAAAAAATTAAAAAATTTGTCGGCAAATAACATTATAACTATTTGCCAAGATAATATTGGTCCATTTTTGCTAAAATACTTCATATGGAGAAAAATTTTTATATTACAACCACACTACCTTACGTCAATGCAGATCCGCATCTTGGCTTTGCCTTAGAAATCGTCCAGGCGGATGTTATTGCCCGTTATCACAGATTAATCGGAGACAAAGTGATTTTTAACTTTGGCACGGATGAACACGGCCAAAAAATATACCAAAAAGCACGAGAGGAAAACAAAAACCCCAAAGATTATGTCGACGAATACGCCGCAAAATTTAATAAGCTTAAAAAAGCCCTTAACTTAAGCTACACCAATTTTATTAGGACAACGGATGAAAGCCATATAAAAGCGGCACAAAAATTTTGGGAAATATGCAAAAAAAACGGAGATATCTATAAAAAAAACTATAAAACCAAATACTGCGTCGGGTGCGAGCTTGAAAAAACCGATTCAGAACTCGTTGGGGGAAAGTGCCCTCTGCATCCAAATATAGAGCTTGAAATTATAGAGGAAAAAAATTATTTCTTTCGCTTTTCCAAATACCAAGATAAACTTTTAAAATTTTATGAATCTCACCCGGATTTTGTGGTTCCGGGCTTTCGCTTTAAGGAAATAAAACAATTTGTTGAAAAAGGCCTGAAAGATTTCAGTATTTCACGGCTCAAAGAAAAAATGCCGTGGGGAATAGATGTACCGGATGATCCGGACCAGGTGATGTATGTTTGGTTTGATGCTTTAATTAATTATATTTCCACCCTGGGGTGGCCGGAAAAAAATATTGATGATTATTGGCCCGGTATTCAACTATGCGGCAAAGACAACCTCCGGCAGCAAACAGCCATTTGGCAGGCGATGCTTATGTCCGCAAATATCGCCAATACCAAGCAGGTGTTTGTCCACGGCTTTATCTCCCTGAACGGACAAAAAATGAGTAAAACCACGGGAAACGTAATTTACCCGGATAACTTAACAGAAAAGTATGGAACGGATTCAGTCCGCTATTATCTTCTGGCACACGTCCACCCGATAGAAGACTCAGACTTTACCATGGAAAAATTTGAAAAAGCATACACCGCCGACCTTGCAAACGGCTTGGGGAACCTCGTTTCCCGGGTAACAGCTATGGCGCAAAATTACAAAATATCCAGCAAAAACCCCACCCAATTGACTAAAAAGGTAGAAAATAATTTAAAAAAATACCGTTTCGATAAAGCCTTAAACAATATTTGGGATAATATTAGTGCGTCAGATAGTTTAATTAATAAAACTGAGGTTTGGAGTCTAAAAGAAGATAAAAAAATTACCATACTAACCGATTTAATTAATCAAATTAGGCAAATATCTTACGATCTTACCCCTTTTTTGCCGGATACTGCTGAATTCATTAACAAACAATTGTCATCACCAAAGATAAGAAAAAACAAACCACTGTTTCCCCGCTTAAATTAAATGCTTAAAAAATTTTTAATCAAACACGAAAAAAAGGCGCTTCGGTTTTTTGAAATTTTACCTGGGTTAATATCCTGGAACCTAATTCTTTTCCCTTACTGGGGGATATTTGTTATACCTAATATAGTTGCTTACTTTATACTTATATTTAATGCCTATTGGTTTTACCAGGCATTTGGCATAGCATTCACCTCCGTTTTATCGCACATGCGTATCCAAGCTTCCATGCATTACGATTGGATGGGGGACCTTAAAAAATTTCCGGATTGGCAAAAGGTGCACCACGTTGTCATAATTCCAACCTACAAAGAACCTCTTTACATCCTTAAGCGTACAGTGGCATCGCTCGCCGCCCAAGAACTTCCTGGAAAACAAATAACCGTCGTCTTGGCTACAGAATTTAAAGAGGATAAAAAAGAGCGGGAAAAGAAAGCCCGGGCGCTTCAAAAAAAATATGGTGACAAATTCGCTAATTTTATCATTACTGTTCATAAACTAGCCCCGGGTGAGGCGGTCGGTAAATCTTCAAACGAGCGTTATGCTGCCCTTGAGGCTAAACGCATTTTAATTACCGAGGGCAAAATGAACATCAATTACATGACCGTAACAAGTTGTGACGCAGACCACGTATTTCACCCTAAACACTATTCGTCCCTTACTTTTAAATTTTTAGACAACCCAGACCGCTACCGTTATTTTTGGCAACCGGCCGTACTTTTGTACAACAACATCTGGAAGCTGCCTGCCATCACCAGAGTTCCCAACACTCTTGCTTCTATTTTTATCCTATCCATGCTACCCCGGCGTGACCGTTTAATTAACCAGCAAAACTACACTTTATCGTTTAAACTATTGGATAAAACAGGCTACTGGGATCCGGACAGAATTCCCGAGGACTGGGGTATTTTTTTCAAAGCCTTTTTTGCCAATAAAGGCAAAATTGAGGTGGAACCGATTTATCTTCCGCTCTACGCCGACGCCATGCAATCCACGAGCCATTGGCGGACATTAAAGGGGCAATATTCCCAGGTAAAACGTTGGGCCTGGGGAGTATCTGATTCGTCTTGGATTATTTACAATTATTTAATCACTCCCGGGATATCCTTTTGGGATAAAACTACCCGCGTAAGCACTTTTATTCACGGCCATTTCCTATGGCCGGTGCATTGGTTTGTGATCACAATAGGAATAAGCTTACCCATCATCATTAACCCCGCTTTTGGGAGAACCACTCTGGGATACTTAACGCCAAAAATCTCTTCGCTTATTTTGACCATTGCTTTGGTATTTTTAGTTGTGATGTTGATCTTAGATTACATTTATAAACCAAAGCGCCCCAAAGATTTTCCTCTCTGGCGGGCGCTTTTGGTACCTTTGGAATTTGTTCTCATGCCGGTGGCTACATTCTTTTTTACCACTCTTCCCGGCCTTGACGCCCACACCCGCTTGATGCTAGGCAAATACATCGAATACAAAGTTACGGAGAAAGTTTAACTAAAGCCATAAATTAAATAAATAAACTGTAGTGATTACTGAAACTACGGTAATTACCTGACAGGTGATTTGATAGATAAACCAGATAGTATATTCATCATTGAAAATTTTATAGCCGGGCAGGGATTTGCCTGGCATACGTTTAACCTCAGAAAATTGCTGATTGAAATAATAAATTGTTTCCCCAACGCTTCGCACAAGCCAAAAAACAGAAAAAATAAGCAAAAACAAAACCCAGTCATTTAAAGCCAAGCTAACAATCGCAGCTCCCAACCAAAACAGACCAAATATTACTCCATCTGCCCAAACAAATATTCCCAGAGGCAAGAGGGGATAGGTGATCCCCAGATTATTATTTTTATACTTACATTGATAGAGGCTAAAAATAAAAACCAGAAAATTAAATACGGCAAAAAGAGTTATAGATAAATTTTGCAAACTGGTCATGGTTGTATTATATACAAAAATTGCTTTCCCCAAATCATAGAAATCATCCGCCGCGACACTTCTCCGCCTTTGTACAATATCACCGAACACCTAGCTTTCAGACTCTTTGGCGTCAGCGAAATTACCATCCCGCGGGCTTTACGCCATTATGCACCAATTATTAATCTGGCGCGGGTTAAGAGAAGCTAAAACGGATACCCTGAAACAAGCATATAGTAACCACCCTGTTTGGTAACCACGGCCACGGTTTTATTCACCATGTCAAGAACTGAGTTGGGAAGGACCTTCCACACTTCACCATCTTGGGAATATGCAAGCTTAAGGTTACCCTCTGGAAGGTTGGGGTCTAGTTTAATGGGATCATACTTAATGGCCAATAAGTATGGTGTAGCAATAACCTCAGGCATGATTTTGGCGTCATTAAAAAATGACTTGTACCAAGCGTTGTAAATGCCGCTTGCCTGCCAATATGCCCCACTTACCCGTCTTGTTCCTGTCTGGGGGGTATGGGAGACGTCAAGGTATACATCCCACAAGAATGTCGCAGGCGGGGCAAAAGAAATTACATCATTTTTGACAGTGAATCCTGAGTGTGTGGCCAAAAGATCAGGCTTTTTGGGGGTAGGAGCCGGAGCACCCGGACCAGGGATGCTTCCCCCAAAGTTAGGGCCAAACTCGGAAGTGCTGCCATTTTTGTTGGTGGCAAGGGCGGTGAAAGTGCTTAAGCTTCCTTTACTGTCCCCGGAAACCGTTACCTCCATGCTCCACATGCGCTCGGAAGTAGTCATTGTCCCTAAAGATTCAAGACACCCTCCATAGCCTGAGGAGTGATTTGAGGATTTACACACCTCAATGGTAAATGGCGCCTCAGCTAAATTCCCCTCCAGCCATCCCCAGATTTTGTATTTTCCATTTCCCAGATATTCCGCCCCTTGGATTTCCGGGTAGTTCATAAGGTCGTTTGGACCGGTGTCAGTATCCCCAGGGTCGTTAGGTGTTACCGTATCGCGATCGTCCCCAGCCGTCAATAAAGCGATATCGAGATTTGCGTTTCCGAAAACCCTGTTTTCTCTAAAGGTAATGCCGGATGACTGATTAAAATCGATGCTAATTCCATTGCCATTGTTATGGGCTACCACATTTTTTCGAATGAGAACATTTGATGAATCAGCGTCTCGAACGACTAAGCCAGCCCGGATAAATATACCGCTGAGTGCATCGAAATCAGGGTTTGTACCGATATAATTTCCTTGAACTGTAGTCTCTGAAACTTTCATCAGCCGGACCAACCCTCGTTCTTCGGTCGTTATACAGGCAAAAATGTTTGCCTCTTCACTATCGGATACGCCATCGAAATTTGTGCCTATTTGATGCCCAGTACCATTATATAAGTAAAGGTGATTTCTATATCTATCTCCTCCAGCACATTGTTTTCCAGTCTTATCAACGCCGACGTAGTTTCCAGCAAAGACAAACTCAGAACTCGGTGGCGCCCCAGTAAACAGCTCGCTAACTAAAAATGTTCCTTTATTTCCAGCATTGTAGTTTGATCCCATGATCAAATTGCGCTCGCCAATATCATCGTTCCCATCCCCATTGGTTCCGAAAGTATTTCGGTGTGAACCATTATGAAACAGAAAACTTGCATAATTACTTGAAGTTGAGCCGCTAATGTCACTACCGAAAAAATTCCCGTCTATCCGATTGTCATTTGAAGAGTTAAAGAAAAACGTGGCTCTACCAGGATATGCTGATCGAATCGCCAATCCACTTATTCGGTTTTTATCACCTGTGAAGTTCATCCCATCGACGTTTGCATTAACGTAGAGAGCGATTGTCAATTTGGTATTTAGCGTCTCGCCGAAAGCTGCGGTGTTTCTGGATGCACCTGTTTGGGAATAGCCGTTTATGAAAACGCCTTCCTCATCCGAAAGTGCAAGTGTGCTGGTACTTTCAATTTCCCAATAAGCATGTACGTCACCGGAGGCCGGAACATAACCAGCGTCGGTATCTGGAATATCAAATTCAATGGTGTCGTGGCCGGCGTTGGCGTTGGCGGCGGCGATGGCTTCTCTGAGGGAACAGTCGGCGTCACAGACACCATCGTTGGTGTCTTCCGTTTTGGTGACCGTATAGGTTGCGGCGCGAACCAATGAATGATTATTAATAACTAATGGATAAAAAAACAAAAAAGCCAGACTCAAAAATAGACCGCCTAAGAAACCTATTAAGAGTTTATGTGAGTGAGTGAGTGAGTGGGTGGGTGAGCATTGCATCTTAATTCATAATATTTATTATTTTTCGACTTGTAAAGTCTTATTTTTATGCTTAAAACTTAAGTATCCCAAATTGCATTCCCAAGCGTTTTGCCGCTATATTTAAATATGAACCAGTTTACAGCTCCTTTGTGGGGAGATGAGGCATTTTCCGCCATTTTGTCCATGAAATCTATCCCCCAAATCATAGAAATCATCCGCCGCGACACTTCTCCGCCTTTGTACAATATCACCGAACACCTAGCTTTCAGACTCTTTGGCGTCAGCGAAATTACCATCCGCGGGCTTTCTTTTTTTTATTATCTTTTAACCATTGTTTTTGTCTTTTTAATCGCCAAATTAATCTGGGATAAAAAAACCGCCATTTTAGCTTCACTTTTAACCTTTTTTAACCCCTTTTTCTTTATTTATGCTTTTGAAGGAAGGATGTACGCGATCATGGCTTTGGGGGTAGCAGGCTCCATGTATTTTTTCCTAAAATTATTATTTGCTGCAAAAAAAACCAATAAAGCCCCAAAAGGAACCATCTTGGGCTACATTCTTGCAACCTCCTGGGCTTTGTACAGCCACCACTTTGCCATATTTATTGTCTTTATTCAGGGATTTTGGTGGCTCTTTGAATTAATCACAAAAAATTTCAAATTTATAAAATGGCAATTAATCGCGTTTCTTGGCACCGGAATTTTATATATACCCTGGCTTTTGCCTTTATATGAGCAAACACAAATGGTAGGTGGGGGATTTTGGTTGGGTAAACCTACTTTAACAGATTTAAGAACATTAATTTATGAATACATTGCCACAGGCATCAAGCACCCTTTGGCAGACTATGCCTTATACCTTAGTTTAACCGCACTACTCATCAGGCGCTGGGATAAAAATATCAAAATCAGCCTCATCCTCGCAACTTGGTTTTTAGGCCCAATCATTATGACATTTACAATCTCCCAATTTTTCCAGCCGGTTTTTTACAACAGATACCTTTTGTACACCATCCCGGCTTGGGGGCTTCTTATTGCCGGCGCCAGAAGAAAAGTAATTTCTTTTATAATTATCGCCGGCATTTTGAGTCTTTTTATCCGCATTGATTGGCATTATTTTAATAATCCCACAAAACTTCCTTTTAACCAGCTTGCTCAGTTTGTTATTGAAAGTAAAAGAAACGACGATACTTTAATAAACTGGTCTGCCGGTTCACACCACTTATGGGAAAGCAAATTCTACGGGATTCCCGCCCCGATTTATGTAAAGGAAGGTGGGGGAGAGCTTCCTTTTTTTGTGGGTACGGCACTTATGGAAGAAACGGATGTAATAAAAACTTTGCCTGATGAAGGCCGAATTGGCGTTATCACGAGTGGCCCAGTTGAGGAAGTTGCCATTACTGGTTATACTGAAATTGAGAGCAAATCTTTTGGCAATCTTAAATTTATATGGCTAGAAAAAAATTAAACCAATTCCTAAACGCCATTCATACCCCGAACTGGGTTGCTCTTCTACTTTTAGGGCTATTTTTGCTTCGCATCCCTAGTTTTTTTGAGCCTTTTAATTATGGCGATGAAATGATTTATTTGACGCTTGGCCAGGGAATTAACAAAGGGCTTGTCTTATATAAAGACATCCACGATAACAAACCTCCCCTTTTGTACCTTACCGCGGCTGTAGCTGGAAACGTTTTTTGGTTTAGGGTAATACTGGCATTTTGGATGATGGCTACTACCATAATTTTTTGGAAGTTAACAGACAGGCTTTTTCCCAAAAATACAAAGCTTGTCAAAGCCGCCACAATCTTTTTTGGCATCTTTACGACCATTCCTTTGCTGGAAGGCCAAACCGCCAATGCTGAATTATTTTTAATAGGACCGGTTATCGCTGCTTTTTATCTGGTTGTTAACAAAAAGGCAAAACTTTGGCACTACGCTTTCTCGGGGTTATTGTTTTCCATCGCTACATTATTTAAAGTTCCGGCGGCTTTTGATGGTTTAGCATTAATTTTTGTTTTGTTTATTCTTAGTAAAAATAAATTAAACAAAAAGGATTTCTTTCAAAAAAGCCTGTTGGTCTTGTTCGGCTTTATAACCCCAATTTTTGTGAGTTTTGTTTGGTACTGGTTGCGCGGCGCCTTGAATGAATATCTTGTTGCAGCATATTTACAAAATGTAGGTTATCTTTCCTCCTGGCGGCCCGGGGACGCCACTGAGCCTTTTATTGTGCGAAACGCCCCGCTTCTTGCCAGGGGTGTCGTTATGTTTGCCGGTTATGCAATCCTTTATCTTTACCGCAAAAAATTGTCACTTCCCTTTTTACTGGGAAGCGCCTGGCTACTAAGCAGTCTTTTTGCCATAACTTTGTCGGAGCGGCCTTATCCTCATTACCTGGTGCAAGCCATTCCCGCGATTTCTCTCTTGTTTGGGATGCTACTTTTCAAAAAAGACATAGAACAAACCTTTACTATTATTCCCTTATTTTTGGCACTACTTGTACCTGTATATTATAATTTCTGGCACTATCCGACGCTACCTTACTACACACGATTTATTAATTTTGCAACGGGTGCTATTAACAAAGAAGAATACTTTAACCGTTTCGAAGGCAATGTTAACCGTAACTATGAAATTGCCAAATTTTTACGCGAATCCAGTGCGCCTCACGATCGGGTATTTGTCTGGGGAGATGCGGCATCAACTATCTATGCTCTTTCAAGAAGACTGCCGCCAATTAAATATGTAGCAACCTACCACATCAACGATTTCGCAAGCAAAGAAGAAATAATCACGGCCATAGATTCCCAAAAACCCGCATATGTTATAGTATTATCCGAAGCTGAACATTTTAACGAACTTAATTCTTATTTAAATTTAAATTACATGCAAATAAAGACAATAGACGACGCCGTTATCTGGCGTCTTATTAATCCCCGGGTGCTGAGTATCATCCGCTAGTATGAAGAAAAAAAAAATTTCTAACCTGCCAATTAGCCGGCTGGCATTCCCATCTACCTACTTAGTGGTACTGGTATTTAATCTTTTAACAATAGCTTTAATATTTTTGCTAAAATCACAGCTTCCTCCTGAAATTCCGCTTTTTTATGGCAGGCCTTTTGGCCAAGAGCAACTGGCGCAAAGCATCAAGCTGATTATTCTGCCTATAACGGCTTTTGTTATTGCACTTTTTAATGCAATACTTAGCGTTGTTATAAGCAGCCGTTTTTTAACACAAATACTTTTAGGGGTGGCGATTATCACCACCACCCTTGCCTTTATAGCCGTACTGCAGATTATATTTTTGGTAGGCAGCTTTTGGCCATGAATCAAACATTTCATCTAGCTTTTGTCGTTTCTGCTTTTTTAGCTTTTATCCTTACTTATCCTGTAATTAAATTGGCAAAAAAATGGGGGATTGTGGACGACCCCCAAAAAAACAAACACCCCAAAGTCACTCACACCTATCCGGTGCCAAGGGGAGGTGGTTTGGCAATATACTTAAGCTTGGTTATAAGCGCCTTATTTTTTTTACCATTAGACCAACACTTATTGGGAATTATCCTTGGTGCCAGCGTCCTTCTCATCGTCGGCCTGCTGGATGACAAATTTGACCTTAACCCCTACCTCAGGCTGGGGGCTCAATTTTTAGCAGCATCTCTTCCTATTATGGCCGGCATCGGTATCGCATATATGACAAACCCTTTTGGTGGAATTATTGACCTTTCCCATCCACAAATAAGTTTTTTTCTGTTTGGCGAAACCAGAAGTATTTGGATTTTGTCAGACTTGTTTGCCCTTTTTTGGATCGTCACTTTGATAAATTTCATAAATATGGGCGCCAAAGGAGTAGACGGCCAGCTTCCCGGGGTCGCGGCTATCGCTGCTTTTACATTGGCTGTTTTATCTCTTCGTTTTTCTGCCGACATTACCGAATGGCCGGTAATAATCCTTGCACTCATCACCGCCGGGGCATTTTTGGGTTTTTTACCTTGGAATATGTATCCGCAAAAAATAATGCCGAGTTTTTCAGGGTCTAACTTAGCCGGCTACATGCTGGGGATTCTTTCGATCTTAACAACCGCCAAAATCGGAACGCTTTTGTTGGTCTTGGGCATCCCGCTTATCGATACCAGTTTTACAATAATAAGGCGCATCTCCCACGGAAAATCGCCCGTCTGGGGGGATAGGGGACACCTTCACCATAAACTTTTGGATGCAGGCCTTCCGCGCAAAAGTATTGCTCCCATATATTGGCTGTTTACAGCAATTCTTGGCTTTGGTGCTTTATATTTGAACGCCACCAATAAGTTATATACAATATTGGGGATCTCATTATTATTGGCGGGAATACTGCTATGGCTTACCTATCGACAAAAACATTAATTGGCTTAATCCGGGTTGCCAGGCCCGTACATTGGATCAAAAACTTAGGAATTTTTGCAGCTATAATTTTTTCCGGAACCTTATTTGTGGAATCATATTTTATAAAAACTGTACTGGGATTTTTAATTTTTAACCTAGCCGCAAGCGCAACTTACACCTTTAATGACCTCCTTGACGTCAAGCAAGATCGCCTGCATCCCATTAAAAAAAATCGGCCGATAGCAAACGGCAGTGTGCCTCCACCTTTAGCGCTGGCCTATGCCGCTTCATTAGCCTTAAGCGCCTTGGTTTTTGCCTACTTTTTGTCTTACCTTTTTTTCATTCTAATAGGTATTTATCTCGCCTTGCAGGTTGCCTATTCTTTGTACCTTAAAAATATTCCCGTAATTGACATTTTAATTATTGCGTCCGGTTTCATCATCCGCGTTTACTCAGGTGCTTTTCTTATAGACGCACATTTATCCGTGTGGTTTCTTTTGTGTGTGGTATCGGTGGCTTTATTTTTGGCCTCTGGTAAAAGAAGAGCTGAAATCGGGGTAGTAAAAGAAAAGGGGAGTACACGAAAAGTTTTGTCTAAATATTCACCTGAACTACTTAATTCTTATGTAACTATGTTTGGCAATGCGGCGTGGATGAGCTGGGCATTGTTCACTTTTTTTGAATCACCCGAGGCCAGCCGGCCTTTATGGCTTTTTTTGGCAGAACTATCGCGCACCACCACCATTAACAAACTTTTGATGACCACTGTACCTGTAACAATATTCGGCATCATGCGTTACCAGAGTTTAATTTTCCAAAACCGCTCGGAAACTCCCGAAAAACTGCTTTTGACGGACCGCGCATTGATTTCTTCCGTTACGGTTTGGTTAGTGATGGTAATATCGATATTATATAGCGGCTTGGTTATTGGCTTTGCTCTTTAAGGGTAGCATACTGGGAAGATATCCAGCCGGTTGTTTCCTCATCGATTTGGATTTCATACCAATCTTCTTGTTTATCCAAAAGCAGGTATTCTTCACCCGGTTTCACTTGGGTTATCTCCGGGGCGCCGGTAGACGCCTCCGCCCGGACTCGTAAAAATCCGGTAGGCGTATCTAAAATTACCACCAATTCTTCGGCATTTTCATCAATTTCTTCCCCGTCTTTAGCTTCATCCGTTTGTGCCTCTTCTTCGGGTACTTTGGCCATTTCTACATAAGCAGTCAAACTATAACCCGATATTAACTGAACTGAAAACGATCTTTCTTTATAGCCTTCTGCTTGCAACATTATCACATGGATCCCGGGGTCCAAATCATTATATTTAACAGGGGTTAAGTCAATATAATTTTGATCCACATAAAGACTGGCGCCTTCCGGCACGCTCACTACCGACAAACTTACATTCCCATTTGCTTCTTTTTCAAAGGATATTTCTTCGCCTTGACTCATGCCCTCCTCTGCCCCAAATTCGCGTCGCACAATAGTTTCAACTCCTGAAGTTAAAAACACTTTCGTCTCATATGGCATCAGGGCTTGTTCAAAAGATTCCGGAACTAGCTTTAAATCAATTTCATGCTCCTCAAATTCCCCTTCATAAGGGGTTTTGCCCACCTGTTCACCGTTCACAAAAACCTGGGAAACAGGATCTGTTTCAACCACAAGCATGGCTTTTGCAGGATTAATTACAAACCGCCAAACTAAAAAGGCGACTAAAGCCAGTACTAATAAGAATATTGCTATGAAAATAAATCTTTTTTTTCTCACGTCACCCAGTTTAGCAAACACAAAAACTCTTGACAAATAAAACAAATATTTTTAATATGTAATTAGCACTCACACCATGTGAGCGCCAAAAGGAGGTGAAAAATATGGCAATTACACGTTGGGACCCTTTCCGCTTACCCAGCCTTTTTGATGAATATTTTGAAAGCGCCAATTCCCGCGGGCTAAAAATAAGAGAAACTGATAAAGATATTATTGTCGAAGCCGTTGTTGCTGGCGTGCCCGCAAAAGACGTTGAAGTACACATAGAGGACGGCGTTTTAACCATCAAAGCCGAAACTCAAAAAGAAGATAAAGAAAGCCGAGCTTCATACCAGTATTACTATACTACGGCATTATCCGGCGGAGCTTGGGATAAAGCAGATGCAGACATCGAAAACGGAGTCGTAACCGTAACCATACCTAAACAAGAATCTGCTCGTCCGCGAAAAATTACGGTTAAGGAAAAAAAGAGTGAATAATCCTCCCTGCTTCACTTTTCCCCTCCGTTTAAAGCGGAGGGGTTTTTGTTTTGTATAGAAAATTTTAATTTTGTTGTAAAATAAGCTAAATCCGACCGGGTAGCCAAGTGGTAAGGCAAGGGTCTGCAAAACCCTCACTCGTGGGTTCGATTCCCATCCCGGTCTCAAATTATATTTTCTTTAAGATAAGCTTTAAATTCCCGGCTTATATCTTTGTGCTTTAACGCGTGGTCAACTATGGTTTTTAAATAACCAAGTTTATCGCCGGTATCATAATACTTTCCTCCCTTGATCTCCGCGGACAAAATTTTTTCGCCTCCGGCAAGCATCAGCTTTAATACGTCATTATAGTAAAGCTCACCCCCATTTATATTTGTCAAGGCTTGGTCTAAATATTTAAAAATATCAGGAGTAAAGAGAAAACTACTTACATTGCCCAAATCACTTGGCGCGTTTTCTTTACCGGGTTTTTCAATAATATTTTTAATCTCAATAACACCGGGCTCAATTTCAATACCTCCCGCATACCCATATTTTTCATAATCCGCGTCGACTTGGGCTCTAATCCCGGCCAGCACACTGCACTTATATTTTTCATGCAGAGCTATAAGCTGCTTGAATTCAGATGGCTGAGCCTCAATAAAATCGTCACTCCATGTATAAATAAACGGTTCTTCCCCCACAATTTCGCCCACATTCAATAAAGGTGTTCCATTGCCATACGGACCCTTTTGCCGCACATAATAAAAATTAGCTAAATTCGCAATCTTTTCAATTTCCTCCAAAAGATGGCGTTTTTTTTCGCCCCCAAGCTTTAAATTTTCAATAAGCTCCAGCGAAGGGTTGTCAAAATGGTCTTCGATGGCACGCTTGTGGTAACCGGTAACAATAATAATGTCGGTTATCCCCGCCTCGACCAAATTTTCCACAACAATTTGGATTACGGGTTTGTCAACAACCGGCAACATCTCTTTGGGCATAGCTTTGGTTTGGGGCAAAAAACGGGTTCCGAAACCGGCGGCTGGAATTACTGCTTTAGTCACACTTGCCATGGAACTTAATTTTACACCAAATAATATTTGCCTGCACTCTCGCGGATTAACCCTTTTAGGCTCAAATTTGTTATAGCAATAGACACATTCGAAACGCTATCTTTAAGCTCATAAGCTATCTCGTCTAAACTTAAGGCTTCTTGGCCAAGAATTTGCCACAGCCGCAGTTCATTTCCGCTTAAATCTGCCGGGGGCGTTTGTTTTTGGGTTTTGGGTCGGGCTGATCCTAAAATATCGAGGCTACAAGTTACCAACTTTGCCTTGCCCTTTTTAATCAACTCATTGGTGCCGCCAGACACGCTTGAGGTAATAGCACCAGGTACAGCGTAAACGCGCCTGCCTTCTTTATGCGCCAACCGAGCCGTAACCAAAGAACCACTTTTATCGGCTGCTTCAATTATTAAAACTCCAATAGTCGAAAGCCCAACCACAATCCGGTTTCTTTGGGGAAATTTCCACAGATGAGGCCTGGCTTTAGGTTCATATTCAGAAACAACGAGCCCTTTGGTCTTTAAAATATCCTCATATAAACTTATATTTTCCGGGGGGTAAACAACGTCAAGTCCGCAGCCAAAAACCGCAATGGTTTGCCCGCCAAGTGCTATGGTTTGGGCGTGCACTTCACTATCTACGCCGTACATAAAACCGGATATGGTTACCACCCTTTCCGATACTATGTCCGGCAGCAAGCGCGCGATGACAGTCTCGCCATAGTGTGTCATCCTCCGGCTACCGACAATAGCCAGCGTTTTTGAGGTAAGTACATCCGGGTTGCCGCGTACGTATAGCTTCCTCGGCGGATTTTTAATTTTTTTTAAACGCCCGGGAAAATCTTTATCGCTTAAACTTATTTCCCGGATCGGATAAGCAAAAATACTCATTTATATTTATAATTCCACACTTTCATAATGATCAATCCTTATGACTTCACCGCTACTATCTAAAACAATGGCGACTACATCAATCTGCCACAAAGGATACTTTGCCGCTATCTCACTGTTTTTTTGTAGATAAGCAAGAGCCGTGTTTTGCACCTGAAGCAGTTTACGGCGGTTTACCATTTCCTCCGGAGTCCCAAACATCACGCCTATTTTCAGCTTTACCTCAATAAAAACTAACCTATCGCCATTTAGACCAATTAAATCTATTTCCCCAAAACGGGTAGAAAAATTTTTTTCGATAATACGAAAACCTTTACGCGCAAGGTAAATTGAGGCAATCTCCTCCCCTCTTTGGCCTTTTTGGAAATTAAACTGTTTCACTTTCAATTTTTAACTAACACCCCTTACTCTATATTGAAGAGCTTCGGCAACGTGGCTAGCTTTTATGTCTTTGGCGCCTTCCAAATCCGCAATGGTTCTTGCTACCTTAATTAAACGGAAATAGGTTCTCGCCGAAAGACCATATGTATTAACTGCCTGTTTTAAAAGTAAAAGTGAATCCCCCGTGAGTTCGCAATATTTTTTAATATGCTTATTTTTCATATCAGCATTGACTATAATTTTATCTTTGGCAAAGCGCGCTTTTTGAATATTTCTGGCGTTAATTACTTCTCCGCGTATTTCCTTTGATGTTTTAGATTTAAAAGCCGGCATTTTCGCCATAAGCTTATCAGTATCCACCGCCGCAACCGTTAAGTGAAGATCAATCCTATCCATAAGAGGACCCGAAAGCTTGCTTTGGTAACGCATTATCATCCTGGGGCTACAAGTGCAGGCTCGTTTTTCGTCTCCCAAATATCCGCACGGGCACGGGTTACTCGCGGCAACCAACATAAACTGTGCCGGATAAGTTACCGAGCCGGCGGCACGCGTTATGGATACCCTACCGTCTTCCATGGGCTGCCTTAAGGCTTCAAGCGTACTTCTGGAAAACTCGGGAAATTCATCTAAAAACATCACACCCCTATGAGCCAGGGAAATCTCCCCGGGGTGTGGATTACTGCCTCCACCGATTAAGCCTATGCGGCTTGTTGTGTGGTGGGATACACGAAAAGGACGCTTGGTCATAAGCGATGAACCGGGCGGGATATTGCCGGTCACGGAATAGATTTTTGTCACTTCCAGACTCTCCTCCTCGGTTAAAGGCGGAAGTATCCCGGCCATGGCCCGGGCAAGCATGGTTTTACCCGCACCCGGCGGACCCTGAAGGTGTACGTTATGGCCACCGGCTGCCGCGATAGTTAAGGCACGTTTGGCTTGCTCCTGGCCGATTATTTCTGAAAAATCAAACTCGGCTCTAAAAACATCTTTTTTATTTGCTATTTCCACCAACTTATGGGGAGAAATTAAATTAACGCCGTTTAAATGCGATATTAAATCATTTAAAGTCTTAACCGGATAGACATTTATCCCCTTTACTACAGCGGCTTCATTGGCAGAAACGTAGGGTACAAATAAATTTTTAACTTTTTGCTTTTTGGCGGACAGCGCCAAAAGCAGAACACCTTTGGTATGCCTCAAAGTCCCATCCAATGATAATTCTCCATAAAAATATGATTTTTCTTTAGGCATGGGTATGGCCTCCATGCTCCGGAGAATTCCTATAGCGATAGGCAAATCATAGGCACTGCCTTCTTTGGGAATGTCGGCAGGGGCCAAATTGACGATAATTTTTTTATTTGGGAAATCTACGCCGCTATTGGCAAGAGCAGTTTTAACCCTTTCTTTGGCCTCTTCCACAGATTTTCCGGCCAAGCCGATAACGGAAAAACCGGGGAAACCTTTCGAAAAGACATTAACCTCGACCTCTATTGGAATTGTCTCCAGGCCAAAATGTGTAGCAGAGAGAACTTTTGTCAGCACTCTGGTTTTAGTTTATATGAAAGCAAAGGTCTGAAGCAATAAAAACGGCAACTCCTAGTAGTTGGATTGTGTCAAATATAAGTTAGAATGGATATGACAAAAAGGAGGTGATTAACATGAGTTTTGACCAATACCATGAACCGGCTGAGGAAATGAAGCCGGAAACGCGCGATTTTGCCAGAATTATTGCGTCCCTAACTGAAGAAGCAGAAGCCATTTCCTGGTACGAACAAAGAATTGCGGCCTCAAAGGACAAAGAGGTAAAAGCCATTATGCGCCACAGCATGGAAGAAGAATTTGAACATTTTGCCATAGCCCTTGAATGGTTAATCAGAAGGCTTCCCAGATGGGGTGAGGTTTTGCAGACCATACTTTTTCAAGAAGGCGACATTTTAGAAAACGCCGAGAAAACTGAAAAAATACAAAAAAAATAATATCAATCAAACAAATTGGTTTGGGCGTTTTTAAGCCTTTTAAGCTTTATCCTTTCAAGCTTTTTAAGGGCTTGGGAGTCTTTTGTAACTTTAAAATATTTGTTTATCAGACCATAAAATTGCGAGGCCTGCGTTTTTTTATTTTTTCGTTTTTTGGCCCGCGTTATCACAAGTTTATTTTTTGCACGCGTTAAAGCAACATACAAAAGCCGCTTTTCCTCTTCAAGCATCGCGCTATTTTGCGCCTTAGAGCTCGGAATTACTCCCTTTTCAAACCCCAATAGATAAACACAATCAAATTCCAGGCCTTTTGCCGCGTGTATGGTCATAACCGAAATCGCCTTTGCTTTTGGGTCATAAAAATTATTGGAGGATAAAATGTCCAGATAATTTAAAAACGCACCAATAGAGTTTTCTTGTTTATCATAATGGGCAATCACATCAATAAACTCACCAATGTCTTTTAAACCGGCTTTTTGCGAAATATTAATAACCAAATCGCTTAATGGGACATCTTTATTAAAGGTATATTTATCTTCTGCAAAAGATACTACTTGGGGGTTTACTTTTTCCCGATCACCGTTTAAAAAACGCAAAACATCAATAATAAAAGCAACTTTTTTATCTAAATATATGGATTCTCCCGACACATCCTGATACGGAATATTGTTTTTGGCAAGGGTTTTTTTTATAACATTTGCCAGAAAATGGGTTCTGGCCAAGATTGCAATATTAGACAAATCCATGTCTTTTTCATCGTTATAAGTACTTGCTTCCAATAAATCAACGCCGCCCAAACTTTTTTTAATGTCGGCGACTATGTATTCTGCTTCAGAAAATTCATTAGGAGTGTGTAAAAAAATAAGCTCTCCCTTTGTTTTGTTGTGGGTTTTTAACTTAGTTTTTGTCGGAAACAAAGCTTGCGACGTTGCCACTATCGGCTCTGCGCTTCTATACGTTTCAGCAAAAACAATTGTTTTGCTCTGATAATCTTTTTTAAACCTGCCAAAAATCATGGGCTCGCTTCCGCGGAAAGCGTAAATTGCCTGGTTGGGATCGCCTATCACTTGGACGCAAGCATTCCCGCTTATTTTTTGTAAAAATTTATATTGGGCCGGGTTAGTGTCTTGGAATTCATCAACAAAAATAAAATCATATTTAGGAAACTTGGTAAGATTCATGGCCTCAAGAATAAGATCGTCAAAATCCCAATAACCTTCTTTCTTAAGGAGCTTGTTATACTCACCACAAAGCTTTTCGGAAATCTCATCAACACTTCCGCCGCCTTTCTGCCGGGAAATCACAAGCGATGCCTCAGAAACTTCAACCTTATATTTTTTGGCAAGTGATTTTATCAATACCAGGCGTTTGTAATCATCGATAAGATTTAGTTTTTTGTTTTGGCTCAAAAGTGAAAAACAAAAGCCATGGAAAGTGTTAATAATAACGTTTTTTTTGTGCCCCACCCTGCTTTCAAGCTCTCCGGCCGCTTTTTTTGTAAAAGTTAAGGCTAAAATATTTTTATTTTTAGTGGCTTCTTTTTTTATTTTTTCGGAAAGGGCAAGGGTCTTACCCGTTCCCGGACCAGCGATTACCGAAGCGTGAGAATTTGTGTTTAAAAAAGCTACTTGCTTGCCATTAAGTTTCATATCAGAAGACTGAGCTGATTTTCGGCCGTATTTTTTTGAGAAAAAATTTTTACCACCCCATAAACTCCGTCATATCCCGGTTCAATAATCAGGTCGCGTTTTCTTACTTTATCAATAGCTAAAGCCATTTTTGCACCCGAGACTCGTTCAACATCTTTTAAATCAACTTTTCTGATAAGATTAAATTCGTCGCCCAAGTGATTTATCATGTTTAGGTACTCTTCCTGGACGCTTTTGCCGTTTACTGACTTAACGCCCAAGACATCTGCAATTATTATTTCCAAAGGAACAATATATTCCACAACCTTATGTTGGTTAGGCACATAATCAAAGGGCTTATCGGCCAACTCATCCACGCGCTGTTCAACGCCAAGGACTAATTTTTTCCCACATTTAGGGCAAATAAACTTTAAATCTTTGGCCTTTTTCGCACTCAAAGAAATCCCACATTTTTGGTGGCCACTAAAGTGGTACTTGCCCTCTTCAGGATAAAACTCAATTGTGCCAACAAAACGATCGTCGTTTGTCCGAATTGCGCCTATAATATCTTTATAATTTAATTCTGCATTTATTAGATTTGCCTCCCGCCCAAGTTTTCGCGGCGAATGTGCATCTGAATTTGAAACCAAGGTTCGCCCGTCTAAATCCGCTATCCGCCAATTCATAAAAGGATCTGATGACAATCCGGTTTCCACAGCCACGATCTTATTTGCCAGGTCTCCGAAAGCTTCCTCAACACTGTCAAATCCGCTTTTGCTGCCAAACATGGCAAACCACGGAGTCCAAATGTGTGCCGGAAAAAACAAAGTGTCAGGATCAGAATCCAGGCTAATTTTCAAAAGGTCGTAGCTATCAAGCCCCAAAATGGGACGGCCGTCTGACTTTAGATTGCCGATTACATTTAATTTTTCATTTAGATAAGAAACGGCACTAAAACTTGAGGCAACTATTACGTTATGCAGTCTGCGGGTTTTGTCGTGGCGCTTATAAATATTGCTTATCTCAACGGTCAGGATAAAACGCATGATATTGTTTCGCACCGATGCCGGAAGCTCACTGTCTATTTTGTCAGCAATTTGTTTTTTTAATTTAAAAAGCCCTTCTTCGGCCGGCTCCAGTTTCTCCCGAATCTCACTAAACCAAGCGGGGTGAGTAAAATCACCTGTACCAATGATATTAATGCCTTTAAGCTTTCCATAGCGATATGCTGATTCCAAATTCATGTCGCGGCTCGTAGCGCGTGAGTAATGGGAATGAAGATGGAGGTCAACGATTAGCTGCATGCCTTTAAAGCGTATCTTACACCCAGACTTTATTCAAAGGCAAAGAATCTAAGCACACATTAAACAAAATTTAAAGGAGGAGTGTTGTTAATTAAACACTTTTGAGCTTGGAGGTACACTCCGGGCAACGGGTTGCGCGGTAAGGGATATTAGATAAACAATAGGGGCATTTTTTACTGCTTGGCTCTTCCGGTTTATCTGTTTCTTTTTTACCGGAAATCTGGCCGATTTGCCCTTCTAATCTGTTAAAGGCTTTTATCACCAAAAACATAGACAGGGCAACAATTAACAAAGCCAAAACATTATTTACAAACAGCCCCCAATTTATGGTTATTGCACCTACAGATTGTGCCTGCTCAGGGCTGCTGTAGGGAGGAGGAACTGACCCTTCTTTTAGGACAAACATTAAATTGGAAAAATCGGTTTTTCCCATTAAATACCCAATGGGGGGCATAAGGATATCGTTCACCAAAGACCGGGCAACGGTACTAAAAGCGGCTCCAACCGTAAAACCAATGGCAAGATCTACCAGGTTTCCGCGAAGGATAAACTTTTTAAATTCTTTTATCATCGATTTCATTAAATTGCGTATAGTATACGAAGGAATACAAATTCTTACAAGGCAAGCTTAAAAACTAATTACTCTTGGGAAGGGGAAGCAGGTTTTTGGGGATTGGTGCCATAGGTTATTCCAATCTCGTCTTCAAGAGCATCTACGTCTAAGGGTTCCTCTTTTTCTTGTGAAGTTCTTTTGGGTTTTGGCGAAGCTAATTCTTCAATTTCCAATTCACCTGCCTGGGTATAAATTTCTTCAACTGTTCTTTCTTTCATATACCGCATTTTATAATTTATATTCTTTCAAACAGTCTCAAATTCAGTGGGCATGAGCGCCAGTGATATTCACCAAATACATAAGTATTACTCCTAAAAGAAGTGCTGCAATTTTAAAGGCTGCGTCTTTTTTGTCACCTGCATCTTTGGGCAAAAAATCTCCTGCTGCCAAATACAAAAACATTCCGGCGGAAACCGCCAGTAATATACCAATCAAATCCTGATTGTTTTGTCCTAGATAAAACACGTATAAAGCGCCAACTATAGTAAAAGAAGCCGACAAGGCGTTTATGGCCAAAGTTTGAAGCTTGTTGTAACCACCCGCCAAAAAAACACCAAAATCACCAATTTCATGCGGAGTCTCATGTAAAAAAGAGGAAATAGAAACCACAAACCCCAACGATGGCTCCAGCAAAAAAGCTGCTGCGATTGACACTCCATCAATAAAATTGTGAATGGTATCGCCCACCAAGACCAAGGGTATTGTCCCCGAAGTAATTTCCTGCTCGTTTCTGTGCCCATGATGATGTAATTTAGTGAACCCCTCCTCAAAGATAAAAGATGCCAAAAAAGCTATTAAAACAACGGTAAAGGCGTTCTCATCAAGCAAATGGTAAGACTCGGGCATAAGATTAAGCAAAGATACTGTTAGAAGCACCCCGCTGGCAAAAGGAATAGAATAGCGGCAAATAAAAGTGCTCAATTTATCAGGTAAAAAGTACACTAACCCTCCGATAAGCCCCGCCACACTGCCCAGCAGCGAAAGACCAATTAAATACAATAATGAATTTTGCATATTATTATTTATATTACCCTGCTTTAATTTTTAGTCTCTTTTATGTATGTCGTCAAAAACATAATCATGAGGGAAAAAGCGGTCAAAGCCATCATGGGAATAGTAATATAGCCAAACTCTTTTACGAAACTGTCGCTGCAGGAAACGGAATAACCAACCACAGGGCAAACCGATATATCCACAACCTTCATTTGCAATAAATAATGATACAAAGAAATGCTGCCGCCGATTGCCGAAAGACCCAAAGAATATGGGTGAATAATTGCTTGGTCTTTATATAATGCTAGCAAAAATAAAATTGTCTGGGGATACATAAAAATTCTTTGATACCAACAAAGCTCGCATGGCGTAAATTTAGCAACTTCCGAATAATACAAACTTCCCAAAGTGGCAATGAGAGAAATGATAAAAACAAATAAGTACGCGTTTTGGGAAACGATTTTTGAAAAATTATATTTTCCGAGCTTAAGAGGGCGAAAAAAATTAAGCAAAAGTATTATTAAAATTACATGTCCCAAAACCGTCAAAATTGCTAAAATTTGGTGGATTAAATCAGCACTTAACATCTAAAAGATGGAATATTTTAACCGTTTAAACAAACAAAATCCAGTATATTTTATGGAAAATAATTTTTTTACTATTGCAAACAGTTATTACTATTGCAAATATTTTTTGTAAAAATCAACCGTTCTTTCTATGGCCACAGAAAAACTTGCGCCATTTATGTTATGACCCCCGCTTTGGTATTCAAAAAATTCGTGCTTAATGCCATACTGCTCAAGAAGCTTTACCAGATTACGGCTATAACCAATATTTACTACGTCGTCGTCTGCTGCATGGTGGATAGCAATAGCACCACTATAATCTTTTAGGTAATCAACAGGCGTCACTTGCTTCCAAAATTCACTCTCCATCCTAAATTCGCCGTGAGTATCAAACAGCTCCCTTACTCTTTGTCTTCCGGGTGAATTATCATCGGCTGGCCGGCGGTAAGAATTATCGTTAATTCCCAAACTTTGAAAGTCTTCATAAGTATAAACCGCTCCCGCCCAGACAACAGCAGCCGGAATATCCGGCATGGCGGCAAGGCTTCGGATTATAATATTTCCTGCCATACTATGGCCCCAAAGTCCGATTTTGCCTCCATTGACAAAATCGCTTTTAGCAAGAGCCGCTCTGGCATTTAGCGTATCCACTACATAGTCGGATGAATAATAGGCCCCACGGGCCTCCCCCTCGGATTCTCCATGGCCACGAAGGTCTATTTTAAAAACTACAAAACCGTTTTTCGCAATATAATTCACATAATCTTCATAGCGCTCTTGTGTTGAATACTCAGACGGTGGGATATAACCATGGATAAATATTACCGCCGGCCACCCACCCTCCGGCATTTTGCCCAAAGGTATAGTCAAAAGCCCATTAACCCTTAATCCGTCGGACAAATAGTGGGTCAAATATGTGGTGTAACTTTTGTTTTGTGATACTTGCGACAGCTCACCAAGGCTGCTTTCGTAGCTACGTTCTCTTAGGTATGGAATAGTCATTTCCCAAAAAGGCGGCTTTTCCTCACCTTGAGACAAACCCATACTGTAGGCCCGCTCCATAACTTCCTTTTGTGCTTGGGGCTTTGCGAATCTTTGCGCGGCAAATAATCCCCCCAGTGAAACTAATAAAAATAGCAATATTAAAATAAGCAATTTATCTTTGTTCATAAATATCTCCTAAATTAACCTTCCAGTAATTCGAGCTGTTAAATTTATTTGCAAGTTCAAAAGCGTTCTGTGTCAGCTCATTTTGTCCGTTTTGGCGGTGTATTATCCCCCTTAGATAATAAAGCTCGGAAAACGCGCGATTGTAGTTGTTTAAAATGCTCTCGGCCATAAACATTACTTTGTCGAAATCACCTAGTTTGTAATAAGCCAAAATTGGCTCGATCTGGTACCAGAGCATTCTTGGAGGGAGAGAGTCTTCAATTTGTTCGAAACTGTCGACCGCTTCTTGATATAAACCAAGCTTGTAATACGCCACAACCTGGTTAAACCTGGCATAAATATCATGAGGATTGTCTTCAAGTTGATTCTGCGACAAATCCAAAGCCAATTGCCAGGCACTGTTTTGATCTGTACGCTCGCCCAAAACCTGCTCTACCTGTAATATTTTTTCTTCGGGCACCAATACCAAAAACTCGTAATTAAATGCCTGCCACAAAGCGTTAAATTCGTCTTCGCTAAAAGCTAAATTGGCTCCCTGCAATGAATCATCCTGAATAATAACTTTCTCGTTTTTATTAAAACCTTTCACTACGCGGTAATGACCGATGTCCTCTCCTAAGCTTAACCATGTTCGGGTAATTACCGGTAAGTCGAGAGTAACTAATTTCTGCAAGATTTCAATGTTTCCTCCGGGCCGGTGATATGCTGTCAGGTTAAAATTGCGGGCATATAAGGCAAGCTCGGCAACCGTGACCGACTTATCATCGTTATTACCCTGAGGGTTTTGAAATGGCCGAAGCGCTTTGCCCAAAACTCCTTGGCCTTCATTAATGCCATAGTAAGACAAAGCCATACCGAGAGAAGCCGGTCCGCAATTATTAAATGTTTGAAACACCTGCACTCCGCCGCTTAAGGTTTTTTGCGCAGGAACACTTATTGGCTCGGCGGTTGGCAACGGCTTAGGAGTGGGGAGAGTTTTAGAAAATACAGCTTGTTGTTGGCTTAATTTTTTAGATGGGGCATTTAAGCCACGACCTGCACCGGCCGATACCCCCATTGCAGCCAATATCAAGACAAAAATACTTGCAATAAAATATTTAAATTTAATTTTTCGAATATGTTTCAAACTTAAATTATAGCAAACCAAATCCAGTACTTTTTTGGGGGGAATTAAAAAAACACGTCAGTCCACAAAAGTTAAGGCTTTGCCTTTTTTGTTGGCGCGGCCGGTGCGACCAATGCGGTGTATGTAATCTTCATAAGACTCGGGCAAATCGTAATTAACAACATGGGTGACATCGCTAATATCCAAACCGCGGGAAGCAATATCGGTTGCCAAAAGCACTTTTACTTTATTATTTTTAAACTGATCGAGTGCCCTTTGTCTCTGGCTTTGTGATTTATTTCCATGGATTACCGCAACTGTCACCCGTTTTTGCACCAAATTTTTGGCTATCTTATCAATACCTCTTTTGGTACGGCCAAAAACAAGCACTTTTTCAAATTCACGCCCGTGTAGCAGTTCATTTAAAACCTGCAATTTTTCGCGTCCGTTTAAGCGGACGATGTCCTGATCTATATTATTTGCTACAGCTTGAGTTTTTATTGTTAAAAAAACCGGATTATGAGTAAAAGTCCTGAGTATTTTTTGCGCCTCATTCGGCAAAGTTGCAGAAAAAAACAAAGACTGCCTGGGGGTGGATAATTTTGAAACAATTTTGCTTACGTCTTTTACAAAACCCATATCAAGCATCCGGTCAACTTCATCCAAAACAATAGTTTTAAAAACCGAAAAGTTAATCTTTCTTCTCTCTTCCAAATCCAATAATCTTCCCGGGGTGCCCACTATTAAATTCGGATTTTTTTGTAATTTATTAATTTGGCTGCCGATCCCAATTCCACCAATGCATACGGCTGAGCGTAGATAAGTATTTTTGGAAAGATCGCGGAATTCAGATTCTACTTGTACGGCCAGTTCGCGCGTAGGCAGTACGATTAATACCCGTTCTTTGTTGTCTACTAGCATTTTTTGAATTAGAGGAAGCAAAAAAGCAGCCGTTTTTCCGGTACCTGTATCGGCAACTCCCACTACGTCGCGACCATCAAGCAGTGGCCTTATTGCCTGATCCTGTATCGCAGTTGGTGTACTATAACCCTTTAGTTCAATATTTTTCAAAAGAGCTGGGTTTAAGGAAAAATCAGAAAATTTATTAACTGAACTATATAATTCAAGCGTCTCATCAGTAGCTTTTCTCACAAACATCATGGGGTTATAATTGGGAATTTTTTTCCTTGCCCCAAAACCTCCTCCTCCTCTTTTATTTCTAAAACGGCTGAAATTTTTGCCTCGGGAATACTTTTTGTTTTTATACATGTCTAATTTATTAGTATCAAAACAATAAAACTGCTTAAGTAAATAATCTATTTAAGAATGTAGCCGGCCAGTGCCGTTAACTGAAGATGAAAAGATACAGTGTTTATATTGATAAAAAATGGGGTATCTTTACCTATCCACAGAATTCAAAAAATGTTAAAAAATTAAGCAGATCTATTGCTTTGATCTGCCAATGCCAGTTAGTATAACACAAAAGTTAAAAAATTGCCACTTTTAAAAAACTAGCTAACGGGTTTATCCTTAAAATAGATCTGAATTTAGGTAAAGGAGGTGAGAAAAGTGGATAAAAAATTTGGCGTAAAATTTACCGGCTACTGGGTTGTCAACTTTTTAGTATTGTCTTTGGCAAACTCCTTTTTCCCGGATGCATTTGAACTGGGAAACGCAGAGCTTTGCGTTCCGACGGCGGCAATATTTTCGGGATTTTTATTAACGACGCTCCTTTTTTTGGCAAGGGGGCTTGCCAGGACGAAATATATTAAAGTTAACGGGAGAGTAAATATGTTTGTCTATTATTGGGCGGCGGGAAGCGCGGGAATATGGATCATTGCCAGAATTGCGGATGTGAGCGGATTTGGAATTAGCCGCTTTATCTGGGCAATTGGAGCCGGCTTTGTCGTTTCCCTGACAAACTGGATACTTAGGCAAGCATATAAGGGAATGGAGGTGGCTTAATAAACCCCAAAAGGGGTTAGGTTAAAAAACTTATTTTAAAGATTCGTTGAGAAGAATGGAGCTTATTGTTGCGGCACGATCAGAAGACCTGTAATTTCCTCCTTCAAGGTTGTTAATTTTTTCGATTTCTTGCCAAATATCCGGGTAGGGGCCAATTCTGCCGGTTAATTTATATTTACCTTTGGCGAGTCTCAAAAACCTCTTTGCCAAATCAATTTTTCCTTCATAAATCCAGTAAGAGACTCTTCTTAAATCAGTTGAAAAATTGGCTAAATCTTTATTCATAATCTAAATTTTTCTTTAACTATTTTAATGAATTTCTCCCGAATTTCAGCGTCTAAAATCTCCTGACTATTATTGCCTTGGTTTGGGCGTAAATTGATAAGCGCAACTGTCTCGATATTTTTAGCATTAAGATCTATCCCTCCTCCCCAAAGATTTTTTTGTTTAGACCCCTTTTCAACTAAAATTTTTTCGGCGTCAGCATGCCATTCACCACCGGCGGCAAGCAAATTCTTTTCGATATCAACAACAACTTTGATATAAACCCCATATTCTTCAGAGGCTTTTCTAATATCTTTTTGAGTTACCCTGTCTTTGATAATAACAACAGACACTACTAATATTATATTTCAACCTAATAGTATTCACTATACCCAGAAGACGGGACTTAATTGAAATATTAATTGATTTAAATAATTTATATATTAAAGCTTGTCAATGTAGGTTTGTAAACCCTTTGTCGTTTGTGGAAAAACTTTTACATTATGACCCCTACGTAGTTTATTTAAAGCTAAATTTAAAATTTCCTTTAAACGAAGGGTTTCTGTCAATGTAAGTATTTTATTACTTTTTAATTTTATGGTTATTCTTTTATCTATTTTAGATTCTTTTACCCAGGGCAATTTCTTATATCCGGGTAACGCTGGCTCTTTTTGCAGAACTTTTAATACTTGGTTGTTGGCAATATCAAGTGATTCCAGATAAGAGATTATATCTTTTTTGCTCACTTTTGTTTTATTTAAGGCAGATATGCTAGCTGGATTGTTCACCAAGATAATAACATTTTAACACAACCCAGTGAAGTTGGCTTAAAATTCTTGTATACTGACTATCTATGGAACAATTTTTAGCAATTTTACACGACCTATCAACTAAAGTCCCCTTATCAATTTATGCTTCTGTCGGAGGATTTATTGAAGAAATTCTTGCCCCTATACCCTCCCCTTTAATCATGACTTCTGCGGGCTCAATTGCCCAAGAACAAGGCCGGACGGCTATATATATTATTCTAATATCACTATTTGCGGCGGTTGGCAAAACTGTTGGCGCTTATATTATTTACTACTTTGCCGATAAAGCCGAGGATGTTATCTTATCAAAATTCGGAAAATTTTTAGGCATCACCCACAAAGAAGTGGAAAGCTTTGGTAAAAGATTTAATAAAACCTGGCACGATGACGTTCTTTTAATATTTTTGCGGGCTGTTCCCATATTTTCCGGAGCGCCAGTGGCTGCCGTGTGCGGACTTATAAAGCTAAACCTTCGAACTTATATCCAATCTACATTTGTGGGCGTGTGGATAAGAAGTATGATTTTTGGTTACATAGGGTACTATGGCATGTCCCAGCTTAAAGAGGGTCTAGTAAGTGCCGAAAGCATCGGCAAAATTATAATACTTGCAATAATTGGCATTCCCACGCTTTATTTTTTTTACAAAAAACGAAACCATATCCAAGACTCCATCCTAAAAATGCTTGAAAAAAAATAATTGCTGACTATCCGGAAAATCTATCAACCCTTAACCCACTCTGTTAATTCCCCACGTATTTTTTCATCACTACACTCCACGCGCCGTTCACCTGTCTTAAGATTAACAACAAACGTACCGTTAACACCAATCTCAACCGGCTCCGTCCCCTCTTTCATTACAATCAGCCTTTCCTCATCCAACATTACAAAGGGCATTCTAAACACCCACTGGCGCTCAAGCCTTCCATTAACCCCCAACTGTGTATATTTCTCAAGCCTCCTCACCAAATGGTCCCACCACTCACTTCCACCTGCCTTTTCCTTTAAATCTACCTGACTCACTCCCCGAATTACCCGATGACCAACTGTCAACTCACCAAACCCGGCATATCCTCTAAAAGAAACCCCTCTCTCAACCGAAGACATAATTTCACTCTATAAATCCAAACTCTACTTGTCAATCTGTCCATAATGTAACACCATATTTGCAACTATAATACTTACATCTAAACAAGCAGCAGGCCTTAACAAAAGTAGCATACTTTTATTAAGAACTAACTGGCTCGGACGATGGTATACCCGCCCACAAAATGTTGCGTCACTTACGCCGCTCAAGTTTGTATTTGAACCATTGCTTGTTTAGCTCTTTCAAAAAAATCCGCATCAATGCTCTTGCCTTTATTAAGGTATTCCTGAACTACAGGTCTTAGCTTTTCGCCCAATAATTTCCTTTGCCTCACCTCACGCTCATCTGTATCTCTGGCAACTGGGGCTAAACTTCCAATGGGTTCAATATCTGGTGCATAGATACCTTGGACTGCGTATGCAATACCCTCATCTAACAAAGTAGAGGCTCTACCTTGCTCGTTTGGAAAACCAGTAGTCGCTTCAAAGTCAGATGCAAACTTAGAACCTGGTCTGCTGTCTAGCATCCCGTGAATCCCTTCGTGTAATACCGTTGAAACGGCTAAAGCTATCGACAATTCCTCAGCAACTTTATCTTTATCCTCATTCCAAACATCCTTAAGCAACGGTTCTATAAAAACACTTGTTTCAGAAATAGTTTGTTCTCTACCCGGTAACTGAAGTTCAATAACTTTTCCTTTTATTGTTCCTTCACCAATCCTCCCATCAACCAGCTGAACACTAAAGTCTTGAGGACTATTTCCGCTATACTCACCTAAAAACTTATGAACCTGAACTAAAGCCAGATCCACATTATCCGCTCTCAGTCTTTCTGATAACGCAAATTGCTGAGCGGCATCTTTGCGTTGTCTAGCGTCGTCGACTCTCATATTAAACCTCATTTCTTGTTTTGGAGCAGTTTCTGTGCCTTCACCATCCATATTTTAATATTACTACAAAGGCATTAAGTACTTTTTTGAAAAAACCACCGGTCCAGGATCGGTTAAAGGTTAATTACCCACACCGGGTGTGGGATAGGTGGGGCACATCGGGAATTTATTCAGATTACAGGTACTACCTGCTATTCTAGCGAAATAATTTGAATCCCATGCTTTTCAATCTCTTCTTTGGACCAGAATAAATCATCCAGCTTAAACTTGGCTACATAAGTCACTCTTTTCTCAACCCGCCTGCCTGTGTATTCTTTTATTCTTGGGTTCCATTCACGCAAAACTAAGGTGTCTCCTTCTTTACACTTCCAATCAGCAAGTCTTAACTCGTATTTCTTTTTTCCTGAAACTATCGCCTCAAAATATTCAGGCCAAACTTTCTTTTCTATCTTCACTTTCTACACGCCCCTCCTTTGGTCAACTAAGCCGCCTAAGTAATTTGCCTTATAAATTAGCTTGTCTCCTTGAGTAATTCGTTCCTCGCCTGAAAATCTATCAACCTCACCTTGCCAGTTATTGGTATATGTGTAGTCTCCCTCTTGATACTCCTGCGGTCCCCTAAAAGGATAATCTTCTGGTATCTGCATAAGCGCATTTCTCAAAACAGCATAAACAGGGTCTGTTTCCACACCTTCCTCAACACGACCATAATAAACCATCATCCAATATGGTTTGCCTTGATAAAAGACAATAGTTCTGCCTCCATAAGGCTCACCGCCAAAAAAGTTATCACGGGAACGCCAAGCACCTTTCTCAAATGGGATTGTGGTTGAACCATCAGCTTCTTTAATCCACTGTTTTTCCTTACCACCAGCGTAGCCCGCCTTATTCGAGTCAATTAAAAATTGTCTCAATGCTTCTTTGTCCATAACTATATTATAGTTTAAGTTGTGGAGAATATTAAAGCAAAAGTTAAAATAAAACTTAACTGCAGGATGGTTGCTGAATTAATAGAAGTTAACTTTTTGTTGAAATATCAAGCAATTCTGTTGAGTTGTCCTTTTTGGCTCCGGGGTGCGATTCGAAAGAAACGACTGAATTTTAAGGATTTTTTAGTTCCCTCTCTACTCTTTCGGCCAAAAAGATTTTAATAAGAGATTGATAAGGAACGTCGCGGGAATTGGCAATTTCTTTAATCCTTGCCAAAAGATAAGCAGGTAGCCTTAAAGAAATGGATTCTGTTGAGGGTTTGAGTTTAGTTAAATCTAACTCTATTGGATTATCTATGTCAAAATAATCGACAATGTCTGCTTTATCCCAGAAATTTCTTTCCTCATCTTCATTCCTAAATTTAGGTATTGATTTAGACTTTTTCATATAACCCCCTTTCTTTTTTTTATTTTGATCACTGGCTGAAATTACTCTTAATTTCTTCTCCCTGATGGTAAAAATAATTGTTAGTTTTCTCTTTTTATCTGTAACACCAAGCGCCACAAATCTTTTCTCGTTCTCAAAGTGTTTTATGTCAGGAAATATTTTCAAAGGTTTATTAAAAAATACTTCCTCTGTTTCCCTAAAATAGACTTTATGTTTTACCCAATTTTTATCTATGTTACCTTTATCCCAATCAAAAGATATCGGGGCAGGTAATTTCATTCTAAAGAAAGTATATTATAGAAATATACAAATATCAAGAAGTAAATATATTGCTACGCCAACCTTTCAATCCCTTTTAGAAAGCCGCAAGGTTCTAAAACTGAAAGATTAGCTCGAACGATGGTATACCCGTCCACAAAATGTTGCGGCACTTACGCGCCGCTGTCAAATTGCCAGACGGATATTACTTTTATTAAGCTTCAAATATAAATGATGTTCGAAAAACATTCTGCCCGATAGGGTTTTCGGGGATGCTCCCTAATCCTGATGTTCTTCTGAAATTCATCTCCTTGAGATAGCACAGGCTTTTTCGGATGCCTGTCCCGCCCAAGCCTTAGGTAGAGGGTGGATGGCGCAATTGGAGGCGGAAGGTGTGGTTGCCACGGCCCTCGGGAAAATTATTATCCTGCCTCTCAAATTGCTGATGACATCCTCCGCGGACTTAAGTTCGCGGTTTCACTATTTAAACAAGGATGACATATCAGCGTTCAATTCATCTCCCAACTTTTAAGTTGGGAATTTTCTTGAATTCTGTTATAAAACCTTCTCATCGGGCCACGTCTCGACCAAGTCTCATTAAGGCCAAGAGAATCAATCAACCAAGCAGCAACGATAATTGAAACAATAAAAGCAACTATAATCAGCAAAAAATTCTTCTTGTAGGAAAAGTCATACTTTTTCAAAAGCCAAATTCCGACGGCTATACTTACTATCGCCAGTATCGGCACCCACCAAGGAAAACTGGCCAACATCAGTTCTAACCTTCCCAGTCCCGGTCCTCTTTTCCGTAAAAGAAACATGGTAAGGTTGACTAAAAATATTGCTACAGTACTTACACCCACTAGCCCTACTCCCATCATCAAAGAACCAACGACAAAAAACCATTTGGGTTTCATGGTTATTTCACCCCTTTTTATCTTAGTCATGACCTCTTTTTCAAAATCAGTCTTTTTCGGTTTGATTGGTCTTATTTTTTTGTTTTTTGACATATCTTTTTCATTAAAACTTTAGCCCGATTAATCCTGGTACCAACTGTACCGATAGGTATTCTTAAAATATCACTGATTTCCTCGTATGATTTTTCCTCTAGAAAATAAAGTGTCAATGGTTCCCGATAGAGAACCGGCATTTGTTTTAGGCAGTTCTGGGCTTGAATTTGCAATTCCTTTCTGACAAAATCATCCTCTAGATTAACACTGCTGTCAAAATCAATATTCTCGTTTAAAGGCAATTGTTTCTTGTCTTTATTTAAGACATTCATCGCCTCGTTGTGGGCGATTCGATAAATCCAACTTGAAAACTTTTTTTTAACATTAAAACCGTTTAAATTGATATAAGCTTTAATAAACGTATCCTGAACCACATCGGCGGCTTTGTCGTTATCCTGCGTTAAGTAATATGCATACCTAACCAATTTTTCCTGATATCTATTGATGATTTCTGAGTATGTCTCTTTATTCTGTGTTCTGACTATTTCGACAACCTGTTCATCTGTTATATTTTTAATGTCTGGCATGACCTTTATTGTAGTTCAAATTATATATTTACTTTTTTTATAGTATTGCCGAAAGCTGAAACCCCACTTAGTTAAAAGCAGGGTCTCAACTTTTAGAAAAACTCCTTATTGGCTCATTCTGCCGTAACCCTTACCTTGGCCATTGCCTGCCCCGTTTCCCAGGCCTAATCCCAGCTCATTTCTGATTTGGTTAGCCTCATCGGTTTTCCCTTCCAGTCTTAGCTGGTGCATTTCGGCAAACCTGGCAAAGTTTCCTTCGTTAATCACCTCGCTTACTCTACCCCTTCCTTGCATCTGCTCCTTCCAGGCGTTAAAGTCTTTATTCTCAAAGGCCTGTGTCATGGCTTCGTGTCTTTCGGGCGTACAGTTGGGTCCTTGAACACCGGGGTCACCTCTGTAAGCCAGTGCGTTTGGTACGCTCGCAAACAATACTCCTGCTCCAAGTGCTAAAGTTGAAAGTCCTAAAATTGCTTTGTTCATGTTTTTCACCTCCTTTCTACCTTTAATACAAAGAAGGTGACGATTTTCTTTCAAATAAACAAAAAAGGTGTCATGCCCCTACTCTGTCGTTATTCCGTCGAATTCGGCTTCATTTTTCTCGGCTTCCTCTTTTGTTTCCCTTACTATCCCGTCTTTGTGGTGTGCGGGGCTATAGATAGTGTAAAGATTAAGTCTTTCACTGTCTGATGTGTTAATAATGTTGTGTCTTGCCCCAGCGGGAACTACAACAGCTACTCCATCGCCGACTTCATATTCATTGTCGTCAATAATGCATTTTCCCTCGCCCGATTCAAAACGGAAAAACTGATCATTGTCCGGATGAATCTCCTCGCCTATATCCTCTTTTGGTGCCAATGACATTAGAACCAACTGGCTGTGTTTACCCGTATACAGCACTCTTCTGAAGTGACGGTTCGCTTGTGTTTCTGCTTCAATGTCTGTTATATAACCTTTCATAAACACTCACCTCCTTTTGAATACATTATACAAAATAGGACACTAATTCTAAGTGGAAATTTATTACCTTCTACTTGGGAACGTGAAATACTGGCTAATGGCTTATCTACCAAGCCTAGCTCTTAAGGCTTCTCTTCTTGCTGGGCTTGTCGTTACCGGCGCCAATATCCTAAAGATAAGCCTTCTTGTCTGTTGTTTTGCAATTTTTTGCCTTTCGTTATCGGTCATAAACTGCCACTCTTTATGCTGATTAATAATTTCAGAAAAAACAGACAAACCCCGGCTGCGAATTTCATCGTCTCTTATTCTTTCCCCCCACGCCACCAACCATGAGGCAACGGTCGCTACTCTATGTGGATTAGTTTCTTTATCAGAATCAACTAAACTGCCAAAATTTTCCAATAGGGCATGTTTATCAATACGATCGCCTCGACCAGCCCTGCTAAGTTGCAACTCAATTCCTATTAAAGGTTTAGTTTGATGATTATCGGGTAAAGAGTTATAGGTGGAAGCCAAAATTTGTTCACCTTGCTTAATAAGATTATTTGATTGTTTCGGACCATATAGTACGGAGGCTGCAAACAGTGTCTTGGCTTCATCTCGTGCCATCTCGGCAAAAAAATCATGTTTTCTTCCTCTATGGTCTTCACCCACTCCACTAAGTTCCCTTTGTAAGTCTGGATTTCGATAAACAATCGTTATTGTTTTAGTGGCTTTTTCGAGAGGCGTAAGCGCCTGATGTGGTAATTTTGCTCGGTTTGCAACAGTTTTTAGAGAGTCAACATGGATTCTTGCCAAACAAGCCAATACGGCTCTTTGTTCGGGATTTTGTGACAATCTGGATACTTCTTCGTCCGTTAAGGGTGAACTTGTGAGACCTAATCCTAAGGCAGCTAGTTCAGCTGCAACGATAACTCTATCGTTCTTTCTGGCAAATTCAGCCGCCTCAACAGCTTGGCTATCGAGTCTTCTCTCAATCTGCATATGGATGAATTATATCAAAATATCTAATATAAGGAATTTGTCGGCAAATTTGGCAATAGGTAGGGATAACCTCACGAGCTAAGGAATTGTTTATAAGCTCTGAGCCAGAAGAAAAACGGCTACTTTTGAAGATGGCACTTCAGGACTTGCGGCTTGAGGGCAAAAAAGTCCGATATGACTGGATAAATCCCTTTGATAAGATAGCATTTTACGCCTCTCGTCAAAATTGGCTCCCCCTAAAGAACTTGTTCTGCAACCATAAGTTAGAGTTTGATTTAAGCCTAAGCGACCTGAAAATTGCCTTTGACGAGATTGGGTTAAAACAACGAAAACTTGCTTTTACTGCCTTTGAGCTATTTTACACTCATTACCACTACACCATATCCCTCGTTAGCATAAGCACATCCATCAGTCCATTTGGGATTTTCCAACTGTGTTTTGTGTCCTGGACTACCAGACCAGAAAGCAATTGCCTCTGCGGGTGTTGGAGCATGTATATACAACTCCGCAATCTCTTTATAGCCATACTCTGTCTGAATACCTTCTTGCTCCACCCATTTCTCAAACCCCTCGTGCTGTCTTCCCTCTTTTACAGCCTGCCATCTTGAAACAAGGTTGTCGCACAAACCCTCACTTAACCTTACTTCCGATATTCCAACTGATTTTCTATGTGTATTAACGGCATTTAACAAATCACTACCTGTATAACTCTGACCCCACATAACAGCATTACCTCTGAACGAGGCAAAAATATAAACCCCAGAGATAAGCACCACTAAGAATGTAGCAAATCCAACCTTCCACGAACCAATGTTCAGAGGTGGTTTCCACTTTTCAGCTTTCAATACCATTCTCAAAAACCCCGCAAAAACTGTTAATCCGAAAAAGAATAAACCAGCAAAAAGAGAGGAAAGCATAGGAAGTAAATAGGCGTGTTCAGAGCAACCTTGCCCATAACAAGGGTCAGCAGTAAAGCCTTTTGTAGATAAAAAATGACCAAAACAAAAGCAACTGTGCTTACAAACCAAAGGTAAGAGCTAATAACGCCAATTTTTGACAAAAGTGCAGATGTTTTTAGTTTTTGTAACATAGGTAAGTCAAGACTATTCTATCAAAAATTGATAAAATCTGATAAACAAAGTTGAAGATGTAATGACCTATGATATACGAGGAAAAACTGCAAACAATAGTACACAGGCTAAAAGATGAGCGAGGTCTAACCAGAAAAGGATATAAGACAAAAGTTACCTTTACTGATAGCAGTTTTACCAAAGTCCGAATAAGGGAAATCTGCAAAAACAGCTTGTCCACTATAAATTTAAGAGTTATCAGCGTCGCCTGAGTTAAAACAGCCTGAACGATTATTAATACACACGCCAGAAGTATCTACTTATGCTGTAGTTTCGAGTATTTGATTGCCTTAAAAATACTTCCCGCAATGCTAGTAGTTTAGCGTGGAGGAAAGAGGAGCAAAAAGAACCGGGAGCTCAAACGCGCTATCGTTTTGAGGCAACCCAGATGGATTACTTTTCTTAAAAATTAGGGTGCCTCTTTTACTAAAATCTTCCTCCCAGCTAGGATCAGAAAATGTAAGTGTCGCTTCAAATTGAACAAAATCTTCGCTCATCCAGTTTGATTTAGCCATAGCCTCCGCCTCGGCTATAATTTTTCCGTCCCAATCAACTAAGACCACCGGGAAAGTTGCCTCAAAAAACCAGTTTCCTCTGGCTTGCCCTTTAACGGTTAACGGGCTCGTAACTAGCGAGTTTGCCAATGGCGAGTAAATCTCAATTAAATTTGAGTTGGTTTTCTTAATGGAAAATATTCCTGCTGTTTCATATTTCTGCCAGTGATCAGTATTTAAGTATTCAATTGGTGTGATGGTTCCATTTAAAGTCACCTTTTCTTCCATCCGCACCCCGCTCGGGTCACCACCTTCGCCTAAGTCAAGCGCGTAATATTCTCCTGATTCTGTCTTTATTCCAAAAGCACACTCAAGAGTAACCGGACCGCTTGTATCACGATGAGGAAGACATGCATATTCCCCGGTTATCGTTGCCTCATATGGCACCTTAACATCTGGGGCCCGCTTTTGGCTGATATATGAGTTGAACACATAAAAAGCCAAAACCAAACACAAGCCCAAAGCCGCAAGAAGCAAAACCTTCTTCACAAAATTATTATAACATGCCTATTTAATATCCGCGCGAGTTCTCAAGGCGATCGCAACCCCCTAGTGAATAAAAACTAGGTATTCTTTCCTTTATGAACGCAAGAATGGAGGTATCCTACATCAGAGACTTCGGACTACTTTTTCTACCCGTTGAGAAATCCATCTCCAAGGCTACTGGCACTAGCCTCTTATAGACAAAGGCCTTGCCCGACTCATAAATTCCAGCCATTCTTCGACAGTTTGAGGATAGTCAGAGGGGAACTATCTCCACGGGCAGACCGAAGTCTGAGTGCCAGGAATAACTCCCTCAGTGCCCCAAACCAGCGCATTGTTTGACCAAAACCCAACAGTTTTCTCTGTTGCATTCCGACCCCATGGCTCTGGTGGAGGGCACACACCGATAAAGGCGTTGTGCAGGGTGAACGAACCAAACGGACCTTCCATGTCAAGTTCGGTGCCGATTGGTGCTTTTTGAAAAACTCGCTTAAAAGCTGAGTCGCGAAGGCAAGTTGTTATCTCCAAATTTTCCTCGTACGGAGCGCTGCAGAGAGAAAAGTCCCGCTTGTTGCCTTTTTTATCAGTTTCAGGAGGGTTGATAAGCGCCACATCCACTGATTGACCTGCTTTGTACTGCAGGATTTACGGTCTATTTTTGATTTGGAGTATACCTGAAAGATTTGGCGATTTGGTCGAGATCTGAGTAGAGGTCGGTAGATGTGGTTGATAATGTATAAACCCAACCGTCAGCGTAAATAAAATAAGATTTTCTTTCACCGACAAAGCCAGATATAGCCGAGAGACCGTTAACTACATCTTCTTTTTTTGCTTCTAGTACGAAATTGTTCTCTTCGCTTAAATTGCTGATGTATGAATCTATGTCGTCAAAATTTGTTCCACTCCTAGTTATTGTTATTTCATTACCCACTGAAGATAAGATAACAGATGGTGTTTTCTCCTCAACGTTAAATGAGCTAGGCACTTCAATGGTGTAATTCATGTCTTGCGGTCTAACAGTTTGAATTTCTTCCCTATATTCAACTGGAGTAAAAGATTGTGAAACGGTTGATTTCTGGGTGTTTATATCTACGCCTTGCTGCTGAAAATATAAAACAACCCCCATGACCAACACAAAAATAACCAATACAACTGGCACAACTACCGAAGCTATGCCTTTTTGATATTTTCTATTCATATCTATACTTCAGATTACCGTTATCTGTCTCTATATACAAGACAACCAAACCATCTTGGCTGGTGTTTGTAGTCACCCGGCCGTTTTCTTTTATATAAATATAGCTTTTATCTGTCTTTGCTTGGTAGAAAATATTTACAAACACTTCTTTTCCCGTCCAGCTTTGGTTTATTGAAGAAAGTTTTTTAGTCCTCCGGTCTTTTTTGTATACTGCGCTGTACCAGTTCTTTTCTTGAGGAAATTCCTCTGAATTGTATTTAATGCCTGACACTGAAAATGCTATGTTTGTTAGAAAGTCGAAATACGACCCTTCCAGGGTGAGTTCGTTTCCCGCACTATCAGTGGTTGAGTACTTTGCCTTTAGAAAACCCATCTTCTGAAAACTGGATGTGGTCTTGTTTTCGTCAATCCCGACCCCCTCTACTTTAAGTGAGTCAGGGTTAAAAAATATCGAAATTTCTGGGATTTGCTTGTCAATATTAAACACGACTGTTTTTGCCTCTTCTGCATTCTCGTCGTTATCGACGGAATAATATTCAACTTTGTGTTCCCCTTCCTCGGTTACAATAATCGGCCCCACATACTCCTGCCAATCTTCGCCATCAAGCTTATAGGCGGTGTATTCGACTCCCAGGCCACCTGCGTTGTCTTCGGCAACAAGCGAGATTTCAACATTGCTTCTATACCAGTTTTCTTGGCCCTCTTCCCCTGAAAGTATCGCGGTAGTAGTCGGCGCAGTGGTGTCGACTCGCTCACCTGCGAGGACAAAGAAGCTTGCGTGGTTAACATCAGCTGAGGCAGTATTATTTTCCCAGTCGAAAGTAGTATCTTCTTTTGTCCAGGTGATGCCATCTGAGCTGGAGTAGATGGAAAGTGTATCTTTTAGAAGCCTGCTTAAGTCAAAGCCGCTAAAGTCAATGGTTATCGTAAATGGAGTCGGAAAATAAGTAACGGGGTTTCCTGTGCCGTCGATGATGGTGATATCAAGCGGATAACCAACTGTTTCATAGGGAATATGAATTCCCCCGGTGGCTTTGAGGTTGACTTTGTGTGTACCGCTAACAGTGTTTTGAGGAAAGTTGACGCTGTAGTGCTCCAGATTAAAGAAGGCTCCGTTACTGTCGAATTCTTCAGATAAATTAGCGATGGCTTTGGTCCAGAGATAATTGCTGACATTTCCCGTACGCTCCTGGCCGTTGTAGAAAAATGAGTAGTTAGGCCAAGGGTCAGGCTCGTGGGATTGCCAGCCAAAGGGGTCCACTAAACCGTCCGGGATGTTGTCGTCAAAGTTACCATCGTTATTTTTGTCTTGTACGACCATAAAGTGGATATGAGAACCTGCTTCGCCTTCTGGCCTCACATTCCCGGTGTGGCCAACCAGGCCGATTTGTTGGCCTTGACTAACCTCAATTGTTTGCCCGGGTTGGTTAAGAATTAACCCATCGGGTTTTAGATGGTAATAGCGAGTTTGGAATCCATTCCCGTGGTCAATGAGAATGGCGTTGCCACATGAGGCGCAACTGTTTCTAAAGCTGGCTACCCCCGCGGCAGCAGCCAAAACAGGAGTGCCTTCTTTGGTCTGGGCTGCTCTTCCCCAGTCATATCCATCATGCCTTGTGTAAGGAAAGAGATCTTTAACTCCTCTAAAATTCACTACCGTTGGACTAGCTCCTGTTGGTTCACTTAAATTGTTTATACTCAACAATGGATACTCGTGGTCAAAATAAGAGCTTATGGATAGTGCCGCAGTCGAAAAACTCATCCCTTTTGTCTCATAATCCCAAGGCAAATCCAAAAATGGCCCTTGTCCACCACTAGGTACTCCACAGGCATGGCCTACTAAATTTAGAAAATATTTCACATTTTCAGGTTTGTTATCATCAAGATAGATCGGTGTTCCAGCCACCGACAGGTATCCGTCTCCAAAGTCCTTTTCAAAAAGCATGTAATTTTCGCTTAGGCCTACCGGCTCATCTAGCGTTATCCCCATAGTAACTATCCCGCCTTCCAAAAACCCTTTTGCCACGGGCAATAGAGAAAAATGATTAAATACTCTAAAAGGTGAGTGGCTGAGCTCTCCCACTTTCCCAAAAGGCCCATTTGTAATAGGCGTGTCTATTGGCTGGTGGCTTGTGCCCATGAAATCAGTTTCATCATATTCATTTGAAAATCTATCATTAACTCCAAGCACCTCGAAGAAAGAATGATAATCTGCATTTGGCATCCACGGTAAGCCTCCACTAACAAAAACTATCCCGCCATGATCAAGAAAGCTCTTTAGCTCCTGTGCTTCAGAGCTACTTAGCTCCGGCCAAATGGTACCCGCTATAAATACATCCGCATTTCTCCGGTTGCCACTAACCAAATAGCCAGGGGTAAGAGTATTAACAAAAGGAAGGATATTTACTCCACAAGGAACGACTGCATTGTCGCCACCAAAATTGTCGGGGTTGTTAAGTTCTTCAACTATCGGACTTATATAATTCGAATCCTCAAATACAAACGGGTTATAAAAAGGATACTCGTTTCTTGGGTAATCAAAGCCTGTAATTCTGATTGGTTCTGCCGCTGATGCACTTTTGGGGGACAAAAAGAAAGCCAACAACAAGACAAGTATGGCAAGGACTTTCTTCATTTCCCCCTTGCCTTTTACTTTCACACCAGCAAAAGGCGCATGTCAAGAGTTAAATTGAAGTATTACCAATAACTCTACTCCTCCTTATTAAGGGGGATAAAATTTACTCCCCTTTTTTCATTTTCCGACTGTTGTTTAAGTAGAATACTAAATTCATGGTCGTTAGAATCTTTAATTTGTTGAAAAATATCTTTATCTACAAAATATACTTGTACCCCATGTTGCAACATTGCCTCCAACCCGGATTCATAGTCTGTCTTACTCACTGGCTTGACCGGCTCTTTACTTGTCCACTCGGCAGCTCCCATGCTTCTTGTCTCATTAGTTGTAAAGGTATCAGATGGCAATACATATATGCTTCCCCCTTTATCCATCTTTTCAAACCTTTGCCTGTCACTCACAACCGTGTAGTAGACTTCATTAAATCTCCCTTTTTCGCTCCAGGTGTCATCAGTTCTAACTATAAACATTGAGGCATAGACCTCACTGGGCGTTGCAAATACCACTGGTCCTTCTTTAGGGTCACGAACGGACTGAGCACGAGGCTCAAACTCTTGAATGTCTCTATTTGGGGAAGCATGATATAAAAATTGTGGCTTTTCAGGGGTTTTTAGCCACTCCACTTGTCCACCCATGTCGTAGTAGTCTTGCAGTGTTACTTCTACTGCAGCAATTGGCCTAACTGCTGTTTTAGATTTGTACTGTATACCTCTTTCACTTTCCCTTTCAAAGGTCTCTGCAGGTAAAACATAAACATACCCTCGCCCTTGCTCAGCTTGTGGGCGATATGACTCAGGCATATAAGCGACCATGCGTTTAATTCTCCCCTCTTCGTCTGTACTCACCGATGTTCTCCAAGGAAACTCCCCTTTATACACTGCAAAGATTGCAGACCACACCGGTTCACTTGAAGCATAAACCGCAGTGTCAGAGTTCCATTCCATATTGGGGTCATTGGCCTTGCGAGGCTCTAAAACCTCCATTCTATTGGGGTTGCCTGAACCATGAAATAAATATCCGGCGTCTCTCATACGTTCAAGATAATGAACTGTTGGTTCACCTTCCTGTCTTTCCATCGTAGTTTCTACTTCTGTCATTTATCAGTTTATATTATCAAATTAGATGTCTTACCCACACCAGGTGTGGGATATATACATACCACATTAGGAGTATTTTACAAAATTGGCTCGAACGGTGGTATGATTTCCATGCAACAGACTGAACGAAGAGGTGGGCAGGTTTTTTGCCTTATATCGGCAGATTTATATTGTTTTTAATCAAATACCAATCTGCCCTCACCAAGTATTCGAAAGCTAAAGCCACAAACGCATCTTTGTAAAGAGGGCTATTCTCATCATCCATCATCTGCATAATCTTTTTAGGATCTATCAGCCCATATTGGCCTAAAACAGAGTTCTTCATTACCCAGGATATTAAAGCTTTTTGATTTCGAGGAAAACCCAAAGCAAACTCTGTTCCTCCTTTTTTAGGGATGAACATCTCAGGAATAAATATATGGTCAAAATATCGAAAATAGAGCTGCTTCTCATCCCAGACTCTTTTTTCTTTTAAACCTCGTCTCATTCCCACCGACAGCATCTGCAAGTCCAAATAAGGGGAAACCTGCCGAGTTCCAAAACCCCTATAGACTTCATCTATTAATGCTGTTTCTGCCAAATTGATATCTGAATAAAACACAGGGTACATTCCCCGACTGTTAAATCTTTCCCTATTCAGTATCAGATCTAGCCCTTTTTGTGTGTAAAGGACAGCCTGGTCATCCTTTTTCATCCATCTAACATTATCAAAATAATTCATCTGGCGACTATATTTGGCCGCCAATATCCACTCCCTTATGGAATAAGTTTCATCTCCATGTTGGCCAGTAAAAAGCAAACGAGGAGCATATTTTTCTAATAATTTTATATAATCTCCGAAGTAATCAGCGTGCATCTGCAAAAGATCGTCATCCTTCCAAAGTCTGAAATAATCCCGGCTATAGCCTTCTTTTGGATCAAGTTCTATGGCTCTTAACCTCAGAGAATGTCTATCGGCAAATTTGCGAATGATTGCCAAACTTTCCGTACCATAACCTTCTGGAAAATAAAACGAATAACAATAAAAATTTTCTGGACCAATAAGTTTGGCCATAATATAGGCAACCAGGGTGCAGTCAAAACCACTTGATATTTCGCAACCTATATGAGTTCCTCGCGGAATTTTCTCGAGGCGGCGCGCCACCGCACCCGTTAAGGCTGACTCCAGAGCTTTTGCAAATTCTTTATCATCGCCAAATTCATCACTGGGAAGTGAAGAAAGAAAGCTTTCAATGTCAACAAGAGACTTTATTTGATACGAAACACGGGGTTCAAAAACAAATTCTACCGCACTACCTGGAGGAACCAGCTTTACTGACTCAAGAATAGTCCGCTCAGTGACATGAAATCCATTTGTTACATAAGTTAATATGCCATCCAAATCAGCTATTAATGGCTTATGAGAAGAAACTAGGCTTTTAATTTCCGAAAAGCTTGAAGAAAAGACAATTTGGTTATCTAAAACGGTAAAGTAGCAAGAAAAGCTCATTATATTATCAAGTCCCACCATTAGTTTTTTGGCTTGTTTGTCCCAGACAAACAAAAAATATTCACAGTTGCTGTTTGCCATCCGCTCAAAGCCGTATTTTTCTAACTCGTCAGCTAAGCTATTTTCAGATATTTGGGAACTGTAGCTTGAAAAATAGCCCCAGACGGCCATCTTGTTATTTTCAATAAATACCTTTGCCGGCAAAACAACATCTTTAAGCTCTTTGCTTAATTGTCCAAATGAGGATATGTTTGGCGAAAAAGTAAAAGTAAAATTAGTGTTCATGTTTGATAATTATTTCTCTCTCTATCAAATTAGCAATTGCCTTTTTTACAGAGTCTAAGTCCGCGGAAAAAGTGTTAATCCATTTTTCTAGATCTTCTTCTGTAGCTGAGCCTGAAGCATCTAAGGCTTGTAAAACATGATAAAGAGGAGAGGAGATTTCTAAAATTTTACCATTCTTCCAGTCATAAGCTATTGTTTTGTAATCTTCTTGGGCATCAGAATCCAAAAAAATCACCGAATCACGATTTAAGGTGTAATGCATATATGCCTTGTTTTAGCTTGCTTTTAATATTATAATTCTTCTTATCTTCCCCATTTATGCACCCCCGGCTCTCTACCTCCTCTTTTGGCACCCATAAGGTCAGTGCTTGAACATAACTCTTTTAAGCCCACTTGCTCGAGTTCCAATTTTTCTTGACCTAAAGGCACTATAGCTTCACTAGGAATTATTGGCAGCGCTTCTTTTTCAATACTCATTTTACTCACCTCCATTCGGCAAACAAAATCAGTTTAAGATGAATATGAAGAGATTATACCAAACTATACCAATCAGAAAGGAGTCCTTGTTGTCCTTTTATCTCACAACTCGCACTTGCGTATTGGTTGATTAATTCTTCGCTTAGTGGACTTGAGATGTCTCCTTGCGTTTCTTTATACCATTGCCTTATATATTACCCACACCGGGTGTGGGATAACTTTGGTCAAATCTTCTCAGATGGGAAATCAAGTTCATCACCTCCTTGGGCCTCTTGATTTTACCCAAGACAAACTCAGATTTCATACTTACCCCAGTGGAGTGGGTCATAGTTACTTAATGTCGAATATGTATCTGATCCTGTGCAACAACGCTACATTACCATTATACCCCCTTATATTGATGTATCGATACATCGATACAAAAAATTAATGCGAACTGGTCTTTCCAATTATGTGCTTTTGGTGTTGGGGCTGAAGCTACTTATTCAGAGTTTGTCCCGTTTTGGGCGGCTGCAAGTATAATCTTAAAAGGTATAATCTGAGTGGAAAGCCCAGCCTTTTGAGCTGTGATGGCGACTGTTGAGTCAGGGTAAAGGGTGGGTGTCAGGCTAAAGGTGGAGTCAGCTCCTGTGGTTGCAGTGAATGTCTTCACTTCCCCAGGGTTTTGGTTGTTGACCACAGTCAGGCTGATGAGGGAGTCGGCAAAGGCAATACCGGTGATGGTGGGAGTGAGCGTAGTTGTGGTATAACTTGCTCTCACACTTTCCGGCCTAAAGGAAGAGATGATGCCGGTATTTACTCCATTTGCCCGGTTGATCTGTAAGGGGAACCAAAAGCCGGGAAGTATTGGTGTTGTTTCCACAGAAACAAGGGTTTGGGTAAGGGTAAAAGGAGCTGCATTTGAATCAAAATGGTTGCCCCATTTGTCAAAAGCCCTCACTTTCACTTCATATTCACCCGGTAAAAATGTGGCTTGGGCTGTTTGCACCCCTTCTGAATCGGCAGATACAATTACCCTTCCATCCTCCCCCACAAGACTCACCGGTACACGTTTTAAGTATTTGCTGAAGCTTCCCTCTTTTCCGATATACACCTCAAAGCGGTCAAGGTTACTTTTGATGTGCTCCAC
>DYGT01000004.1 GCA_020724555.1 Candidatus Microgenomatus sp.
CCATCGCCGTCTAAGGTAATTATTAATTCTCCTTTAGAAGCTTTAATTCCGGCGTCAAGCGCCGCCGATTGTCCGAAATTTTTTCTGAAAGTGATAATTGTTATTGGTTTTAGTGACTTGAGTACTCTTTCCGTCCCATCTGTTGAGCCATCATTTACAAAAATAATTTCAAAATCCGACTTCAACGCCTTCATAACCTTCATTAGTTCGCTATGAAGCTTGGCAACGTTTTCTTCTTCATTAAAAACGGGAATTACCACCGAATATTTCATTTAATCAAAAACATTATATACCACCGTTTACTTTTTAATCTTTCGGTAGGTTATAAAGGAGGTTATTAATAAACTAGCAAAAGTGACATAAATCCCGATTGTGTAATATTTTTGCGGCTCATAATATATCCTATATTTGCCTTGAGGTATGCCATCCACAAGCCAGCCATTGGCAAAACCATTTACTTTTGTGTGCTTGCCGTCAATTCCAGCAAGTTTCCAGCCGTCACTAAAATTTTCATTAAAAACAATTAAAAATTCATCTGAAATGTCCTCACTCACCAGCAACTCATATTCAACTGGGGAAATTTGTCTTGATTCTAGATTTATGCTGGGGTAGCCCGATTTCTCTCGTTGTTTATAAAAATAAAATTCAGGTAAAGAAAAGGCGTGTAAATACATATCCGTGATATTAAGCTTAATCCCGCCATTTTCATTTTTAGAAAAAATATTAATTCCGGACGGCCCATTTGCGCTAAAAAGGTGGGAAAATTCATGCCAGGCACCGTCGCTATAAAGCTTAAGCTCTTCAAAGCGAGACCCGTTCTCGACACTAAACCACACAGGCTTGTCGCTTTCTATTTTATATTTAAAGGCCAGCAAATACGGCTGATTTTTGTTTATTTCGCCTATAGGATAAAAAAAATTATTTTCAAATGATTCATTAAGCGCCGTTTCTTTTAATAAATTTTCCGGCTTTTCTCTTTTGACACTGAGTTTATGTAAGCCCTGATCAAACTCAACTCTCTGATCTCCAATCTCTCTTTCGTCTATATAAAGATTTGTGTAATCTTTTGCTATTATCTCAAACACACTTTTTGAGGGGATATCAACTACCATTTTAATGTTTTCGTAACTTTCGGTTTTCCAAACCCACGGCTCAAAATATTTTTTGTAATCGCCGGCGCCGTCATAATAATTTTCCAGATGGTTTAAATAATCAATGATCCTTAAGCTATAAAATATTTTATTATTATGGGAAAGCTTAGAAAAATTCTTCACAACGAGATCCATATTGCCAGCAAATTCATCCTCCATCTTTTGGTTAACCCCAAAATCGCGCATTTCACCGACACGTTTTGCCACACCCACCAGTAATGCGTCTATTTTGCCCTGCGGTGTGGTTGCCTGATTGAGCCTTTGACTTTCTAAAATCCGGCTAGTTTTGTATAAAATAGTGCCCGGATTATATTTAATCTCAGGGATAAAAAGGTATTCGCTTGGCACAATTCCACGGTTAAAATCACACCCCGAGCAGGCTGGCTGCATAACCAGGTTCTGCCAAGCAGGGTCGTAATTTTCCAGACCAATGAAAGCCGCATTACCCGCGGTTTCTTCTTTTTTAAATACAAAAGCCGCCTCTCCGTTTGTGGATACCACATCGGCCGTTGCATAAACGTGGCTCCCCCTCTGAAAATCATAAAGAACCCATTTGCCATACTCAACTTCTTTTTGAAAATACTGATTATTATCAAGATTATTTTTAAAAGTTATCAATTTGGCATTATCTATATTTACGTCGTGAGGATAAACAATATCTCCCCGCCAAAGAATTTTGTTTATACCCAAAACCTGAGCGATTTTTACAGTCAGGTCGTTGTCCCCATCCTCCATGGCTTTATAGAAATCATCCATAAGGCCGGAACTATCTTTTATGTTTGTAATAATTGAACGCGTGAGCGCGCTTTTGGGAAGGTTGTCCAAACTGTAAAAACCCCATTCATATGCATCTACGCCAGTTTTAGGATCAATTGGCGGCAAAATTAAAATCCGGGTATCTAAAGGGGTTTTTGTTGTTACATAATCGCTCATTTGGTAGACATAATCAGGAACCACCAATTTTGTGGAAAAACGGTCATCTAAAGTAAAAACGTCTTGGCCAAAATACGGGTAATGAAACGCCAAAACGCCAATTATCAAGGCGCTCGCGATTATGTTTTTAAAGCGTGTTTTGGCTATTAAATAATTTATAAAATAGGAAAACAACAAAATCTCAGAAAACCAAAGACCCGAGGCAAATTTATAAAAAGCATTTCTGAATATAGCAAAACCGGGGATGTACTTAATTGCAAAGATATACAAAGATCCAAACGGAGGTTGGGAACCAGCGGACGCGATCAGGCTTACCGGCAAAAGCAGAAAACAAATTATCAAGATCTCGCGGCTTTTGTTGTCAATTCGAAGCAACAATCTGCTTTTTAAAAAGCCCAAAAGTATCACCAGCGGCACAAACAAACTCAAGGCTGCGGATAAGGTATTATTAATAAACCAGTCTGCATAGGGGTGGTTATCATACCAAGAGGGAATACCCTGAAGCCTCAGCAAATTAAACCAGCTTGTGTGCTTGCTGGTTTCAATGAGCCACTCAACTTGCCCGCTAACCCCCCCGCGGCTAGCAAGCTCAGCCGAATACGAAGATAAATAATACTTAAACTGGGGATAAATCCAGTAAAAATTTAATATCACAAAAGCCGCCAAAAACGCGATATAAGTAAGCGACAACCTTTTAATTAAGCCAAAATCTTTAGTAATAATGGATTTAACAAGAAAATAAAAATAATAAACTGCCAAGGCTGCCACAATAAAACCATACAAAGGAGGCGACCCGCCGCCGTTTAAAAAAAATAAAATTAAAGCAAAATAAATGCTTCCCGGCAAAACCCCTAGCTCGCACCTGGTAGGCTTTAAAAGAACCATTAAAACCAAAGGAAGCGCCGCATACAAGGAAAACTTAGCCCGCTCGGCAATAAACCAAGCCTGCAAAATAAAAAAATTATATACATAATAGGTACTGGCAATTAACCGAAACGGCCAATCTTTTTTCTTTGGCAGCAAGTACTTGGCAAAAGCATACATAGAGATACCCATAACAAAAAACCAAAAAATAAAGGTAAGGCGTTGTGCCCAAGCGAGTGACCCGGTTAAGAAGCCAAAAAAGGCATGAGGAAAAAGAGTAATTAAAAACGCACGGTACAAGCTGTAATCCATGCCTAAACCTTCATACGGCATCCAAGCGTAAAAATAGGTCTTTAGCCGCGCTAACGGGTCCAGAAAAAAGCCGGTATCGTGCCCCATAATTACTTCGCCGTTTTTAAGCCACAAAAGCGGTGTCAGTGAAATAGTAACAATAAATAAAACCTCCAACAATTTCTGTTTTTTAAAGATTTTTCTCATATTTTGTTAAACCGGTAAAAAGATAAAAATAATAACTTAATTTTGGATTTTTAAGACAAGCAGCAAACAACGCTCGGTCCCCTACTTTTCTTGCTTTTTGAATGTTATTTCTTTTTTTGAGAGTTTCAGGCAAATTTTTTATATTCCAAGATAAGGCTTTAATCACCCCATACGCATGTGTAAATTTTCCTTTAAATAGAAAAGCAATTACGTTTATGACCATCAAACAAATGTGAATGGGAAAAATTATAAGTAAATACCCGAAGCTTATATTTTTTAAAATTGCATTCAGGCGGTTTCTGAAAGACAAATATTGTACATAAGAATTTGCAAAGGTTTTGGACGTTTCGCCGCCTTTGTGGTAAATCACCGAACGGGGTTCGTATATAACTTTATAACCGCTTACCCAAACCCGCCAGCAAAAATCCGTTTCTTCAAAATAGGCAAAGTATCTTTGGTCAAAAAGCCCCAAATTCTCGGCAACCTTTTTTTTAATTAACATACACGCGCCGTTGGCGGAAAATATTTCGTCTTTGGTATTGTACTTTTTTATATTTGCCCCATACCCGCGGTGGTATAAAAAGCCGGTAGTGGTCATGAAAGAGCCCGCGCTTTGGATCTCTTTTTTATTCCAAAAGCAAATTTTGGGTTGTACCACGGCGACTGCCTTTTTTTGCATAGCTTGGACTAATGGCTCTAAAAAATTAGGCTCAACTTTTGTGTCGTTATTAAGAAGAAGCACGTATTCCCCTTTTGTCTGACTAAGCCCGATATTATTCCCTTGGGCAAAACCAACGTTTTCTTTTAACTTAACGACCTTTACTTTTTTATATTTTTCTTTTAAAAATTCAACACTGCCATCGCTTGAGCCCTGGTCCACAACCACAACTTCCGTATTCTTATAAGTAATTTTGGAAAGAGATAATAAACACGTTTCCAAATGCACCTTGCCGTTCCAATTAACGATTAATATAGACACCAAAGGCTCATTTTTTGCCATCTTAAGCTATTTTAGCAAAAGCTTGGTCCACAACCTTTGTGAAGTCATATTTCTTTGCCAATTTAACAGCGTTTTTTCTATAGAAAGCATACTTTCTTTGAGAGCTAAACAGCTCATCAACGGCTTTTGCAAAACCGCCTCCTTTTTCATCCAAAATTATCCCCGCCTTATACTTTTTAACATCATCGGTAGTAGCTGCTACATTATTCATGATAACCGGCAACCCACAGGCCAAATATTCCCTGACTTTTAAGGAGTCCCCAAATTCTGTCCAAGGGTTATTTCTGGTATAAATTGCCACACCTATAGCGCATTTTGAAAGTATATAAAGCACTTCTTCATGGGATTTACTTCCTTTAAAAACGATAGTATTTTTTAGCTTAAGCCTCGCCACTTCCTTTTCTAAAAATTTTTGGTAATTGCCGCTTCCGATAATAATCAACCGGATATCGCTGTATTTTTCTTTTAAATTTTTAACTGCCCTAATCAAAAGCATATAATTTATGGCGTTGGTGATATTACTTACAATTACCAAATCATGTTTATTAATTTTTGTAAGCGGTAGTCTTTTGGTTTTACTAAATTCCGGAGTATTGGGTACCAAATAAAGTTTTTTTGGATCTAATCCTTGTTGTATGCGTTCCTTAAGTATGCGTGAAGATACATTCCATACCTGATCTGCGTTTCTTGCTACAAACCTATCAAGCATATGGTAAAAGCTGTTAACAAATTCATTGGCAAAACGCCGGTGAGCATAATCCGCCGTATAAAAAATAACTTTATCTATTATTTTTAATTTTTTTGCTACAATGCCGGCAAACGCATTTAAAGGATCAATCCCTATGTATAAATTTATTTTTTTACGGTATTTTAGGATAAAAAAGAAATTAATTAACTGGTCTTGAATCAGGCGCAAAGGCAATAGCAAACCAGAAAAACCCAAATTACTGGTTATAATTTTGCCCTTATGAAAATATTCCACTTGGCTTTTTGCCTCACCATACAAGGCATGCCTCATAAAGACATAGTCTGCCTTTTGGTTTTTAAAATAGTTGCCAAGCGCAGTCCCCGTACCATGGCGAGGAACGCCTTTTTCAGCAAATACGGCGTGGGTAGTTATAAGTATCATCGCAAAATGGTTTTTATGAACCCTCCTATACCTACAGCAGAAATAAACCCGGCGGTCGCCACAATAGTTTCAAGTATTCGGACAAAAATAAAACTCAAACCCAAAAGAGGTGATCGAACAAATTTTTTCCAATTTCTAATATACGCTTTTCTGAATAGCAAATTCCCCTGTGTTTTTACTAACTCCGGGTGCTTTGCGGCATAACTGGCGCCCTGCCTTGCATAATAATATTTTTTTTGTAAAAGCCGCTTTAAAGTAAGGCCGGATTCGTCATGATATAAATATTCCTTGCTTCTTCCGATTTTGTATTTTTTACTAATTCGGTATGGCAAATCGTAATCTTCCGGGCCGGTAAGTTTAGTGTCATAACCGCCAAACTCCAAAAAAACTTTGCGTTCAAAAAAACGCGCTACTTCAATTGTGGCGTCACCCTCATACATTTCCCTCTCAAACCGCCGCACTTTTGAGATAAAGCTATCCTCCACGGTTTTTTCCGGTATGACCAGGGCTTTAAAACTACTGCTTTTCATGGTTTGCACACAATCATAAGCCACATCATTACCTAAAACCATATCTGAATCCAAAATCATCACATATTTTCCTTTGGCCTTTTTGACACCAAAGTTACGCTGGGCTGATCGCTCAGGCCCTTTATTAAATACCTTATCCGTATATTTTTTGGCAACCGCCTTTGTGCCATCTGTGGAATTATTGTCCACAACAATTATTTCCCAGTTTTTATAGGTTTGCGATTTTACACTTTCCAATAGTTTTCCCAGGGTTTTTTCGTTGTTTTTTGTGGTTATAATAAAACTAATCACCAATCAAGTATAATATAGTAATGAATAATCCTGAAATAAGCGTTATCATCCCCGCCAAAGACGAGGAGCGCTCCATCCAAAAGCTTTATAACGAGCTAAGCTTTGTCTTAAAAAAACTTAAAAAACCGTACGAAATTATTTTTATTGACGATGGCTCCACGGACAATACATTTAAAAACATAAAAACAATTGCAAACAAAGACAAAAATACAAAAGGCATTAAACTCAGGGGTAATTTTGGCAAGGCAGTAGCCTTGTCTGTAGGGTTTGAGAAAGCTTTGGGCAATATTGTCATTACCATGGATGCAGATCTTCAGGACGACCCCAAGGAAATCCCCAATTTTTTGGACAAAATCAATGAAGGATACGATTTGGTGTCCGGCTGGAAAAAAGTACGCCACGACCCACCAACAAAAGTTGTCCCTTCGCGCGTAATCAACTTTTTAACACGCGCCCTAACCGGGGTTACTATACACGACATAAACTGCGGCTATAAGGCTTATAAAAGAAAGGTGGTACAAAACTTAAACATTTACGGCGAACTCTACCGCTTTATTCCCATTTTTGTAGCTAAACAAAACTTTAAAATTACTGAAATTCCGGTTGAGCACCGCGCCCGAAAATACGGCAAGTCAAAATACAGCTGGGACAGGTTTATCAAAGGCGCTCTTGATCTTATGACCGTGGTCTTTTTGACTTCTTTTAAAAACCGCCCGGGGCATTTTTTTGGCTCCATCGGTCTGGGGCTTTTTAACGGAGGATTTATTATTGGATTATATATAACTTATCTTAGGCTAACGACAGGCAGTATCCAAAACAGGCACCCCTTGCTTTATCTGGGAATACTTTTGATGATTGTTGGGGTACAGCTTGTATCTACAGGCCTTGTATCCGAGCTTATTATCCATTCAAGGAGCAAAAACTCCACTGAAAAATATATTGAGTCTTTACTCTAGCCCCCACACTTCAATTTCTTTTCCTTCTACTAAACAAGAATTGCTTTGATTTAGATCTATTCTGATAAAACGCGTATTAATATGCGCCAGATTTATTACTATTTCACCTTCACTTTCCGCACCAAAAAAGTCTGGAAGCCTGGCCCAATTTTTTCCATCAAGAGAGGTATAAACAATATTTTCTAAATATTGCAACGTACATTCTTTTTCTTTTTTCCAAATCAAAGACCCTATATATTTCTTTTTTCAAGATCTATAGTAAGCAACCAATTACCACCTGTATTTTTATTGTTTTCAAGTATGATTTTATTTTCAAGTTTATTATATTTTCTAAAGTCAATATTTAAATATTGCGGGTCATTTTTCCAGATTTTTAAAATTGGCTGACTTTGGACTTTTAGTTCATATACGGGTTTTAGATAAACCTCGGCGTATCGGTATTTGTATTTTTTGAAAGGGTCCTCGTCTCCGAAAAGCTCCATTATATATTCACCTTTCATATCCGTTCCGGACCAGTAATTATTGCTTAAACTTATATCTGAGCGCAGTTTTTGAAAAGGAAGCTCGCTGGAAGAAAAAAGCACGTTTGCTACTTTTGCATTTGGCTCGGCATTTTGATTAAGCCATTCAATGCCTTGCAAATAGGCGTTGCCAAAAGAATTTCCCCAGTAAGGAATATTTTTGGAAGCAGCCCCGGATAGCCCTCCAACGAGCTGGTTAAAGTAAACATTTTGGTTGGGGTGGATAATAATCATTTCCCAACTCATAATCCCGACTAACACAGCAAGCAATAACGAGGCTGCCTTTTTGTTTTCAAATTTTTTATATAAAACTTGTCCGCCAATTGCAGCCAAAAGCGCCATGGCCGGAACATATTCCATGATTTGCCTGACTCCGCCATAGATAGTGGCCTCAGGTGTACTGACTCTTAAAATTGGCAGAGCAAACCAAGTTAAGACTAAAACATAAACAAACTCATGTTTTCTAACAATTTGACAAATCGAAGCAGCCGTACCGATTATAAAAAGTAGAAGCATTGAGATCGGAGTTGTAGCCAAAATAAAATATATTGGATAAAAGTTTATTCCGAGATAAATATATGGCTCATATACTAAATTGCTGCCGCCAACACCAATATCCAAGTAGTAAAGAAGCATCTCCGCGGTTCCCGCCAAAACATCGTGCCAAAGATATGGCCAGGTTAAAACAAATACAGCAAATGCAATAATTGGCACTAAAATAAAACTTAAATAAAACTTTAAATGTTTTCGTATATTTCTGCGCTCTTTAATTAAATAAAGCAAAAGCCAGGGTCCAATAATGACCGGTGAAAAAATAATATTCAATTTAGTTGAAAGCCCCAGACCGGCAAACGCTGATGCAACAAACAATAATTTATAACTTTTACTCTTCAGCGCATAATAAAAAGTAATAATTGTGAGGGTTATATAAGCGGTAATAACCGGATCTTTGATATTAAAATGAGATTCGGCAAAAAACAAAGGGTAAAAGCCATAAAAAAATCCAGCCAAAACAGAGGCTACAACACCAAATTCGTGGTAGGCAAAATAACTCACAATGAGGACTGATGCAAAACTAATAAGTACTATAAACAAATTATGAGCTTGGTAATCGCCTAGGATTCCCAATTTTTGGTAAAAAATATAGTTCGTGATTGCAGCGGACAAATCGTTTCCAGCCGGATGGCTAAAACCATCCAACTCGTCCTCAACCATATTTTTATACGCTATGCCATCTGTCTGGTAAAAACTTCTTTTTCTTCCCGACCAGCCCTCCCAAACGGCTTCCTCATGGGTCCTGCCTTGCCCGGCTTCATAGGGCTCCCAGTCTTGTGGACCCGGGCCTATTTCAGGATTTAAACTTGGATAATCCGGTAAGCTTTCGTAAGTCTCCTCTCCAGTCAAAATATAATGAAGATATGCCTGCCCTTTTCTATAATGCTTGGCGCTGTCCCAATTAACCCCATAATGAAATAGGGTAAAAAGACCTAAAAAAATAAATATTAAAGGCGGTATCAAAAATATTTTATTTCTTATCATCTATTTTTTTATATACGCTCATAATTACTTTACCCTCAACTTCATAATTCAAATAATTTATGAAATTATTTTCTATGATTTTATGGGGGGAGCCTGTTTTAAATCTATAATCATAAAAAATATAATCTGCTTCGTTTTTATCATCTACAAAGCTAAGATAAAGCTGCTTGCGTGGCGGTAAAACCCAACTATTCATATAAACCAAATGGTCCTTGTAAATTTTTAGCTTTTCTTCGCCTTTGGGTTTTTCTAAATCAACCAGCGCTTCAAGTGTAGGTTTTAGCGAAACCCTCCAATAATCACGGTCCCACTTTTCATCCCAATCACCAGCAAAAACATTAAAATACACATAATGATTGGGGTGGTAAGTTATCATCCACCTCAATTGAATAGAAAATGACAAAAATAAGGCTAATATAGAAACATAAAATAATTTACTTGAATACTTATATATTTCCTGGAGCAAAAAAGCGTAAAGCAGCATAAGGCTGGGGTAGATAAAGTAAACATGTCGCCAGTCTCCATAAAGAGTTGAATTAAATACAATAATCGCAACATACGAGACAATAATTACAAATAAAGGAAAAATATTATAAGCTCTTTTATACTTTATAACCAAGATAATTGTGGTCAACAATCCCCCTAACCAACCTGCTAAATAATTAAGCGGTGATGATATCGCAATCCAAACAGGAATATAATAAAACGGCAATTCAGATCCTTTTATCAAATTTCCGTTAAAGATTATCCTACTATTCCAATCGTCATATTTACTAAACTTTATAAAAGCATTAAATATTCCAACTAGAGGTTGATACCAAAGAAGCGGCCAGATAATATGCAGCAACAAAAGCACCAACACGCCGTAACGCAATATTAATAATAATTTTTTTCTTATATCTATCGGCTTAACAGCTGTCCACAAAACATAAAATACGGGAATAAGCACACCCATAACCCGAGTATTTATGGCAAGTGCTGTAAATATAGAAAAAGCAAAAAGTCGTCTCTTGCTGGGTTTTTTATCATAAGAAAACATTAAGTAAGTAGCAATAACAAATAAAGATAAAAATAGCGTATCTTTTATGTTATAAAAAGAATGTGCATAAATTCTGGGGTACAGCAAATATAAAATCGATACAAAAACGCTTATTTTATCTTTTATGCCAATTAAGCCTAGTAGTTTATAGAAGCAATAGGCTGATACTAAAAACAGAGCATGAAGATATAAGTGTACTAATCTCCAGTAAAATAGTGTTTCATGTCCCATCTCATGGGGTAAATATTCCAGCAAAAATAATGGGTATTGAGCCGCAGTTCCATAGTATAGATTCTTAATATCAATTTGCTCGTCGTATTCGTATGCACTTCTTGGGGCGTAATCTGTAAGACCAAGGAGATCAAAATATAATCCTGCTTGAAAAATTCTTCTGTTACGTTGTCCTGCCTCATCTACTGATAAGCCATAATCATCTACGCCAAAAACTCCAATTACCGCAAAAACAATTAAAGTAAATAAGAAAAAATGTTTTTTTATTAGTGTCATTTATGCACCAATAACATCTGCCAGGGAAAGATAATTTTGTGTTTTTTGATTTTAAAGCCGTGGCCGGCAATTGCCTTAGCAAAAGACTTTTTATTCCAGGCATTTACATGCTCAGGATGTCTGCCTAATCTTTTTACATACTTGCCTCGGAGTAAGCTTACGATACTAAAGCTAGGTTCCCAGGGAACAGTGATAATGATATTATTTTTGCCAATTCGTTTAAGTTCATCTAAAGCTTTGCCATAAGCGGGGATATGTTCAAGAATTTCAAGGGCAATAACTAAATCAAACTCTTTGTCTTTAAATGGCAATTTGGTGGCATCCGCCTGGATAAACTCAACTTTTGGTAACTGTTTTTTTGCATAAATTAGCGCGGATTTGCTTAAGTCCACTCCAACAGTTTTTTTAGGCTCATAAACGCTTAAGATATGCTTTAAATCAAACCCTTCACCGCACCCTACCGACACCAGGCTTTTAGGTTTAAGGTCTATAATCTCACGCGCAACTGCATCCTGCAATCTTTTTATCAAAAAACGCTGCAGGGGGTTACTGGATGTATGTTTTTTAAGATTAGTGCTACTCTGTTTTTTTGCATGAATTTTTTCTATAAGCGTCAGGCTTTTTTTTCTACTTTCCTCCCAGCTAAAGAGCTTGCTCCACAAGACCGCATTTTTTGCTAAAGCTTTTAGCTTTTCCGGCTGCTTTAAAAGCTCAGAAATATCATGAGCCATGGCTTGTGGGGTGTTTTCGGGGACAATAACCCCAGTTTTTTTTGTAACCGAATCAACAAGCCCCGGGGATTTGTAAGCAACAACCGGTGTGCCCATGGCATTGGCCTCTATATTTACCAGCCCCCAGCCTTCTCGCACCGAGGGATTAATTAAAATGTGCGATTTTGCCAAAAGTTTGAATTTTTCTTCATTGGAAACAAACCCCCAATAAACAAGCCTTCCTTTAAACTCGCGTTCAGCGCGCTTCAGAAGCTGCAAATATTTGCCTTCACCCTTCCCAATTATCCAAAATTTATAATTTCCTTTATCTTTTAAAATGTTAAAAACCTCAAGCACATCAAAAATTCCTTTATCCGGAGTAATTGCTCCTAAAAAAGTAATCGTTGGAATTTTTTCTTTTGAAGGCATTTTTCTGGGCTTTTTGATAATGACTCCATGCGAAATGACATGAATGTTTCGCGCCTGTATTCCCATTTTTAATAAATCTTTTTTAGCCGAATCTGAACCTGTGATAAATGGTACTTTTTTATAGAAAGTAAAAATAAAAGGCTCAATTATGTATCCAAGTGTTCCCACAATTTGTCTCAAAACAGGCGGTAGAGGTTGCCTGAACCACAGGTCTTTGGCTACTTCTTGGATAACCGCGATCTTAGGTACACGAATGTAGAGTGGTGTAAAAAACGGTATAAAGTGAAATTGATCAACCACCAAGTCGTATTTCTCTTTTTTGAAAAACAAATACCAAAAAAAGGCAGATACATGAACACCAAGCAGCTGTCCGCCATGTCTTATTATACGAACGCCGTCTATGGTCTCCTTTTTTGCACCCTTAAAACTTGAAGAAAAAAGAGTCACTTTATGTCCGGCCTCAATCCATCCCTTCATATGCTCGTGCATGACTTGCTCGGCGCCGCCAGCCAAAGGGTGTTTCGGATCACGCCAGGAGAAACATAAAATATTCATGGGTTAAAAGTAAGCCAATTTTTTTTATTTTTTTCATCGTAATAATGTTTAATTCTTAGCCTATAAAATACAGCCAATGTATCCCAAAGCATTTTATAAACGGTTTTCCAGGAAATGGCGCTTGTGGCTTTATTAAAAGTGACTTCAATAGGGGCTTCATAAATCCGGTCAAAACCCAAGTATTTCGCAACCGCCAGCATTTCTATGTCCATCGCATAGTCTTTTACCAAAAGCCTGGGCAAAATCGCATCAACCACTTCTCGTTTAAATATTTTTATCCCGCTTTGGGTATCGCTTAAGGGTAAACTAAAAAAAATACGTATCAGTAAATGGTACCCCATACTGTACAGTTTTCTTTTAAAAGGGTAATTCACGCGCGAAACGGGGTGCCTTTTGGACCCGACAACGATATCGGCCTTATACCACTCCATATGAGCCATCAGCATCATAATGCCTTTAGGGCTTATGTCCATGCCCGCATCTAAAAACGAAATTAGCTCACCCTTTGCGTATTTCATCCCTGTCCGCACCGCATACCCTTTACCATGATTGTCGCCGTAGCTTTTAACTTTGAGTTTTTTTGATCTTACTTTTTTTGCTTCAGTTTCGGTTTTATCCAGCTGCCCGTCAACCACACAAATAATTTCATAGTCATAAATAGCAGGTAAACCTTCGTCTAAAACAGATATAATATTTTCCAAATCCCGTTTTATGGTTTTTTCCTGTTTGTAAGCAGGTACTACTATGGAAATAATTTGTTTATCTTTTGCCATTTTTAAAATACGTAAAACTCATTAAGTATAATACTTGCCCGACAAACAAAACGAGCATTGCAATAAGCGACACTTGAATAACCTGAAGCAAGCTTTGGTGCCACAAAAAAATCCCACTAATCTGAAAAATTAAAATTAAGGCCGGCAATATCACCGATTTAGTCTTCCCTATTGATAGCATAAAATTCGCCAAATAATAGTCCAGAGTATAAAACGACAAAAATAGGCCCATCCAAAAGAGCTCGCTTGCGGCGGATAAATATTCCTCGCCGTACAAAAGACCTATAGCTATATCGGGTAAAAAATAGTATGTACCCACAACAAAAATAGATAAAAGCGCCGTTGCCGTGAATGTTAAATAAAACACTTGTTTAAAAGATTCTCCTTTTGCTTTTTTTCCCGAAACCAAAGGAAACATAACCATGCTGACAGGGCTTGCCGCAAAAAATATTATTTTACCCAAAGTAGAAAGGGCGGCATAAAGGCCCGCGTCATGCGGAGGAAAAAAATGTTTTACCAATATTAAATCCAGTGAAAAGAAGGCCGTAAACGCAAGGGCTTGCACAAGGGCTGGTGCAGAAAAATTTAAAAAATCTTTTAAGTCCCGGCCCGATTTTGGTTCTACAACTTCCTGTTTTATATATATACGCGAAAACAAATAAGTAAGAGCCGTTGCCAAGGCAAGGCCTCCGATTGCACCAAAAGCGGCAAAACCAGCCAAAACCAATAATACTCCGATTATGAGTTTACCCAAGGATGCAACTAAATTTATATTTACATATGCCCCGAAACGAAGAATTCCCTGCATTATGGATTGGTTGAGCATGGTGTTTAAACTGAAATATAAAATAGGGGCCAGTAAAACAACTATCCAAAAATTGCCAAGGTGCAAAAAATTATTAATAACGGGACTCAATAAAACAAGAATTATTGACATATAAATTGCCAGATTGTTTATAATCTTTTTTAGACTTCCGTATAACAGCGCCAATTCCTTTTTGTCCTTACTCTCGGAGGAAAACTTAACTATGCCCACACCCGCCGATTGAGGTACGATTGCAATCAAATAATAAAGAGAAAACATACTGGCAAGAACAGCATACTCACTTGGGCCTAAAATACGCCCCATTATTAAGTGGTAAAAATAGTTAATAACATTTATGGCGGTGCTGCCTGCAACCATTATCAAGCTGCCTGCGATTGTTTTGTTATTTTTCAGTTTTTCCTTCATGATATCCAGTAGCCGCGCGAAAACATGGACGTAGCCAAAATTAAACTTCCTAATGATACGCCGGCCAATACATACTTTACAATTTTTGGCAATCTGTTGGCAATATTTGCCATTAAGATAAATCCGGGAAACAAAACCAGAACGTATCTTGGAAGAGACGAAAAACTACCGGACAGTGTGGGCACTAAAAACCCCAAAAAAAGGTAAATCCAATAACTAAGCCTTAATTTAAAATAGCCAAAAACCACTAAAATTAAAAATAAGACAGCAGTAAAAAGCTCTAGAAATGTTGTAAAAATTACAGGCCAATAAAAACTAAGCGCGGGAATAATTTTAAATAGATAGCGGTAAAATACCTGCGGCAGCATTACAAAACTCGCTGAGCGCTGGTTGCCATAAATCTCTACTTTATGGATAAAAACCAGTGGATCACCGGTTTCCGAATATAAATACCAAAGATAAACTAGTAACCCCAATGCCATGACAAGGAGATATCCAAATAAACTGACAGCTCTTTTGATATTAAAACTGTGCTTATACTGCACTAGCCATTCCACGGCAATTGAAACAATAAGCACTACGCCAATAACACGTGTGGCCGCGGCAGCCGAGACCAATAAGCTGGCAATCAAAAATTTATTTTTCCTTGCAAAGTAAAATGACCAGACGACAAACAGCAAAAACAAACTTTCTGTATAAACCGCAGCAAAATAAAATGAAGTTGGAAAAATTAAAAGTATGGTCAAAACAAAAAGAGGGTTATGGCCATCCAATTTCAATAGCTTATGTAAACCCCATACAGCCAAAAATAAACTGATGTGGGAAATAAAAATTCCGCTGATTAAATAACCCGCCAAATCAGTAGCCCAAAAACTAAAATACCTTATAAACAAGGGGTAGACCGGAAAGAAAAAATGCCGAAGCGGCCTGTAGCCTTCTTTAGCAATTGCCAAATAATGCTCTCCGTCAAAATTTGCATGCCACCAAAATTGAGGGTTATCTTGATAGTAAGTCACACCACCACCTAAAAAATTATTTTGTAAAACCAAAAAAGTTCCAAAATATACGGCAATTATTAATAAAAGTCTCCAGCCGATAATCATTAATATACTTTTATTCATTGAAGCGCTTTTTTATAAACTTTTATAGTTTCTAGTGCTGTTTTGTCCCAACTAAAATTTTTCAGTCGTTTTGATCCTTCCCTTATCATGCTTTCTCTTAGACCTTGGTCATTTAAAAGGCTTTCAATTTTATTTATTAAATCGTCAATGTCTAAAGGTTTAAAATAAACGGCTCCTTTTTCCAAAACCTCAACCATAGCTTGGGTTTGGGAAGCCACAACCGGGACATCACAAGCCAAAGCCTGAAGCGGAGGCAGCCCGAACCCTTCATAAAGCGAAGGTTGGCAATAGATACTCGCCAGATTATATATACCGACCAAGTCCGCGTTTTCCACAAATCCCAAAGTACTAACATGCTTTGATTCAAATAATTTTGCTAAGCTTTGGTAATGGGCAAGCTCCGGATGGGTTTGGCCTGATAAGCTACGAACGACATCTCTTATTCCTTTTCCCTTAAAATTCGCAATTGCATGATTAATATTCCCTGCACTTTTCCCTACAATAACAAGATGGGTCTTATTTTTTATACATGCGCGCGTTAATAATTCTATATTTTTGTTGTAATTAATGTCCCCCACATATAGCACAAATTTATCGGGTAAATTATATTTATCTTTTATGGCCTTTAGTTTTTCTTTATCACCCACTTTTTTGTAAATCGGGTCGAAAGCCAAATATATAGGCACTATTTTATCTTCCGGTACGTCAAGAAAACGGATTATATCTTTCTTGCTGGTTTCTGAATCTGTAATAACAAACTTAACTTTTTTAAGAGAATTTATTTGCTTTTTTAAATTTATCTTGCCTCTGATTCCCGGTTTATAATGCTTTGGGTATAAAAGCGGGATGACGTCGTGTATGGTAACTACAACTGGTTTTGAAAAATTATCAGGAAGTGTATGAAAAAACAAATCAAAATAGGTATAATGAAGGACATCAAAAGAACCGTCCTCAACTAAGGTGACACTTTGGGTATTTTTTAAAGCTTCACAAAGTAGCCGCGTATATTCCCCGATACCACGTACCGCATGCCCACCCATCAAAGGGGTGTTGTCTATTTTAATTTTCATTTACAAAAGATTATATCCTCCGTCTACAACTAAAAGTTCTCCGGTTATGGCGTCTGCTTCACTGGAAGCTAAAAACAAAAAAGCGTTTGCTATATCTTGTGGCTCTACCAAACGGCGAAGATAGCTATCCTCTAGCGCTTTATTGCGCGTTTCCTCGTCCCACACTGCACTTATGTCTGTATTAGCCGGACCGGGCGCAATGCCGTTAACTTTTATAGTTGGAGCCAATTCTTTGGCCAGTGTAGTTGTAAAGTTGTAAAGTGCCGCTTTTGAGGCACTATAAGCGATGTTGCCCTGTCTGCCCGCATGATAAAGCGAGCGTACCGAGCAGGTATTCAAAATCTTGCCCCCTCCACGCTCAAGCATTATCCGTGCCGCTTCCTGTGCACACAAAAATGGGCCATAAAGGTTTGTTTTCATGGTTTCATCCCAGTCTGAAACAGTAAGTTCAAAAAAAGGCTTAGGCCTATCAATGCCTGCATTATTAACCAATACATCAAGCCCGCCAAATTCACCTACTGTTCGCTCAAACATGGCTTTTATCTCCTGGGGAACAGAAACATCGGCTTGGACTAAAATAGCCTGACCACCTGAATTTTTAATGGCAGAAACCACTTCTTCTCCCTCACTCACGTTTGCTCGGCAATTTACTACTACCTTGGCGCCTTCTCTGGCAAAGGTAAGAGCGGTAGCGCGGCCGATTCCCCGGGAAGACCCGGTTATGACTGCGATTTTTCCTTCAAGGCGCATAATTCATTTTAAACACTTTAGCCCTCATTAATCCAGTGCTTATAAAAAGCCAGAGGGTAATGGAACGAGGAAAAGACACACCAGACAAAGCCGCGAAGCCCGTCTTTATATCCGCGGTGGCGAAAATACATCTTTACAAATGTCAGTCCTGGTTTTAAAAACGTATAGCTAAGTAAATTTTTATAATTTTTGCCTACACCACTGGCTGAAATATCTTTTGCGTGCTCCGAAGTATAGCGGTTTAGACGCATTAGGTAACGCCTGAGAGTGGGAGATTCGAAGTGCTCAAGATCGCTAAACAGCCAGGCAACCTTTCCCTTAACAACCATTTGTTCGTGCACATTTTTGGCAGGCAAATAAGCTTTATTTTTTTTGACCAACCTGATGACTGCATCCGGGTATACTCCCCCGTGAATTAAAGGCTTTCCCAGAAAATAATTTTTACGGGGAATAAAAAAACCGGCGACATCTCCTTTTCCAGCGGTCATACCACCACGACGCCTCAGTGCATTCTCATGGCGCTTAAACAACTTCCATTTGTTTTTATCATCAGGCCGACGACTTATAATTTCTTTATCTACTAAATTTATAACCTCAACAATCTCCCGGGACAAATCCGGGCTCACCCGCTCATCGGCATCAAGTTGCAAAATCCAGTCACCACGGGCTTTTTCAATCGCCAATTGTTTACTTTCATGAAAATTGTTTATGTGCTTATTTTTAAACACTTTTGCACCCATCATCCTGGCAATTTCAGGGGTTTTGTCTGTGGAATATTCATCAACCACAATTATTTCATCGGCTATGCCACGCACAGATAAAAGGCAATCTTTGATGTTTGCTTCTTCGTTTTTTGTTGCCAGTACAACGCTTAGTTTCATAATTTAATTGGCGACTATCTGAAATGCTATTTCGCCACTAGGAAAATAAATCTCATAAACGACATTTGTTTCATCCGGAATTTCTTCATCTGTACCAATTATAAGGCTGTCCGGATTTTGGCGCGCAAGCTTGTAAAAATCTATTGCAACAAATCTGTATTTTGAATATGCGTCAACAGTGGAAAAACCGAATTCGTCTGCCTTTGTAAGCGTGTGATCTGCTTGAAAAAGTTCGGGCGGATACTTAGTGTAATACAACATAAGTATGTACGGCTGGTCGTAACGCGTGGTGATGAAAACTTTTTCAAACTTGTGCTCTTCTTGGACAACATAATCTGCCATTTGAGAAAATCCGTATTGCGAAGAATAAGGATATTCCTTGGGCAGATGTTTGTAATACATTATTAAATACCTGACGACGGAAAGGCAAAGAGAGAATATGATAAGCGAAAATAGTGTATACTTCATATAATTTTTTTGCTTTTTGGCAAAAATTAATATCTGCGATAATCCAAAACCACTAAAAATTGCCATGGGTATGACCATGTTTTGCGCCCGCAGAGCATGTGGAGACTGAAACGTAAAAGCCGCAGCCGCAGGAGATATCAATAGCCACCAAAAAACAAATCCCCATCCTTTAAATTTCTTGGCTATTTGCGACCCGGCAACGAGGATAAACACAATCTCCACTAGATATAAAAGCCCTGTTTCAGGGACTTTATTGCGCTGTATCTCATCTCCTGAAATAAACAAAAATTCACCTTTGTAGTGCTTTCCCCAATTTGAAAGAAATTTCATCGTATACTCAAGGGGTTTATTGTGAAAGGCTTTGGCGCTTATACCTCCAATATCCTGATGTTGGCCTCTAAGCTCATTAATGCGGTTAATAATTCCAGGGTCTGCCGTAATTCCCACTCCACCAGCGCGAGACAAACCCCCACCTATGAGTAACGAATAAATAAGCGGCAACGCCAAAACAATGCCAATTGCAAGCGAGGCTATAAACGTTTTGGCGTTTCTTTTTATATAGGACCGGTTAAAAAACAAAAGGCCCAAACCTAAAAGAGGCGCAACAACCAAAGAGGCATGATAAATATATAAAGAAATTACAAAAGCTATAATCGAAAAAAAATAATATTTAGGTTTTTTTGTGGCATTTAAAAACAATAAAACGCCCAGCAACATAAAAAACGTCGCAACATTCACTTCCCAGGCGCCGCGGGAAAAATGGATATGCCACGGGGAAATTGCAAGCATTAATGCCGCCGAAAGTGAAAAATACTCCTTTTTTTCTTCTTGCAGATTGCCAAACCAATTTTTTACCAACAATGCAATTAAAAATATGCTTAAACTTCCCAAAAAAATGGAAACAAATCTGATGCTTAATGCATTTAAGCCAAATAAATAGACAAAGGGTAAAATCAGATAAACGTATCCGCCGGGCTTATAATCATTAAAAGACTGAAAATGTATCGGCCAGGCATTTCCATGCTCGTCTTTTCCGGTTTGGATTAAAGAATAGGCGTTGTATCCCAAAGCCGCCTCGTCCGCATTTATTGGAGGTAAAGTCGCGGACTTACATAGTCTTAAAATAAGACCAAGCAAGAAAATTAATAATAATAATAAATAATACTTATTCTGTTTCATTGACTTTTAATACATAAAATGCGGCTGTACCGTCCGGATAATCGATTTCTTTGCTTAAACTAAGCTTGGGTATTTGTGAAATTTTATCTAAAGGCAGGGTAACTGCACTAACAATTAAATATGAATTGTCCGTAGCATATATTTCCCCCCAATTAAGATCCTGAAAGTAAACATTGCCTACTTTTTCAACTAAACCTACGTCCGCATTTCCACTTTCTTTAAATGAATTAGCGTTTTGGTACTCCAGAGGGTCGTATTGGCTATAAAATAAATAATAAATATAGGGCTGGTTATACGACTGCTCAACAAAAACGGTGCTATCATCCGCAATTTTATCTATTTCTAAAGCCATTTGTTTATATCCATAGCCCCACTGTCGGGCTTGAAGCTCTGGCAAGTGGACAAATTCCGCTTCGACAAACAACAAAAAAGAAACTATGTATGAAAAAATCAATATAACCAGAGCTTTTTTACTAAATTTTTCATAAAGTGAGGCTACACCTAAGGCAGCCAAAATAATTAAGGGTACGGATAAATATAAGGCTCTCACGGCATGGACTTGGTCGCGCGACAGGGCAGCCGGTAATGGTGCCAGTAATAACCAAAGCAAAACAAGCGCTCGGTTTTTATCAAACCTTCGGAATAAATAAAATAATCCCACGGGTATAGTTACGATGCTTGCCAGAAGCATCATGCCATGGTATGGAGGGCTATGTCTGGGGTTTTGCCAATCACCTGTAAAAAACAAAAAATCGGTTGAATAGTGATTAAAGTAGCGCCCCAATATTCCGCGCAAAAAATTATATGGTTCGGAATAAAACAGATAATAAGCCGTACTGCCCACTTTTACATTTGCCTGAGATATAAAAGCATCGCGGTACTGGCTTGGCCGGGGATAAGAAAAAACGCTGAAAACAGATAGCCGGCCGGTCTGGCCTTTAAAAAATGACATAGCCACCGGCAGCAAAAATATTAATCCAGTAATTATTGATATTAATAAGTACTTAAATCTTATTTTAATAAATTGCTGATAAAAAAGTGCCAAAAGAAAAATTAGTAAAAACAAACTCATGAATTTGGCGCCTTGATAAGTCCACAACGTCAATCCAAAAGCAATAGCCGAAAAGATTAAATATTTGTTCTTATTTAGGGCTATGAGGAAAAAATATACAGCCATTATTGTCAACAGCAAAGCAATATTTACTTCCCAAGCGCCGCGGGAAAAATGAACCGACCAGGGATTTATCGCAAGCAGAAGTGAAGAAATATACGCCGTTTTTTGCCCAAAAAGTTTTTTCATTAACAAATACATAAAGAGCACGGACAGCGTCCCACCTAAAACACTCGGTAAACGAACAGCAACTTCGGTTAAGCCAAGAAAAGCAACAAACGGAATTGTCAGATATACATATAGACCGGGCTTATAATCTCCAAATGATTTGAAGATAACCGGTAAAAGTGCTCCGTGCTCATCGCGCCCGGTTTTTAATATGGAATACGCATTATATCCCAAAGCCGCCTCGTCCGCAGTTAAACTTGGAGGGTTACTACCAATATCATAAAACCTGATTATAAATGCCGCAGTTAAAATTGCGGCCATGGTTGCTATATTTTTATTCTTCATATATTTCATAGGCAACATCCCCATTCAGAAAATAGATTTCGTCTATTTTATCCCAATCCGAAGGGGCATTACCCGCACTGGTTATCAACAAACAACGCGCCTCCCCGCAATCAACCAAATCTCCGCTTTCCAGGTAAAAACTATACTGAGGGCCTTTTACAATTTCCCAATCGTTTAAAAAATAAAATTTGTCAAAGCTATCAACCCAGTACCAATTTGATTGGTAAAAGCGCTTTAAATTTTCATCATTTCTATAATCTGCGGGGTCCCATGGCCAATAAAATAAAATAAACTCGTGTGGCTCGCCGTATTTTTTTGTAACCAAAAACTTATCATAGTTTTCATATCTATTTTTTATATAGTCAACAAGTTGTTTTGTTCCGTATTGCCAGCTCCACGAATAATTATTCCTGTATTCGCCCGTATAATAATTGATATAGGCTGCATAACTTAATAATAAAATCGCTAAATATAAAGCCAAAAAAACATATTTATAAAAAATTACTTTTATCTTATCCAAGATATGCTTTAACCCAGATGCGATAAAAACAACAGCAGCTGGCGCCATGATTAGACTCCTTAATGCATGGGGCGACTCGCGGGTTACACTTGCCGCCAGTGGTGCGAGCAATAACCACGACAAAAAAAGTATTTGCCATTTTTTGCGCTCACGCAAGGAAGCTAAAACGCCCCAATAAAAGGTAAGGACATGCACAAAAGATAAAAGCCCAACTCCCGGCAGGCTAAATTGGTAATGACCGGAACCCCTAAAAAACAAAAATCTTGGGTCAAAATGAGAAATATAATTATTAATAAATCTGGGGACAAAATAAGTTACGCGATTATATATGAAGCGAGTTATAAGCGGAGAATAGTTTGTATTTTGGCGCAATAAACCAATTTCATAAAGTGCATTATCGTTAATAATAGCAACCAACCCATATCTGGCTTGGCCCTGAGGCATTATTAACTGATAAATCATTGGAAGAAAAAACAAAGAAAGCACTAATAAAGACAGCAATAAATTAATTTTAGTAAAATTCTTAAACAATTCTTTTTTGTAAAGAATTAGCAAACCGGTAACAAAAAGAGGCGTAAAAACCCGTGCAGTATTATAAGTCCAAACCGAAAGACCGAAAAACAGAAAACTAAACATTAAATTGGCGGTTTTGCCCTCTTTTGCTCTAAAGAAAAAAAAGACTGCTGCTAAAACAAAAAAATTGGCCAGATTTGCCTCCAGAGCGGCTCTTGAAACCAGCACAGTCCAAGACTCAAGTGCCATAAACAGAGCAGCAAAAACAGAAATTTTTTCGTCTTTTGTAACTTTTTTTATTAAAAAATAAATAAGAATCACCGAAGCCGTCCCCGCCAAAACAGACGGAAGCCGCACGGACCACGCATTCAAACCCAAAAGCCAGACAAAAGGCACGGTCGTATAGATGTATGCCGGAAGCTTATAATCCCCATATGCTCTAAAAATCAGAGGAAAACTTTTTCCCCACTCGTCTTTACCTGTTTTTAAAATTGAGTATGCATTATAACCATGGCTTACCTCGTCCCAATTTAGTGCTGGCGGATTGGTTGATAAACCGATTAATCTTACGAGAGCAGCTATTATAAAAATGGCAACAAAAAAATATTTATAGATATATGTCTGCATTTAAGGTAAAGCTTGATAAGCAAAAGGCAAAGTATCGGGGTTTACTATCCAAAAAGCATCGGATAAATCGGGGTATTTTACGACATGGATAACGGGAGCATCCGGCGGAAATTCCTCCGGCCGGCCCACCAACAAAACAGAAGATAAAGCTTTATATTTTGGATAATCCATGCTTGTAAAAACGTATTTACCCAGCCTGTACTCAGGCATTTGGTCTACCCATTTAACCCCCAGTTCACGATAATTCCAGTCTTTTACCGCATTTTGATAAACTGACGGATCTAAACGAGAATAAAAAGCATAATAAATATGCGCTTCTGATAATGATTTGGAAATAATAATTTGCTCGTATGGTTTGTCTATTTCATTTAAGTAAGTAAAAATATCTTCTGCTCCATAAAGCATAGCGCGGGCAGTTGTGTATTTTTGCTGAATAAAATATTTTTCAGCAAAAAACACTAAAGACAGTAAATATAAAGCCAAAACACATTTTGTAAATACGGCTTTCTTACGGCGAGACATGATCTCATAAATATTATTCCAACCCACTGCAAGTAAAATCGACAGCGCCGGAAGCATAATAATCGCGCGGTTGGCGGCATATCCCGGCCCACGCGACAAGGCCGCCGGAATCGGGGCGGTTAATAGCCAAAACACAAGCCAGGGAGCTTTTTTAAGCTCTTTTATATTAATAAAAATACCAACAATAAACAGAAGTTCCAGTAAATACAAAACACCCACTCCTGGCATCATCCCGTATGTTCCCTCACCGGCTCCGCTGGAAAACAAAAATTGCGGTGAAAAATATTGAAAGTATTGATCCAAAAAAGTTTTTCCCAAAACCAAAAATCTGTTATTAAATAAACGCGCCCAAGTAAGGGGCAAACCGGCCAGCATTGCGTTAAACCTTGCATCTGCCGGAGGTTTGGTATCTAGGATTGTACTCGTCGCCAGACGGTCTCCTGCCCCTTTAAACATACTTACCAAAGCGAGTATAAAAAAGGCAGCAAAAACCAAAAGAAAGATTAAAAAATTTCTATTCTTTAAATGATTTTGCCAATTTTTAGGATTAAATTTATATATGATTAAAAATCCCAAAACAAGAGGAGTTATAAGTCTTGCGGAATGGTAAGTAAAAAGATTCAAGCCCAAAAAGAACCCGGATAAAGCCGCCTGTTTTTTGGATTTCGTTATGCCCCAAAAAAAATAAATACCGGCTGTTAAAAAAAAGGTCGTGAGATTAGCCTCAAACGCCCCTCTGCTCATGGCAATGTGCCAAGGGGATATAGCCAAGATAAATGCCGCCATTAATGCTATTTTTTCGCTACCAAAACTGCGTTTTGTCAACAAATAAGTAAAATAGGTAGCGCCAACGCCCAAAAGTGCCACCGGCAAGCGGACGGCAAATTCGCTCAAACCAAAGATCAATACGCTGGGAATAGCCAGATATGCCAAAAGTGGCATTTTTCCGTCGCCAAAAGATTGAAGCACTATCGGGAATTTATTCCCCCATTGATCTTTGCCGGTTTTTAGTATGCTATAAGCATCATAACCAAACGATGCTTCATCGGGAGTAAAACCAAAAGGATAGTCAGATAAACCAATTAATCTAATAAAAGCAGAAATGGTTAAAATTAAAACCAATAATTTATTTCCCATTATTTTATTATAACGATATATTTAGTAAACCTCGACAATCAGCCAAGCAACTTCACCATTGGGGAACAAAACCTGCTCCACTACCCGAGCCTCATTTGGGTCGATATCCTTGGGCCTTACCCGCTCCGGAGGCCCGACAAAAAGGTGCCCGGATTTATATCGATCCTCGGGCCAATATATAGGCCTGAATTCATAATTATCATAGCCGGCGCCTTCACCTAAGGACTGTGGATCGGCCTGAATCAGTCGCGCTTGTGGTTGATACAGTTCCGGTGGATATTTTTGAAAGAACAAAAAGAATATGTAAGGACCTTGGTAAGTTGTATCTACCACAACTTTTTGATAATGAGCTGCAAGCGGGGTAACTTTATTAACTACCTCCTGATAACCCCACTGCCACCCTGCCGGGCCCTTATAATTTTTTTTAGGAGTATAAATGTAATAGCTTATAAAATAAAAGGCTAGTAAATATGTTGAAACTAAAGCGGCTAACACCAATAATAATTTTTTTAATTTTACTGGTTGCTTTTTAATAATCGCCGCCGATTCCCAAAAGCCAAGCGAAGACAACATCAATAACGGATAAACCATATTAAACGCACGGCGGGCGTGTACCGGATCGCGTGTAATAGCAGCAGGCAGTGGAGCCAATAATAGCCACCCAACAGTAAACATGCGGTTCTTTTTTTTAAGCTTGCCAAGAGAAGTTAAACCCAAAAATATAAATGGCAAATCAAACAAATAAAGCATACCCATATCAAAAATGTATTGCCTGGGGTCTTCCGAAGGACCGAAAAAAAATAAAAATCTGGGTGAAAAATGAGTCAAATACCGATCGATAAACCCAAAAGTGCCTTCGGCCAGAGAACTATGAAACAAGTCATAAGTTAATACTGAAGTGCTTAATTTTTGAACTTGCGTAACATACTCGCCTGGGCGTTGATAGCCAAAGACAGTTGTTTTAAGAATTTTTTCCTGATGCCCTTGGGATACAAGAGACGAAAAAATGGGTAAGGCAAAAATAAGTATAACAAAGATGATTTTTAATAAAATCTTTTTTCTCTCAAAAAGTTGTTTACGGTTAACAAACAACAACCATAAAAAAATGAGCGGAACAAACAATCTTTCTCCAAAATAACTATAGATAGAAAGTGAAAAAAATACAGCTGATAAATAATAAAGTTTGGGCTTTTTATTACCATACAAGAAAAAGGCAATACCTGCTGTCGTAAATATGGTGGCAAAACCCACATCCGCCCCTCCTCTGCTGAATTGCAGATGCCAAGGAGAGAAACAAAGCATTAAGGCCGAGACAAAAGCAACTTTTCTTTGCGTCAAAACTTTAACTATAAAATAAAAGGCCACAACGGAAAAAGAAGACGTAAGACTCGGAAGTAAACGGACAGACCATAAATTTAATCCAAAAATTTTAATAAAGGGTACCAAAGCATATATAAACAAAGGCGCTTTATAGTCTCCGACTGATTTAAATTGCAAGGGCATAAAATTGCCATATTCATCTTTGCCTGTTTTTAGGATTGAATAGGCATTATAAGCAAAACTAGTTTCGTCCCAATTTAAACTAACCGGTACTTTATTTATAAACACAATCCTTAGTAAAAAAGCTAGAATAAAGATACCGAAAGGCAGTAAAAGATCGCCACTTACCTTATTATTTTTAAATTTTTCCAGGACTTTCATACCTTAGCCGGCAGCAAATAAAGATAATCGTGCAAAAACCGTAAGTATTCATAAATAAAAATCATAAGTAAAAACAAAACAACTTTAGGTTTTATTTTGATAAGCCTTGCCAAACCTACCCCGGCTAAGGTGCACAATATAAATAATGCGGGCAGTCTAACAAAAGTATTATATTCATGGGCGATAAAACCGGCCGGGAGTAATGAAACTATAAGACATATAAAAGTCAGTAAACGCAATTTATTGTTTAAATAGTAAATACCCGCCAACATCAAAGGTAAATAAGATAAATACAAACAGCCCGCAATTATCGCTCCGGAAAAAAATAAGTAATGAGGCTCAAAAGTGTTGCCAATGCGAATAAGTATCATTCTTCCTCTATAAGTCACTTTGTTGGCAAAAAGCCTGGCCACAAAATTGGGCATTCCTGCCTCAAACAATAAGCCACGATTGTTGTTTATAGTTTCCCGGGCTACACGGTCTGAAACAGTAATTGTTTCACCTGGCGAAAAGTCTTTCTGGCCTAAAGTAAAAAGAGCAGCAGGAGATAATATAAATAAAAATATTGCTGCTGTAATAATATTTTTCATTTACTATTAAAAAAGTATTTCCCATAAAGAAAGGCAAAAATTATCAGTTGGGTTGCGGCAACAATATTCATAAATGCCGGATTTGTATATAAAGCTTCCCAGAAATCAACATTAGGTACCCAAAACAGATGGTATAAATTCATAAGATGCGCCAAAGATAAGATTGAAATGGGTATAACTAGTTTTGGCTTATATGTCATCAATACCGTGGCTACCGGAAAAAATGGATACAGGTAGCGCTCGTGAATACGGCTCATAAACAAAAATGTGATTAAGGCGGATAGTGCCAGCGCATAAAAAACCTTCTCATTTTTAGGTTTTTTAAGCCTTAAAAAAAGTAGCGCGATTAAACCCAAAGATAGTAAATATCCCCAAAGGCGAGCTGTTAAGCCAAAAAATTTAATAGAATCATATGTCCTACCCGGGTCAACAAGCCACCAAAAATTAAATGCGTTTGCCGTTAAAAAGCCAATCTCTCCCGGTAAAATCCGCTCACGGTAAAGGTTAATAAGCCAGATAAATAAATCAAACTTTGGATAAAACCACAAAGATACGCCTACCGCTATTAGAGCTGCAGCGAAAATCGCTTTCAACCATACAGTTGGTTTGTAATTTTGTTTGACTGCAACAAAAAGCAAAACAGGTACAAAGATGGCAAGCGAACCTTTAAAAAGAATAGACAAAGTAAAATACACGGAAGTAAAAACTAACTTTTTATTCAGAAGTGCAAATATTCCTAATAGTCCTAATAAGTTTACAATTGCGTCCGTTTGCCCCCAGACTGCTGAATTGTACCATGTAACCGGATTTATCAGCCAGATAACAAGTGCCAAAAGTGCGTATTTTGGCTTATGTTTTTTTACAAAATTATAAAGCAGCAAACCGATGCCCAAGTCGGCTAAAATTGAAGGTATTTTTACTAAAAAAGTCATCCCGCGCTCTTCCCAAAACCAAATAAAGGGAGAGGGAAAAATAGGTATTTGTGCGTTCAGAGAACGGATAAAATCATAAACATACTCCCAAACTGCCCGCAAAAAAACAAATAATAAAATATATAAAGGTGGCTGGTTGGGAGCTGAAAAAGACCAGATGTCATATTCATAAAAACCATTTAAACCGCGCACAAAACCCATAGTTCCCCAGGAAATGTTATTATTAAGATCTCCGTGGTAACCCCAAAACATCACCATTAGCCGCAAAACAAATCCCAAAATCAAAATAATTAAAACTTTTTTATTCATTGGCGGCGCCAGTTAACAAATAAAATACCGGTTCCCCCGAAGGATATGCTACCGAGTGCATAAGCGAAAGACCCGGTGGAGTTCTTTGGGGTTCAAGAATTAGATTCATAGGTATTTCTTTGGCTGAGGCGACATACAAAGTTTTATTATCTAATATTTCCGCCCACCGAAATACGTTTTCTTTGGGCGAGGCAAAATAAAATTTATCAATGTGGCTCGCATCCCCAAAGCCTTCCAGAGGTACAACATTATCCAGTGGAAAATTCTCCTGCCAAAGTTTAGGCGGATATTCATACCAAGCTGCAAAAAATATCCAAGGCGGTTCGTTAGCTACTGAAAAAACTACCCTATCGTATTCACTCTCATGCTCTTTTACATAAGCGACGGCTTCCTCAAAACCACTGTGCCACCAACGCTCGGAGTTCCATGGGTAATGAACCCAATAATTGTGTTGATAAAATATAAAATTAAGCAAAAACAAGCCGAGGTAAGCAGATACAAAAAAAACTTTTTGGCCACGCTTTAATCTTGTTAATGTGTTAAAAAGTCCCCAAGCCATCAAAATTATTAAAGGCGGCAGCATTAAAATAAGTCTGGTTGCGTGAGTGCCACCGTCTCTGGTAATTGCTGAGGGAATAGGGGCTGTCAGTATCCAAAAAAGTATTAACCATTTTTTACGAACATCGGCCTTACTCCCACCCGAAAAGTAAAAGACTATACCTAAAAATAAAGCCACTGCCTCAACTACATAAAACTGGCCTATTCCTCCGATTGAGTGACGGGGGTTGATGTCTCCCTCGTAAAATAAAAAATCCAGAGAAAATGAATCCAAATAATTATTTACAATCATATCTCCCCAGTAAGTAAATTTATTATGAAATAACCTATCAGTATAACTTGCTGCAAATTCCCCACCTTGCTTTTCGCGAAAGACAACATCGTGTAGCCTCTTATCCCCTACCGCATACTCTGTATTGGGGTCGGAAAATACGCCAATGTAAGAAAAACGCTGGGCTGCTCCACCGGCAAAAACGCTATAAGCGGTAGGGAGGCCGACTATCACAAAAGCAAGAAAAGCGCCAAAAAGATGTTTTGGCTTAAGCTTTTTGAGATCACGCCAGTATAAAATTACCAATATTCCCACAATAACGGGCGTGTACAATTTGGCTGAGCTATATATCCAGGGCATAAGCCCCAAGCACAAAGCCGAAAGCCAAAGCCATTTGCCGTCTTTTAATCCTTTGAAAAAAAGATACAAACCCATAAAAAAGAAAAACAAAAGTTCGGTTACTTCAAAAGCTCCACGGCTATACTGAATATGCCAAGGCGAAAAAGCCAAAAGAGCTGAAGCCAAAAGTGCCAATTTTTCGTTTTTGTAAAAAAAACGGACAAACAAAAACAAAGCAATTATTCCCAATATGCCAAAAATTGCGGCCGGCAAACGCACTCCCAAAGGGCTTATGCCAAAAAGCCACACCGTGGGAACAGCGGAATATAAATAAAGGGGCGTACGCCACTCAGCCAAAGAGTGCAGATGAAACGGTAAAAAATTGCCGTAATAATCGCGTCCGGTTTTCAAAAGAGAATATGCATGGTAACCAACGTCTAATTCATCTCCAAACAATGACACAGGGACTTTGGCCAGCCCGTTAAGCCTCAAGAGCGAAGCTATAATAATAATCCCGCAAAAAAGCCATTTATTTTTCTTGCTCATATAAAAATTGTACACTAGGTTTGCTTGTTAAATTTGGCAAATACTGCTTCATCTGAAACTTTGCTTTGCTTAGCTTCAGCCTTTCTTTTTTTAAGCACCAAATTTCTTTTTTTGCCTGCCAGGTAAATTATTCGGAAATAACCCGGGTGTTTTAAAGCCCGAATAACCATAGCCCGTATGTGCTTACGAATAAGTCGCCTGCTGGTAACGTTTTTCCAAATTACCAAAAGTTCGTTTCGTTCTTTGATGCGGTTTAAATATTTTAATTGAAAACTGTATTGGTTTATCACAGATTCATGTTCATGGATGACGTGCGCCTTAGGCTCCCACAAAAGCTCATAGCCGCGTTTATGTCCGCGATAACCCAAATCCAAATCTTCCCAGTAAAACGGACTAAAAAGTTCTTCATCCAGCCCTTTTAACTCCATCCATATGCTTCGCCTAAACACACCACTGCCGCCACTCACCCAAAACGTAGCATGAGCTTTATCCGCGGTAACGCCGGGCGAATGTTGAATATAACCATCAGCAAAACTAACGTTTGCCCAGGATGCTCCTTTTTCATGCAGCCCCACGGCAAAAACATTTTTATTTTTAAAATGTGGGATCACGGACTCCAAAAAATCAGCGGCGGGGATAACGTCCGTATTTAAAAGACATACCAATTCTCCTTTTGCCATCCTTACGCCGTGGTTAACGCTGTAGCTGAAACCTCTATTTTTGGATTGCTTTATTAAGCGGATCTCACCTTTATAATTTTTTTGTAAAAAATTAACCGAATCATCTGATGAAAAATCGTCCACTATGATTATTTCCAAAATACTGTTTTTAGGATTTTTAGCTGAAGACAAGACAAAAGGCAGATTTTTTTCTAATAAGTGTCTGCCGTTCCAGTTGGGAATTATTACACTTACATTCATTTTATTTTTCTAATTTTAACAAGGTTAAGCATACCCCAGGCAAAATTACGATCCACCTCTACTCCAAAACCGGCTGCTTTTGCATATTTAGACAACTTATTATCTTTACTAAAAGACTGGATGTGGGTATTATCCCATATTTTTGCCCACCAAAAATTTGTCACAAACCACCAAATAATTGTAAACAAAACGCTGTCGGTAGGGACGAGCAATATAGCATAGCCATCTTTTTTTAAAACGCGCTTTATTTCTTTTAGAACGATTTTAGGGCTTCTGACGTGTTCCATTACTTCCAGTGCAAATACTGCATCAAACTCGCTCTCGGCAAAAGGAAGTTTATGGGCATCTCCCAGTTTAAATTCCATTTTTTTTGTCCGCCAATGCTTATTTGCCCAATTTACGGATGATTGCAAAACATCAACTCCTATTAACTTGTCCGCTTTTGTTTTACTCATAATTTCATGGCTAAACAAGCCGTCAGCGCTACCGATATCAAGCACCGATTTAGCTTTATCTATTTCTTTTTTTACTTCCCTGAACCGCATATTATGCCAATAACGCTGAAGCACATTCCTTCGTATAGATTGAAAATACCAATCGGGTGGTACGTTTTTATGCAGCGATGCTGCCTCTTTGAGACTATTCATTATTTAACTTTCTTTTTTGTACTACAATATCACCAAAGGACTTTTCCTCAAGCAAAACAGACCTACTATCCTCATATGAAATAGTATCACTAATAAATTTGCTTGGTATACCGGCAGATGGTTCTAAAATCAAAAAACTAACGTCGGATTTTACCTCACTCGGCAGGTTATTGCCTAGCCTGCCCACCTGATCGCGGCCGATCCAAACTGGTAAAAAGCCGTATTTATCCACTCCGTACCAATTGTACAAATAAGACCAAACAGAGTTGATCCACAATGGAGAAGTAACGGAATTGATGGCAAAATTGCCACCACCTTCGCTATATGTATAATCAATTGCCGCAAGCTCTTTGGCCAGCACCATATCTTTTTGAATCGAGAATATGGTTGCACCATTTTTATTCTCGCGCAAAATCATGGATATATTTGTTATAGCAATTAATATAACAAAAATACCTACCCCAACTCTTTTGCCGGTTTCCCATTGCTTTCTGAGAAAAATTCCCATTAAAACCGTGACTGCCGGCCCAATCCCAACCATTAAAAAAGGTGTACTTGTGCCACCAACCGAAACGACACTCAGATGCGCCAATAGCCATGTTGCTAAAAACGGCTCCCAGGAAATCGTGCGTGTATTTTTACTTTTGCGCCAATAGACAAGGCTCATTATTAAAATGGTAAATACAAAAAAGGCCCCATAACCTATGTTGCCCGGATATGTCCAATAAGCAAAAACACGACCTATTTGGTTTAAAAATAAAATCAGATAATCGCCAAAACTTTTAGCCATTTTCAATGAACCTTCCGCGTTTGCCAAACTTGTCAAACCCCAAAAACCCCTAAAGCCAAATTTAATTTCCGTTAAAATCATGGTGCTGACGGATAACAAACCACAGACAATAAATTGAAACACTTCTTTTTTGTTGATTTTCTCTCGCGCCACCCACAGCCAGATTAATAGAGGGAGCGTATGGTAAAGTAAAAACACCTCCGCTTGTACCGAAAAACCCAAAGCAACTGCGGCCAACGCCGGGGCATATTTGTGTTTTTTATTTATCCATAACCAAAGCCCTAAATAAAAAACAGGTACTGTAACTATGGCTATTGTGGGGTTACTTAACCAAGTTGCATATTGAGTGGCTTCAAACGACACGGCATAAAAAAATCCCGTTAAAATTGCCGCACCCCATTTTTTGGTCATAAAATAAGCAATCACCGAAACCACAAAAATTCCTAGAGAATTAAAAATGGCAAGCCAATAAGCAGCAACTACAGGATTGTCCGACACAAGATATGGAGGCACTAAAAAGTAATAATATAAAACGCCGTGGTATAGCCCCGGAGTCGAAGACGGAGGCCCAAGTACTTTTAAATCCCCGGAAATAATTTCTTTTGTGACATATGCGTCGCGCGCTTGGTCATAACCAAAAGTAAGCGAATTTTGCGGCAAAAACATTACTCGCAAAAAAATTCCAAATAAAAATATTAAAACAAATATAATAATTTTACTTTTCATACCAAACTAGTATAGCAGACCTAATTAACGCAGTTAGGACAAAAAATCCGGAAAACATGCTTATAAATAAAGCTAGCTTGAACGATTTTGGATAATAATTTAAGGTCAGGCTGTGGCGTCCTTCAGGAATTGCTACGCCTTGAAAGGCATAGTTGGCAGCAAAAATATCTACATCAACGCCATCGAGTTTAGCTTGCCAACCGGGATAATTTGTATTTGATATAACTAAAATGCCGGGACTATTTGTATCTATAGATATCACACTTTTTTGCGGATTATATTCTTTGAAATCCACTTGATTAGCTGTATCTTTTTGGGGCTTGACAGAAGGGCGATTTTCAACAACCACCTCTTTGTCCATTTCAAAATCGCTGCCAAGAAGTATGTCAAAAGCATCCAGACCTTCCGCGACTTGCCAATCAAATACCATATAAGCTCTAGGAAGTGCGTCCACGGCTTCCATGACAACCACACTTTTATCCTCAAATACCGGTTTAAAGCGCTCGGATAAAAATCTTTCCGGCAGCTCACCTTCCGGGCTCGGCTTGCCCCGGCTAGTTTTCAAAGCCAGATAATATTTGGTATTTGCCATAGCAAGTAGCGGACTCGTGTCGTTATCGATTATGCCGTATCTGCCCGCGGGATCGGCGTCTTTGGAGTTGCTGTTAAGAGCCGCTATAAAACGCGATGCTTTCTCGGGACGCATTGTTTCATAGCCACCCAAAGTTTCCAATCCATACGGCATGTGTAAATTTACAGGCATCGTATCCCCCAAACTTATGCGAAAAGGTGGCTCTTGGCTTTTTAAAAATTCAATTACCGGCGTTGTCGGATATATAAAACTACGCGGAGCAAAAGAAGTAAATTTCCAGCCAAAACGAAATAACTCAAGGACTGCCAGCATAAAAACAATTAATACTCCAAGATATACTTGTTTTAACTTTTTTGCTAAAAAAAGCACTAAAAATGTCGTCGTCAAGATCGCGCCGGGAAACAGCAAATTTCTCATACCGACCATATAATTTTCGTTATTATTGTCTATTTTGTACAAATAAAAGCTAATTAAAAAATAAACCCCCAAAATAATTCCGGTAGATAAACTTACCAAAATTGTTTTAGTACTTTTTCTTTCTTTTAAATATGCATCTACTCCAAAGGCGCAGAGCAAAGCAACAGCCAGATTTAGTAAAACCAATCCGCGGTGTGCCGAAGACGAGCGCATGCCAAACAAATTATTTTTCCATGCAAATATCGAAATGGGCGTGGGGTAAACCAAAATTAAACTAACAATAAGAAGAATTATTGGATATTTCATAAATTTTTTTCGCTGCGCCGCAGCTAAAGCATAAAATGTAAACATAAATGCGATTACTCCGGAAAAACCGGTGTTGCTCGTATAATCCTGAGGTCCCCAATAATTTCCGGTTGCATGGTTGCCAAAAAAATCAGGTGCAATAAAAGTTATTGTCTTTATAAACGGCAAAAACGCCCACTCAAAAGGGTGTGGTTCGGCTGTCCATTGAGAAAGGCCCAATAATTCTATACTTGGTATAAGCTGAATTGCTGACAAACCTAGTCCTAATAGATAATAAAACCCTAGCCTGCCGGTTTTATATATAAAATCAATGTCATTTTTGAAATACAAAAACCACAACAATAAGCTGGCAATTCCCGTATAAATAATTGTTTGCGGGTATCCGGAAAAAATTTGGAAACAGAAAATTATTGCCAAGCCAAGACCGCTAAATCTACCCATCCCTTTTAGAATTCTATCTTCAAAATAGAGTAGCAAAGGTATGAATGCGGCTCCCAAAGCATGTCCGTTCCATCCGGACCAGATCATATTAAAACCGGAAAATGCATAAACAATTCCCCCCAAAACGCTTGCTATTTTCGACGCTTTCCAGTGCCGAAGAAGAATATACGTAAACAAAGCTGCGAAAAAATGCTGACTGATGATTTGTATCGTCCAGGCATCGAAAACATTAAAAATAAAATAAAATATTGCCGTAGGAGAAAACGGTGCTGATTGAAAATTTGCTAAAAGCGGAGTGCCTCCCAAAATAAACGGATTCCACAAAGGCCAAAAACCTTGTTTTAATTGCTCGACGGCAAAAGTTTGCATCGGAAAGATAAAAGACGGAATATCTGCTAAGATTGGATTTTTAACCGGTACTCCTACCTCAAAACCCCATTTATAATCCAGCCATGGATAATAAATACCGACAACAAAATCTCCGGGGAAAGGTACCAAACCGATAACAACTCTCCAAAAAAATACCAATACGGCCACTAAAATCATAAAAACCGGCCAATATTTTTTACAAAAGGGAGTTAATCTTTTCAAAAAATCTTTCATACGAGTAATTTTTGCTTTTTATAAGTGCGTTTTTTCCAAATTTACGAAGTATTTTATTATCCTGAGCCAACTGTAAAGTTTTTTCCTTTAGCCCGGCTTTTGTCTTCCAGAAAAAGCCATTAATGCTGTCATCTATAATTTCCACTTGGCCTCCTCCTTTATAAACCAGAGGAACGGCCCCACTTGCCATGGCCTCCAGTGTGCTTATGCCGAAATGCTCCATTTTTTCAGGATTTTTATCTTCTTCTATGTCGTACCCGCTTGCAGACCAAAATATTTTGGCTTTCCCATACAAGTCCTGAAGCGTAGCCAGATCGGGGCTCTCTAAAATCGTAACCGGGTAAGACATAATACTGCCGCGGAGAGCTTTCAAAAAACTATCGGCTCCTACTTCAGCTCCTCCGGCAAGAACTAATCTCCAGTCTTTTAATCCTGAATCATAAACTTTTTTAAAGGCGTCTATCAGGTGTTCCTGGCCTTTGGCTTGCTTTAATGCTGAAAAACGCCCTACGTATAAAATTATATTTTCTTTTTTTTTCGGCTTAAATCTTTTAATATCAACGGGGGGATAAATAACAACACTATTTACTCCATATTCTCGGTCAATAAATTTTTTAGTAAATTGGGAATTACAAATCACCTTTGCAATCCGAAAGAATTTCATTTTGTTGATTAAAGTTTTTCCGCCTACTTTTTGGAAAGGCACTTGAAAATGAAGCCAATTTTTTCGCGCTCGCAACAAGGGTATGCTTCCGTCGCTAACCCAGAAACAAATATCATAACCGTCTCCTCTTTTGATATCACCCACAACCTCCGTATCTTTTAAAGCAAAACCAAAGCGCTCCTCAAGTTTTTTTAATATTTCCCTGTCTTTCCACTCAACATAAACTTTATAATTAGCTTTTTGTAAAGCTTGAACAACGGCCAGGGTATAGCGCTCTCCCCCTCCCATGGTATCAAGATAAGGATTAAATATTGCTGCTTTTTTCATATTTTAATTGCATCTCCCAAAGCTTTGCATAGCTGGTAAATCGACTAAACACCTGATAAACAGCGTAGATAATCCCTTCCGGTCCGTCTAAAAATGCCATTTGCCTAAACATGCGAAGGTAAAATTCACGCGACATGGCCGTCATAAAACGCCACACATTCATTGGGGGGTGATTGGCTTTAAACATCAGTTCCGCCTCAAGCTCGCTCCAAGAATTGGTCTTCTCTACCATCTCGGACAGGTTTTCGTGCTTGATGTGAAGAAAGCTTGCTTTCAAATGCCCAAGCCCTCCTTCAAATTGCGGCTCTTCGTGGAGCTTGCCCATCCATTGGGAAAGAGCGTTTTTCTGGAAAAGTCTTTTGACATAATCGGGCCTTTGCCCTGTATGTTTAAACTCGCGGCCAAATATAAAGTTACGCCTGGGAATTGCATAAGCTGAAAATTTCGGATCGTTAATAACATCCAAAATCTCATCGCGTAATTTATCGTCCACCCTTTCATCAGCATCTATATAAAAAAGCCACCTACAATTCGCTTCTTTTAACCCTCTGTTTCTGGATTGGGAAAAATTTGGCTCATCAAGCCTTGGAAGGTCAATAACTTTGGCGCCGTACTTTTTGGCAATCTCGGCGGTTTTATCTATTGAACCGTTATTAATAACTACTATTTCATCTACCCAGCCAAGGCTCTTTAAACAATCGGGAAGCATACGCTCTTCATCTTTGGCTATTATTATTGCGGAGATGTTTTTCTTCATTATATTTTTAGTTTCCGCTTAATTCTATTAATTACGCCGCCGTATTCCTCAACCAAAGTATTGTTGTACCAATAGTGAAAACTTTTTTCGTTGTGCTTAAAAGCATTAATACTATCGGCTACTTTAATGGTTTTTTGCGGGAATTCGGCCATTTGCCACAGTTTTAAATAAACTACAAGCTCGGAAACTGCTTGTAACAAAGATACGCCAAGTCCATGCACTCCGTCTTTATATCCCTGTCCATAAAAATAACGGCTTAAAAATTCTGCCGAGGGCTTTTCGATTAAAGCTTGCCAACTAAATTTTTTTTCTTGTTTATGTAAAAGTCGAGCTTGGACCGTAGTGTAGCGGTTCATGCGCTCGACGTATTGCTCAATTGAATCGTAATGGCGATGAATGATAGCCATATCCTCTTTGGCCTCAAGATCGAGCCCCCTGCCATGGGTCAAAGGTACTCCATGAATAATCTCATTCCACAAAACGGCTCCTTTTTTAAAAAGACGGATATTATAATCCGGCCACCATCTGGAGTATTCAAGCCATTTACCAAAAACGATATTTTTCCGCGGCAGACGGTAATAATCTGCCTCGGATTCAGCAATAATTTGCCTGATATTTTCCTGCAGTTTTGGGCTTATTCTTTCATCCGGGTCCAAAATCAAAATCCAGGGGCCGTTTGCTTTTTCAATGCCGAAATTACGCGCCGGTTCTACATAGTCAAGCCTCTTATGCGGATAGACTGTGGCTCCCGCCTTTTGAGCTATCTCAGCGCTACCATCGCTTGATTCCATATCAATTACCACGATTTCATCGGCAAGTTTTTTAACCGAAGCTATTGCCTTTTTTAGGTTATCCTTTTCGTTTAAATTATTTATAACAACCGACAGCTTGGCCATAATTTGATTTTATCACGCTGGCAACATTTATTTATATACCATATACCAGCATTGCAATTGGGTAAGCGTTGACGTCGAAAATAGTTTCTGACCGAAAACCGGCAAGCCCGCCTTCTTGAAACTCATCCGGGCTTGCGACAAACAAAGTGTTTTCCATATTTTTATCTACCTGCCAATTAAGGTCACGAAAAATAAATTTACCGAAATCAAATGAATGACGAGGCGTACCGATTGCCTCCAAGTCCAGCTCGCGATAATAACGCTCCGGATCAAACTTGCCATAAAAAAGGTAAAAAATATAAGGCTGGGCATGAGGGGAATCTATCAAAACCGTCTCAAAACTGCGCTCCATTGCCATAACCTTCGGAACGATTAAATCAAATCCCGGCTGCCAGTTGGGGCTATCGCGGTGTACCAGTTGGACATGGATTGAATCAAATACGTATATCGCCCTTGTAATTAAAAACCCGACTAAAGCTAAATATAAAAATATCTTCACACTCCGAATATTTAAAGAAAAAAAACGGATCAATTCATCAAGACCGATGGCAATAACTATACTAAACGTGACAAAAAGTGTGAGTGCCCTGCCCGGTTGGAACCAATTCCATGTCAATGCAGCAGGAATTGGCGCTAAAAATATTAAAGCCAGTAAGTATTTATTCTTATATTTTTTTAGCAAAAGATAAAGCCCGACAGCCCAAGGAACAAACTCAAAAGGATGAAAAATAGAATTTCCCGCTAGTACCGTTGCGGGCTCCAGGGGCTCGCGGACAAAAAGGTTTGCAGGTGAAAAATATGCCATATAGCGCCCTACAATCTGCCAAAACATTTGATATACGGGGTTGGCAAAAACAAACTCTTTCAGGTTTGAGGGCAATCCGGTCCAAAGCGTAAAAATATGGGTTGAGCCTACCCTGGCAAACATTTGCCCTTTAAGCACAAAATACAAAAAAATCACAAAAAAGGCGGTTATTATCCCAAAACTTATACGCTTATACTTTGTGTGTAAACTTTTCAAATATTTACGGTCGCAGAAAAGCAAAAATGCCAGAAACAGTGGTACCAGCAATTTATTGGCATTATAAGTAAACCAGGATAATCCCATAAATAAAGCCGAAAAGACGATTAAATATGACCTTTTCTTTGCGGATATATAAAGCAACAGACCCATTAAAAGAAAAAACAGGGCAATATTTGCATCGTGATAAACACGGGCCATGTGTACTGCCCAAGGCTCAACGGCATATAAAAACGCGCTCAAAAGTGCGTATCTTGTGTTTTTAAAAAGAGTTAAAACCAAAAAGTACAACAAAATAATATTGATTGACCCCAAAATCGACGAAGGCAAACGCACCGCATTTTCCGTTAAACCAAAATAACTTATAAATGGAATCATTAAATAGCTCGGCAGAGCAGGCTTATATTCATCAAAAGATCTTGTAAAAACGGGCAGTCTTACTCCATACTCATCTTTACCGGTTTTCATGAGCGAATATGCGTTATAACCCCAGGCAGCTTCGTCCCAATTTAGCGTCGGAGGCGACGACGATAAACGATAAATTCGCAAAAAGGCTCCTAGCACAAATATTAAAATTAAAATGAGAATACCCAATCTTTTCATTTATTTATATTTAATTACCCACAGGCTATCCCCCATTTCGGGGTTATTAATGGAAATATTTTCTATTTTTTCATCCGGCTTAAAATTACCTCCAAACTCACCGGGAAACCCAACCCAAATCTGTCCTTGTCTTTTGTCTTCTTTTTGAAAATCAAAGGAGCGATAAGTTACGTTACCCACCGATTCAATCCTTTGCCGACCATCCGGGGTAGTTATCCCAAGTACACGCTTGTTGTAAAAATCATCTCTTCCGACTTGTTCATAAAATAAATAAAAATAAATGCCTTCGCCTATCCTGTCGGTTATAATTATCTGATTTTGTGAAATTTCCTCTTCGCTTATCCGCTCCCAGATTTCCCGGCTGCCGCGCGCCAGGCTTGTTTGCCATGGCGCATTCCTAAAAATATGTAAAAAATTAGCAAAAGAAAATATGACCAAAACCAAAAAGGCATATTTATAAAGCTTTTTTATTTTTAAGTTTTCGACGAGCTGACTATATGCCAATAAAAATATGGGAATTAAAAGCCCAAAGGCACCGGTTCCCCAAAAAAAGTACCCCAAAAATACAAAAACACAAAATGCTTTAATTTTTGGGTTTGCATTTTTAAATAATAAATATAATCCATAAATCAGCAGTGGTACTTCCCAAAAATATAACCAGGGCAGGGGCGTGAATAAATTCTGCTTTGCCAAGATAGTGTTTGCTTTATCAAAACTGGTTAAATATTCATAATCAAAAATGTTTGCAAACCACACAAACACTCTTCTAATAATAAAACTGGGTTTGTTGTAAAACAGTCGATTAAAGTTAAACGAGTCCGTAATTAAGGGCGAATCATGGATAACCCCGTAAGATAAATTATTATCCAAGGTAAAAACATAAGAACTGGGGTGAATAAACTTAATGATACTTGTTTGATAAATAAAATTTTTCAACGGAGTTGAAATAATTATGAAAAGTAGTGCTAAAGGTATCAGCACAAAAACCGGGCGTTTTAGAGCCAACCCGGTGCTTACTAGGATAATAAAAACGATGTTATAAAAAGAAGTAAAAAACAAAAGAATCAGTAAAAAAAATAATTTTACATCTTCCTTTTTAAGCAAATTATCCAAAAACAAAAGCATTAATCCAAAAGTAAAAATCAAACCAAAATCATCAGTGCTAACCCTGATAAAAGATATCAAAAACGCCGTCACAACGACTAATAAGTTTGCCTGTTTTTTATTTTTAATAATGTTTGGGGAAACTCTCCAAACTATAAACAACGAAAATATTCCGGCAATTAGATTCGGTAACCTCACGGCAAAGGTGTTTAAACCAAATAGTTTAATGCTTAATGCTTTCAAATAAACTCCAAGCGTCGAAACATAATAATTGTCCGTCCGGTATAATATTTTTGGTTCGAAAATAAATGCCGTATATCCTTCTTTAACTTCCTCGTATGACAAGGGGTAATTAATAGCGATATGTGTTAAAAAAAATATTAGAAGTGCGACAAAAAAATATATTTTTTTCATTTAACTTCGTAGATCGTCACCCGGCTATTTTTGTAAATTTCTTCTATCCCGAGTTGGGTTTCTCCCAAAACTGCCCGCTGCCCATAAAGCCAGTAAATATAAGAAATGTTGTTATCCCTTAAAAAATTGTAAACAAAGCCATGGTCTTGGCTATTTAACCATTCTTCCACGCTTTCGCGTCTTTTAACCCAATCGTAGCCGGTAATGGTCAAGTTTACTTCATCTTCCAAAAATACGGGCTTTTTCGAAAAAGAAGATACATAAGCACTACTTACATATGCGTATAACGGCACCGGAGGCACCATTTTGTCTTTAAGCAAAGGATCATAAGGATAAGTCAGGACAACGCCTTCCGGTTCATTGGCTAAAAATTGCAAAGCCTCAAATTCTTCTCGCAGCAAGGCTGCGGGTGGTACTTTTGTTAAGTAATGATATTTTAAAGTAGCAATACTCGTTGGTATTGTAAAAATTATTATCAAAGTAGTAAATAAAATAGCGGCCTTGCGGGGTAATTTTTTGTTTATACCAGACAAGACAATACCGGCTAAAATAGCCATAAAAAATTGCGCATAATATAAAAACTGTATCGTATTCCAGGCTGTGCCCTTTTGCAAAAAAATCATTGGAGCTGCTATCCCGCCGAGAATAATCAAGGCGGAAATTATACTTTCCATTTCATATTTTTTTTCTTTAATTCTAAAAAAATACAATAAACCGAGAAGTTTTGTACTAAAGTTCCCCAAAATAAAAATGACAAATGCCCCTATATAAGAAGCAACCAATTTTAGATACACCCCTTGGGATTTATAGGCCGTCATGGCCTCGAAATAGCGTTGCCAACCAAAGCGGTCCGAAAGTCCCATCATTGTTTCTAAAAACCAAAAAGGCTTAATCACCAGAAGCCCGGATGAATTCCGATTAAGCGGTATAAATAAAATTAAGGATAAAACCAAAGACGCTAAAAATACAAAAAATTCTGAAAACTTTTTATTTTTAAAATAGCGGTATAAAGAATAGATAAACAAAGCTGATAAAAGCAGTACCCCGGCGTACGCTTTAATTGATAAAAGAACCGAAAAACAAGTAGTGGCACCCCATGCCGTTTTGTTTTTTTTAGTTTTTAAATAAGATTGATAAAAAATAAGCCCCAAAAGCAGAATGATTAAAGACATGGCATAGGGAGGATTTATGAGCGTCGAAATTGCCTGTTGTGACCAAAACATAGACTCACCGTCAAAATTACCGTTTCTTATAAAACTTACAAGCCAGCCCAATGAGCCGCCAAAATATATAAAAAACAAACTCCAGTTCGCACTATCCCTACCCCGCCAATTTCCAACAAAGATATAAGTCAAGACACCGATAAGCAGCGAAAATAAGACAGGAATTATTTGAAAATATAAATATCTGACCGGAATTCTTGTCAACGCGTGTAAGATAGCAACAAAGATATCAAAACCTATATGGTAATTTCTTATACTTTCACCGGCAAAAATGGGCATTTCCAAACTCCCCTTTGCCAAAGATTCAATAATTGACATATGCCATATACCGTCATGTCCGTTCGGGCCCCAAAAACCAAGACCGTATTCATACATCAGACCTGAACGAACCATAACAAAGGACCAAGAGATACTGCCGATTAAGATAATAAATATGGTTAAGCGTTTTGCGCCCATGCTTCAAATTCTCCTGTATAAGCACGAAAGGAATAATTATTTATACCCAATTTTATTGATAATTTTTTAAGATTTTCAAATATAAACGGGGAGTAATATTTAAGCCTGTTAAAAACATACTCAACACTTAAAACATGATAAGTTGTACTAATTTCTATATTTTTGAAACCAGCAAGTTCCAAAGCTTTACGCATGGATTGTTTATTAAAATAAGTCACATGCTCACCGGGTTTATAATGGTACCACAACGAGCGCAAAATTTTTGCCCAATAGCCTCCTATATCACAGGTAATTAATAAAAGTATGCCGTTATTTTTTAAATATTTTCTGGCAAAACGAAGTTCCTCCACGGGATCTATAATATGCTCAATTACATCCTGGTAAATTATTACGTCATAAGTTCCCCTAAGTTTTGCTTTTCTTAAAGGGCCTTTATACACTTTTAAATTTCTTTTTCTGGCCTGAGATCTGGCAAATGCGGACACTTCCACGCCGTGCGCTTTGCTCCACCCCATTTTTTTTGCCTCAACCAGGCAATCGCCAAAAGCGCATCCTACGTCTAAAATGCTTCCTTTTCCGTATTTTTTAGCAATTTTTTCTAAACGGTGGCGAAATGTTTTTTTACTAATCTTCATCCCTTCATAATAATTCGCGTAACCGCCTTTGGGATTATCATTAATATAATATGACCTATCATACTGCGCTAATAAATCGTCAGCGGGTGTGTGATCCCAGACCATAGAACATTTTTTGCACCTACTTAAACGGTAACCCTGCATTGCCCAATACTTTTCCCTGTCTCGGCTTCCACACACCGGACAGGAATCAATTGTTTTTAACGGTATTTCTGATAATTTTTTTGGCATCATAAATTAAGCTTTTTCCGATTATTAAATATGAAAAAATTAAATAAAATATTCCACCGCTTCCTACCATAAATACAAAATTAAACCAATTTGCCGACAGCCGGTTGACTAAAACAAATAAATATATCCCCATACTAATCGCAGATACAAAAGGCGCCGCTGCTTTTAGGATAGAAAAATCTACATATTTTTTCCCTACCCATATGGCCACAACAGAACTTAACCCTACCAATGCGTATCCGGCAGATGCTCCTAAAACATCCCATTTTATAGCCAAAATCGGCACTAAAATAACAGTCAGGATTGTATACATTATCGTAATCTTAATAGTTGTCTTCACTCTGCCAATGGCGGTAAGCATATTTGATATTTGCGTAGCAAAAGCGGCAAACAAAACATTAAAAGCTACAAACCACATTAACGGAGCCGCCGGTGCCCATTTTTGATATCTGGGAAGGATTATCATCAAATCCGGCGCCAGCAACAAAAAGCCAATGACGCTTGGATATACCAAAAAAGTTATAAACATGATTGAACGCGTGACAACTTTTGCCAGCTCGATTTTGTTGTCCTGCATACGGGAAAATGCCGGAAAAGAAACTTTGGTAACGTTGTCCATAAAAAGCCGGAGTGGTATTTGTGTTAACCGCATAGCCGTTCCCAAGTAGCCGACGGCCGCTTGGCTTAAGATGCCTCCAAGCAAAAGAATAACCCCCTGGTCTTTCAAAACGGAGATAAAAGTATTAATTTGATACGGAATACCGAATTGCAAAAGACCCTTAAGTGCCTTTCGGGAAAATGCGATACCCGGCATCCACGGCTCAAGAATATAAATAGTAACAAGTCCTACAACACCGCGGATAAGAACAGCATATGTAAAACTTCTAAGTCCCAAACCCGTATAAGCAAAATAAACCAAAGACACGTTATAAAATAAATTTTCTAATATTTCGGGCAGTACAAATTTTCCAAATTCAAGCTTACGCTCCAACAAAACCGAGGGAATGCTTTTTAAAGAAGAAAAAAACAAAGAAAAGCCCAAAGCAAAGAGCAAATATTTCCCCTCAGTGCTTAGATCATAAGCTTTTATAACAAGCGGACTTGATAAAAAAAGTATCAAAATCAAAACTATTACCAAGCCTTGCTGAACGGTAAAGGTGGTTTTTAGTTCCAAATCGCTTAACTTTTCTTTTTTCTGGATCAGTGCTGCTGCCAAACCCACGTCTGAAAAATACATTAGAAAATAGACAAAGGCGTTTACTATGTAATAAACCCCGATTTCCTGCGGATCCAAAAAGGCCAAAAGTAAAAGCTGGGAAACGGTGGTAATTGCATTTAACAAAAACCCTCGACCGGTCAAAATTGCCACCCCCCTGACCGCTCTTTTTTTAACGGTATCTAAGTTAAGCTCGATGGCGTTATCTAAATTCTGCTCTTCCACTTGATAATTGTATCATCCGGTTTGATGTAAAATAAATCTAGTTTAAAATAATGATTCGCCTAAAAAATATTTACAATAAAACAAAACTTCCTGTCTTGGTTTTTCTTTCAATAATTTTTTGGCCACTTAATCTTTTCATCAACAATTCTCCGAAAACTTTTTTGGTATCCGTAGCTCCGGCAATACTCACAGCTTTGTCTTATCAAGAGCCGTTATTTCTGCTTTTTATTCCCATAATTTCTCCTAAATTGTTACTATTTCCGCTTATATTCATCCTGGTGGTGTTTTATTTCAAAAAAATATCTAAAACCAACGTCTTTTTATTTTTAATATTTTACTCATTCATCTTTTTATTAAGATGGCCTGACTTTTATAACCAGTCTATTTTTCCTTATGACTATGAAGCTCAACAACAAGTAGTTCGGGACACACAACTATATGACTCAGTGTTTTTGGCCAGATTATTTCACAATAAGGCAAAAATTAGGATTGATGATTTTAACACCAATCTGTTTTCGCTTCTGGACCCAAACAATTATTTCTTCAATTTTCATCCACGCTTACCCCTCTCTCCCAACCAAATGCTGTCAAAATATGGCTTTGCTACCTTCGTACCACTCCTAATTGGTTTTATAAATTTAAATAAGATTAAGTATAAGGAATATTTGATAAGCGTTTTTATTGGCGCATTGGTCAGCCTGTCTTTTTTGAAAATTTTCGACGCGCACGATTTTATCTTGTGGATACCGCTTTCTATTCTAATTTCATCCGGTTTATCAAAAATTGATAATTTATCAAATAGAAAAAATTACTTTGGGGAAATTTATGCAGTAGTTTTATTAATTGAACTAGTCAGATTGGTAATTAAATGATGAATAAATTTAAAAAATACTTAATCTATATAATCTTTTTTGTTATTTTACTCCTTGCTTTTGTAACGCGTTTTTATAAATTGGGCCAGGCTCCCGCTGGTCTTTATTTAGACGAAGCGGCACAAGGTTACAATGCATATTCAATTTTAAAAACAGGCAAAGACGAATTCGGAAAAGGTTTTCCGATAATTTTCAGGTCATTTAATGATTTTAAAACACCTGTTTATATTTATCTGATCACTCCGCTTATACCAATTTTTGGATTAACTAAATTTACTGTTCGTTTTCCGTCTTTTCTCTTCAGCCTTTTAACTTTTCCCTACTTATACTTACTTATTAGCAACATCACAAACAAAAAACTTGCCAAAAAACTGGCATTATTAACATCTCTTTTGCTTGCAATTTCCCCTTGGCATATTTTATTTGGCAGAACGAACTTTGAATGCAATGTTGCCCTATTTTTCTTCATTGCCGGATCATATTATTTTTTTATTGGTCTTAATAAGCCAAAATATCTGATTTTATCGGCCCTATTTTGGGCACTGGCAATCCCGAGCTACCATTCACAACGCATCATAACGCCCATTATGATGCTTGTGCTTTTATTTAAATACAAAAACCAACTTTTAAAAGATGGCTCCCGAAAATACATTTTATACGGCTGTTTGCTGGGGTTTATAATTTTGCTTCCAACATTGTTAGTTTCATTTACTCCGGGTTTTTTATCCCGGGCTACCACTTTAAATATCTTTAAAACTTCACCGGTGGGAATTATTGATACCAAAAGCATTTTCTCTTTTATCATTAACAATAAAATTTACCTAAACGTAAGGGAATTTATGTCTTTGTATATATCTTATTTCTCTCCTATAAATATGTTTGTTTTAGGAGATTACGGTTTGCGAAGTTCTTTTCCTGCTCTTTCAACTTTTTTTGTGTGGCAGGCGCCTTTTTACTTTATCGGACTGTACTACCTTCTTAAAGATAAAAATCTTGGAAAAATCAGGCACTACACAATAAGTCTGCTTTTAATCGCACCCATTCCGGCTGCCGTCACCCGTGATCCGTACACAACAATACGTGCTTTACCTTTAGTTATACCGCAATTAATCGCTATTTCCCTGGGAATCATCTTTGTTTATGAAAAGCTTGCAAAACAATGGATTAAAATAGCTGCCATAATTTTATTTTTGTCCACGGTCGGCTACAGCCTTCTTAAGCTATATAGTTCAGTAATAGTCCTTAACGAATATTATCGTGCACCGTATTGGAACTATGGCTGGGAAAAAGTCGTTGATTCCATAAAACTACACGCCGGAGAGATGCCGGTGGTCGTGGACGACGCCAGAGGTGAACCATATAGCCAAATTGTCTTTTTTCTAAAATATGACCCTGAGGATTTTCAGGCCAAAAACACTATAGATTTAAAAAATTACTACACCGACATGAGCAGAAGAAAAAGCAAAACTATTGGCAATATAGAAACCCGGGGAATCAACTGGGAACACGATTTAAAAAAAGAACAAATTCTGGTTGGGGATTCTCTGGCTATCTCCCGAGAACAAATAGAAAGACACAATTTAACTTTATTAGATGAAATTTTATTTCCGGATGGCTCTGTGGCTTTTAGAATAGTTCGCACCAACCAAGAGGCCAAAGACAGCAATTAAAGACACCAAGCTAATGATATCAACCAACGCCCTACTTCTGGTCTCTTTCCACTTTACATAAACTTTGTGTTTGCCGGGGGACAGGAAAAAAGTGATTTGGCCATAGGGCTCTCCGGGTGTAGTTTTAACTTCAGTTCCGTCTACTTTTGTCACCCAACCTGGGAAATAATACGCCCAGAAGGTGAAAGTCGAATCCTTTTCGGCTAACACTTCAAACTCATAGTGGATATCAGAAATTTTCTTGGTTTCAAATATCTGTCCATTTGTAATTTCAGCTTTACTTTCAAAGGGCCTTTCCGGGCGCTTGTCTGCCCATTTGGGTAAAAGCAAATAATCTTCGCTGTAGTTAGGGTCGTTAAAAAAACGCTCCAAATAATAAGCGTCGGACTTATAAACAACTTCTGCAGGTCTAAAGTAATTAAAAGTTAATATCAAAGAAAAAGTTATAAAAATTAAGGCAAATATTTTTTCGTTTTTTGTGTTATCTAAAAATATTGCTAAAGAAATAGCAGAAAAAAATCCGGTTAAAAACAAAAGCCTCCAGGGAAACTGGATAAAACCATAAAAAGGTATTACTCTCCAAATGGGATAAGTCCTTATGTTCATAAACAAAACGCTTATGGCAAAACCGAATATTGTAAGTAAAGCCAATGTCAATTGCTTTGTTTTTTTTCTTTTTAAGAAAATCAAGATTCCCAGCGATAAAACGGCAGCCATGTTTACAATCCCTAACTGAAATGAAATCTCGTCCCCGGGTCCCCATACGGAACTGCCATAACCCCAGCTAGGCAAAAGCAGTTGTTTTATAAAAGGGAAATGGTCAACCAATAAAAAAGGCGTTTTATCTGCCACTAAACCCTGATCCATAAGCGCCGGCAGCCACCAATAAATAGTGATCAAAGCCGAAGAAAATGCACTAAGAATTAATTTTCCCAAAATCTTTAATCTATCCTTTTGTTTGTAGATTTCGAAAATTGCCAATATCCCCAAAAAAGGTATTGTTAATACCCACAAATAATTATGCGATAATAAATAAATACTTAAAACAAGGCTGAATATTGAAAAATTTTTGATGTTTGTCTTTCTGATTAGCCTTACTAAACCCCATGCGACAAGTGGCAAAATTGCAATGATTAATACCTCTCCCATCGCTCCACGCACATATAGTTGTACGGCTCTGTAGGGCGTGTATAAATACAATAAGGCACCGGCCAGGGATGCTATTTTGTCCATATAAAGTCGCAAAAACCCATACATGCTGTAAAGAGATACAAATATACTTGTAAGAAAAACCAATTTAAAAGCCAAGGTGAGACTGCCCAATAACGAGTAATATAAAGCCCCGAGATAAAAAGGAAAAACGTAATAAAAATGGAATAAAGGATATCCCAAACCCCAGGTAAAATCCGGCCCTAACCGCGGCGGCAACTGCCCAGCAAAAAAAGCGCGGTACATCTCATAAATATCGGCTAAATGGTGTAGGTCATGGGGCTCGTAAAATCCGGGTAACAAAAGCGGCAGACCCGCTGGAATCGCACCAAAAGTTAATATTATTAATGGCCAGTATTTTTTTAAGTATTTCATCTAAGTGTAGTCAAAAATCTTTTTCTTATTTTTAATCCAAATACCGGAAATTACAACAAAAATAAAGGTAATAATGGTAAAAAGGTCTGCTAACGCTCGAAACCGGGTTTCTTCAAAAAACCCACGCACCATATATGTACCGGGTTCCAAATTAAGAGAAATTAACCCAAGCTCCCGCGTGGGGATAATTTGCTGTTTTTCATTTTCCAAATAAACGTTCCATCCCGGGAAATAAATTACCGGAACAGCGATCTCTGCCGCAGTGTAGACTTTTGCGTCAAAAAAGAAATAGTTTGATTTTTTTGTAAAATTTAAAGTCTCAGCTTCTCCCGTAAGTACTAAAGCATGGTTTGGTGCCAATGCCTTTGGATTAGTTGAGGCAGTTTTCGGCAAATAATCAAGTACAGCTGACCCTTGTTGCTTTATTAAGTTTCTGCCCGTTAATTTGCTAATATCCGTTTCATTAGGATAGTGGTGCTCGGCTCTAAAATAGCCGTGATACAAAAGTATCGGTACAACCAAAACCATAGCCACAATTGCTTTTGATATTTTGCTATTTAAGACAGAACCCGACACAAAGGACAACAAAAAAATACTTATTCCCAAAAAACGCCAGGGAAACTGGACAAACTCCAAAAACGGCAAGCTCTGCCAAATAAAGCTTGAGCGACCGTGTGTCATGAAGGTTGAAAGTGAAACTCCGAGCAACAAAACCCAAATTAGGGCAAATTTTGTTTTATCTTTTTTCCAAAATTTTAGCGACAATAATGCAGCCAAAACCGCGGTCAAGCTATGAAACCAGCCAATTTGAAAAGACATGCCATCCTCCGGTCCAAAAACAGAACCCCCAAACCCCCAGGATCGCTCAAAAAAAAGCTGTTTTAATGAAACGAAGTGTGCATGAAAATCATAATATTCATCAATAAATAATTCAGTTTGGATCAAATTGCGCTCAAAAAACGCAGGGAACAAAAAAAAGGCAGACAGACCAAATGCCAATATAAGCGCAAACCCATAATCAATAAGTAAACTTGCCCTTTTTGTCTTTAGAAATAAATAAGCAGTCCAAATGACGGTAAAAGGCGCAAACATCACTAAAGATATATTGTGTGTCATAAACAAAAACCCCAAACTAATGCTTGTGTACAAAACATATTTCCAGCGTCTTTTTGTAGAGAGTAAATATAATCCATGCCAAACAAATGGCAACAGCATAAGTGCAAAACTTTCAGCCAAGGCTCCACGCACATAGATGTCGAGCGCATGATAGGGCGCATAAACATACAAAAGTGCAGAAAACAGCGCTCCTCTATTTCCCCAAAATTCACGCGCAAAAATATACATGCCAATGCCCGACCCCAAAAGAGATATTAAAAACAATGCCTTTACGGCAGTAATATAAGACAATGAAAACTTGACTAAAATAGCGCCCAGATAATAGGGAAAGGCACTGTAATAATTAAACATCGCCTGGCCATAACCCCATGCCATATCTGGTGAATAGCGGCACGGTATTTGCCCGTCCATTAAGCATTTATCCATCTGCCAAAGACGCATCACCTGTAAATCATCGTGCATACTGAAATAACCCGGGCGAAGCAAATACCACCATGCCGGTATAGTCAATATTAAAAAAATGATTAAATATTTTTTAAACATGTTTAAATTTATACCAATAAAGCACCAAAGCTAATACGCTTGCCACAGTTAAAGCATTTGCAATTTTGCGGATAGGGGTGTCCACCAATTCCAAATACAAGGCATATTCTCCCCGACCCAGGGTAAAAGAAGGCAAACCAAGCGGGTTATCGTAGCTAAATTTTGTTTTTTGCCCGTTAACATAAAGATTTGTCTCCGGAAAATAATATTGCGGTAAACTAATGACGGCACTATCGGATATGACCGAGATGTTATAGTTTATCCAGTCCGTACCTCTTTTTTGGGAATTGACTAATAATTGCCCTTGTTCAACAATCGGCCCGTCAGGTGCCTTATCGTTCGGAGGCTCAGTGGCATAAATCGGTAAATAATCAAAAATGCTTATTGTTTGTTGTTTATCCCAAAGTTCACCTGAAAATTTTTCTTTGTCCGTCATGGCTACTATTTTTTCCGGTTTAAAAAAAGAAAAATTAAATAACGCCAAAAAAACAACAACCATTGCCAATGGCAGTAACTTTGGCTTTAAATAATCTCCAAATAATCCCGCCAGCAGCGAAATAAACAAAATGGCTAAAGTTAAAAACCGCCAGGGAAACTGGACAAATGACAATACTGGAAATAACCCCCAAATAAAATTCGAGCGGCTATGAGTCATAAATATGCTCAAGAAAAAAAGAAATAATACAAAAATAAAAAGCTTCAGATTTTCAGATTTCCTTAAAACAATAAGGGACAAAAGCGAAATAACGGCAAAAATTATGTGAGCCATGCCTAAACCCAAAAATAACTCATCTTTCGGCCCCAAATCGCTTGTCCCATAACCCCAAAAAGTACGGACAAAAAGCTGGGAGAGGCTTAAAAAATGCCGCTTATAATCAAAATATCCCATGGTTATAGTATCAATATGTACATATTTTTTCTCAAACCAAGCAGGAAGCAAATAAAAAGCGGATAGTCCAACTCCCCCAAGCACGGCGCATATTAAATTAAAAATAGATTTTTTAATATTACTTTTGTTTTGTAGCAAAAAATATCCGGCCCAAAGGGCAAAAAAGGGGGCAGCAATTAAGCTTGTGATATTATGCGTCATCAGCAAAAATGCAAAAAACACGCTTAAACCAAGTGTCGCGTGCTTTTTGTTTTCAATTACCCGTTTTGTGTACAAAAATATGAATGGTAAGAAACTCATAGCCCAAAATTCGCCCACAGCACCCCTGACATACATATCTACCGCACGGTAAGGGGCATACACAAAAAACAAAACCGCCAGCATACTTGCCGTTTTATTGAAAAATTCACGCGCCAACAAATACATGCTTATGGCCGATATGGGGATAGTTATAATAAACCCGACTTTTACGCTGTCGATAATGCTTATTCCTAAAAAAGTTAATGCAGCCATAAAGTAATAAGGCAGAGGACCATAAAAATTAAACTGTGGATAACCGTAACCATACCCCATGTCCGGCACCCACCGGCAAGGGATTTGCCCGTCTAAAATACATTTACGCATCTCTAGCGTGCGCATTGCCTGCATGTCGTCGTGCATAGGAAAATATCCGGGCTTTGCGATACTCCAAAAGGAAGGGAGCAATAGAATTACTAAAATTATAAAAAACAAATTTTTTTTAAGAAGCCTTTTCATATTTTCCTTGAATATTCCACCAACGTATCAGCAAAAGGTCACGAAGCGATGTGACAACGGCGTCAAACAATTTCACTTTTGTATCTTTTCGATTCTTCCAGGCAACGGGGATTTCTTTAATTTCATACCCATATTTGTGAGCTAAAAACAAGATTTCGGCGTCATATACCCAGCGATTGATCAATGCATGGGAGAAAATATCTTTGGCAGCAGCCCTTCTAAATCCTTTAAAACCGCAGGTAAAATCTGATAAATTTACGCCCATAATCGTCCTTGTTAAAGTTGTAAATACTTTTCCCATCGATTCGCGGGCAATTGGTTGATGAACGACAATATCCGAGCCTTTAGTTCTTCTGGAAGCAATTGCTACATCCGTTGATTTTAGGGCTTCCAAAAAATCTTTTACTTTTTTTATATCAACCGACAAGTCTACATCAGAAAAGATTATGTAATGACCCTCTGCTGCCTGCATCCCTTTTTTAAGGGCAGCGCCTTTACCCATGTTTTTGCCTGATTTTAGTAGCTTTACATTTTTATTTCCATATTTTCTGACGATCGCAGCAGTTTTATCTCTTGAACCATCATCAACTACGATTATTTCCCAGTTTAGATTTAACTTAGTCAAGTACGCTACACTTCTATCCAAGGTATTTTGGATAATATTTTCTTCGTTATATGCCGGAAATATTAAGGTTAAATCAGGATTTTTCATAAATTGCCTTTAGAGATATATAAAAAGAAGAAGCCGCAAATATGCTTCTGACTATACTTTTAACCATAAAAACATCGATATAGTGGGATAGGATTTTGTCTAAAGGTTTAGCTTGTAAAATTTTAGGAAATAGCGGGTTAAACAATCCAAATGAAAGTGAGGGTTCAAACAAAAACGTCAAAACCAGCCAGCTTATAAATATGACCGCCACCAACTCCCACATATAAAAATTATTTTTTACTAAAAACCATATCAGCAGTGGGCTCGCCCACACAAACCATTGGGGGTGAAAATGGCTTACGGAAAAAATTAACAACAAGGCGGCCAGATACAATCCGTTTAAAGAAACGCGGTGTCTTTGGTAATAAACTAAAAAATATAATACAAACAATAAAAGTACAAATGGATAAACCACCTCGGCGGCCGTAACATTAAGCCCCATAAATAGCATTTTTTGGCTTTTGGGAGAAAATAAAACCATGCTGCGGAAAGCGCTTGAACCTAAAAAAGGCAGGATTGTTATAACAAATGGGGTTAAGCCTAAAAGAATCAGCTTAAATCTTGATAAAAATTTACCCGATAAATAAAAGGCTGCAAGGGGCAACAACAAAAGCGGATACAATTTATACGCCCCTCCGATTCCCAGACTGACCACCGCTAAGTTAGGCTTCTGTTTTTTAACAAAATAAAGCGAGAGCACAACAAAAAAAGTGGGCAAAATATCGAGCTGCCCGATCATAAAAGTGGCGTATATCGTCAGCGGATTAAACATCCAAAAAGCAAACGCTTTTATTTTTTGTTTTTTATCAGAAAACAAGCTAGAAAGCATAAAGGCTATCCCGATATCAAAAAACAAATATGGTAATTTATAAAACAAGAGGTGGCGATAAAGGCCCTGATATTCATAAACATTATCCAGATTACTCCAAAGCCATGGAATAAAATTATTATCTGTAAACGGAGCGACTAAGATCCGAAATAACCCAAGCGTAAAATATGTAAGAGGTGGATAGATAAAAATATCAGAAACCCCGAAATTTAAAACCAAAGGGTGTTCAGGGGGAAGACTTAGCAAGTACTCGTAGATATTAAATACGCCCTCGGAAGAAAAAAAATATGCCGTAAAGCTGTGCCCCCAAAGGTCCGGGTGCAGGGTTATAGGCATTAAAATTAGCCTGAGCATTATTCCCAGAATAGCCATTTTAAACCACCAAAAATTTTCTGTTTTTTTCATATTTTTAAAGTTTATCATCATTCATGCTTGTTTCCGACATAAGCTCAAAAAGATAAAAAGTATCATATTCTCCGTGTTTATGAAATTCAAAAATATCTTGGGGGCGCAAAGCTTTTTTAAATTCTTTTACAATACGAAGGTTATGATTTTCAAAATCAGAAAACTTTAGCCTCGAACTGTTCACTGCAAAATAGGTTAAATTACCGGCTTTTTTTGACTCAACAAGGCTCTCGGGAACTTCTTTAAAATCCAACCCGGTGCCGATTACCAAAACATTTGGCGTTCCCTGCAAATAAATTTGCATGCCGTCCGGAAGCGTACCAAAATAACCTTCCGTTCCCACAACTATTTTTTTGTCCGGATTTTCCGTTTGAATATCTTTAATTATGTCCGACGCTTCCTTAATACCCGTGCCCGATGTCCACTCTTCCAGATAACCGGACCGTTCGCTTCTGGGGAGATTGGCGGCGCTTGGGTTAGTTAAAAGTTTTTGATTATAAATAAAGGCCTGCAGTATAAATATGCCAAGTATTATTAGAGCAGCTTTTTTTAAATATAATTTTTGAGTAGAAAAAAAACCGGCCGCTAATATATACAAAGGTGGAAGCGTAAACAAAATATAGCGTGCCGTAAATACCTTGGCATACATTGCCTGTATGCTTAGCGGAAACAAAAATAAAAATAAAAGCAAAAGTGTCTCACGCCATTTGCTTTTTATATTTAAAAATACGGCTCCAACGGCTAAAAACAAGATTGTTCCTGGTCCCATAATCCAAATCCACTCCAAAGCACGGTCAAGATGAGGAATAAACGGATCCATGGGATTTTGCCAAATATGACTGATGGGAAAAACATAGTCCTGAGTACGCGAGCTTAGCATATGAAAATTGGGGCCTAAGCGCTGAATGTTATATAAACAAAAAGCAAAAGTATAAATAACACCCACCAAAAACCCCAATTGCAAAATGTTTATAAATATCTTTTTTTTAGGCCAAGGAAGGCTTAATATCCAAAACAAAGGCAGCATGATTGCTACAAATAAAGCCGGTGATTTAGTAAGACTGGTCAGCCCCAGAAACATACCTGTCATAATTGCGGTATCGATTCGTTTTGTTTTAGCGGTAAGGGCTGCAAACATAAAAGTCAGGGTTGTTAAAAAAGCCAAAAGAGAATCCACCAAAGCCATCCGGTCAAAAAACAGCGAAAAAGGCGATATTGCCCAAAGCAAAGAGGCTACAAGCGATACTTTTTTGTCGTTAAATAACAACTGGCTAAGTAAAAATATTGCTATCACAGTCCCCAACCCAGCTGCTACGGAAACCAATCTTCCGGCAACTAACGGGTCAGAGAATCGGTTTACTAAAAACATTAAAACCCACATAAATAAAGGTTGTTTACCATCGGAAAGTGGCAAAAAACGAAGCGTCGGCTCGGCCGCCATCACTTGCGACCAGCGTATATAGATGGCTTCGTCTGCAAATATAGGTAAAATCGTTAGGTTAAAAATCCGAAGAAATAAAGCGATTAATAAAATTATGAGTAACACCGCCAAATAGGGCAACCAAGACATAATTTCTTTTCTCATTACTCTAAATTGTAGCGCAAACGAAGTTATTTAAAAATTGCATCTTTTTATTTTTTTTGTTTTTCTGGTCTAAACGCTTTAATGTATCGATACATCAATACAAATATAACAAAATATAACAAAAATAAAATTAAGGACATGGAGCAAAAAATAGAATTTAACTAAGAATTGATTTTATACTTACCTTGAATTGCATTCAGGCGCACACGAACTAAGTCCCGCAATCCCTGCCATGCGTCTTTTATGGGACTAACTCTTTTTGTATCCTGGTGGTGCCAAATGACTGGAACTTCCACAACTTTCAAACCAAGCTTTCTTGCTACATAAAGTACTTCCAAATCAAAACCGGCAGTAACGGCAGCACCTTTTGCTTTTTGTTCTTCACTAAAAATCTTTAAGCGTTTAAAAATTTCCTTTGACGCGTCTTGTTTGAATGCTTTAAAACCACACTGGGTATCTTTAAAGGGCAAACGCAATATGAGGCTACGAAGGAAAGAAAATCCCCAGGCCATGGCTTTTCGGACCAAAGGAGCTCCCTGCCTTCCTGAACGTACACCAATCACCACATCTGCTCCTTTTCTGAATTCCGGTATAAACTTATCAAATTCAGGCAAAGGGGTTGCCTGGTCCATATCTGTAAATAAAACAATATCCCCCCTGGCTTCAAGCATACCGGCAATTACCGTACCGCCTTTACCGCGGTGTGGCTGGGCAGATACACGAAATCCTTTGTGTTTTTTGGCGTAATCTTGTGCCAATTTTAAGGTATTATCTGTAGACTTATCGTCTACCACCAGCACTTCCCAGGTAAAATTTTGTTTAACTAAATACTGGTTTACACTCTCAAGCGTACCGTTTTTGATATTATCCGCTTCGTTATATGCGGGTATAACAACGGACAGATAAAGATTTTTTGTGTCTAAAGCCATAGCCTTTATTATTGTAACTTGATTACTTTGTAAAACCAAACATAGGATCGGTCAAATTTGCATTATTCCCACTGCAGCTTTTTTTGATTTCATCCTCCTTTTTGTGAGAATATTTTTCATAATCCGGCAGGATTAACCCTAGTGCACCAAAAGATTTATCAATCCTGTCCACTTTGGTATGGGGAAAGACAATTGTATACACGGGGCTGCCAGAAGATGGCTGGTTGGCGTGCAGATCGTTTAAATAAAAAATGTAGCGGTAACCAAGCTCATAACCGGGGTCTACAATGTATGAAACCGAAACACACGGGTAATTATGATCTTCGGCATCTTCGGCAATAAAAGCGACAACCTCATTTTTCTGTAAATAACCGCTTTTATTTTCCGGATAACGGGAAAAACGGTACAAATTAATAACAACAAACAAGGCAAGAATAAATACAACAAAAGTTCTCATGTATCGCGTTAAATAAGCCAAGGCGGCACTTATTCCGAATATCCACACAACCACCATTCCGTTTAAATAATATTCGGATACATTAATCGCATTTAATGTGAAAAAAGAAACATATAATATTAACCAGATTACTAAAAGAGTCGCAAATCTGGGTTTTATATGCTTTTTAAAAACAGCGTATGTAAATAACAAAAGAATAAGTCCATGTGCCCATATGTCCGGTATGTTAAAGACATCACCCCACAACAAATTCCGCGCATTTGTATTTGCAATTTGCATTAATCTGCCAAAACGAGAAGGTAAAGAAACATCTGCCGCAGAAGTGCCTCCCAATATAATAGCCTGTGTTTGGATAAACCCGTGCCTCAATTCAAAAACAAAATACGGAAGCATTGGTAAGATAAACGCGGCTAAAAAATAAAAAATGTTTTTAATGGCAATTTTTTGTTTAGATATGATTATTGCCAGAAAAAATAACGGAGCGACAATCGCCAGCCCCAGGTTTAAATGCCACACTAAACCAAACAATAACCCGGCAGCGATAAATGCGCTTTTTTGTTTTCTTGCCAATACGAGATGAAGTGTATACAGGAACCAAATACTCCAAAGATAAACAGGCATGGTGGGAACGACCTCTCGGTCCGTAAAAATTACAACATACGAAAAGCTGTATATTATGGCACCAATCAAGCCGGCTTTTCTGTCTATAATTTTTGTAAATACAAAATATATACTAAATACGGATAAAAGACTCAATATAGCGACCAACAAAAGACCGCCGTAAGGCTGTCCCGCAAAAAGTAGATAAAAAGGAATCAGTAAATAATAAAAAAACGGCCCTATAAATACGCCATGGACAGATGTCTCTTGGCCGATAAGCCTAAGGTGGCTGTTTTTAACCACATCCAAATAAAACCACGATGCCAAATCCTGATCGTGCCCATAATAATAATATGAAAGCGGCTTATAAACTCTTAAGGCAAAAGCAGCAATCATTACCACAAAAAAAACGTAATCTATTGGCTTAAGGTTGGAAAAAATATTTTGTAAGTTTTTCTTCATCTATACCTTTATATTTATATTTATCTATGTTTTTCAGGGCTATTTTGCCAGTAAAAAGGTTGATAAGTTTATTTTTGTTTATATTTTTAATTTTTTGTTCATGATAATAATACATTGCAGGCTTAATAAAATCACCAGGCTTTGACGTATTAACAAAGCCAAATTTATGTCTAGCCGCCCTTTGCCAAGCCAGATCTTTTGAAAAACCAATACTTCTGAAATATTCGTAAATATCCCTTAAACTCCCTTTCGTACCAATATTTGTGGCAACATATTCAGCAGCATGCTGATAATATGAGCTTTCTCCGCCGGGACTAAAAAAATCCTGAACATAAGACGCAAGTCCCTCATCTGTAGGTAAAAAACCAGCTTTAAAACGGATTTTGTTGTATTTTCCATTTATAAAACGCACAATATGAACCATTTCATGTTTTACCAGACCTTCAATACTTATATAATCAGTAACAATATCTGCACCTATGTAAACCTTATTTTTGCTATAAGCAGGACGTACATTAAAACCGCCGGTTTTTAAAAATTGGATTTTAAAGTCTATACCAAAAAGCTTTAGGGTTTTTTGTAATTGCTTTTTTAATTTTTCAGTTTCTGTTGACATCCTTTGCGGTTTTGTTTTTTTAATGTACTTTTCGGCTTCCTTAAGAACCTCGCTGTTTATGTCGGTTTCAAAATATTTTTTTGCCTTACTTTCAATTAATTCATTATCTTGTGCCTTCATGGCTTTAAAAAGTGCAGACTTTCTGCCCAAATGATCATGCGGAGCATGTTTATTTTGCCAAACATACATAAACACGGGGTTGTATGTTTTTGAAGCATAAAATTTCTCTTTTTCTGTGTGTAAATTTAATGGAGTAGTTAACCAAATAAGGCTTTTTTTGTTATTCATCTGCACTTAAACGTATACGTTTTTCTACTGTTATTCCTCCAAAACGCACTCTTTTTACAACTTTTCCTATTCCATCCTGCCTTTTAAGCCAATTTTCAAGTCTTTCCGGATGTGGAGGATCAACCTCATACAAAGTGTATAAAATATTTTCTTGAGTCTCTTTTGAGGGTTTTTCTCCCCTCAAGTTCCCGCGCCAGAGAAACAAATAATCATAGGCATGCGGAATAACCGGCGGCACGTACACATCCACATTAAAAGGTTTTCCTTTTGCATCTTCATAAACCCAGTCAACCGCCTGAACTTCATTTTTTAGGGCAATCGAATGCTCTCCCGTGACCCCGTCTGATATCTTCGCCCAAATTACCGGAATATTATTGTTCAAAACAGCAAATAAAAACAGTAAAACAAATATTTTGCCTGCTAAATTTTTCCAGGCTCTACCCAAAATAAACGCTACTAAAAGCAAAAAAATCAGATAATATCCGGTGAGATAATAATCATAGATATTTCCATAGTTCCCCTGAAAAAATAAAAGCCCAAGCATGGGTGAGATGAGAAGAATAACCAAAATTTTAAAGCCGTCATTTTTCCACAGGTCTTTTATATATAAAACGAATAAAAACAAAAGGCCAATAAGCAGGCTTACTTCAAAATCGCGCCGCCAATGGAAAAGTTTGTTTGTAAAAACATCATAATAAAAATTTAGTCTTATTCTCAAAACATCCCAAAAATTTGCTTTAAAGGTTCCTTTTTCAAATATAAAATTCTTTATATTGCCGATCAGGATGCCGTCATGGCGGATATCAAACAAAATTAACGGTAGAATTGTCAAAAAAAAGAGAAGTATAGAAACTACCCACGTTTTGCCGTTTGGCAAATTCTTTCTTTGCCAAAATGCGATTAAAAATACCGCGGGAAAATAAAAAAGTTCTCCACTGGAGCCAAAATGAAAAAGACTCATACCCAAAATTAAAGAAATAGCCGCCCAGAGCCACCGATAACCCTTTGTCACAAAATAAAGGCAAATCACAAGCAGCATACTTAAAAAAAGCATGGGCGTAGGGTTACTCAACCAACGTGCGGCCATATTAATATAAAAAGAAAAGCTTGCCAGAAAAACCGCAATTAGGCCGGTTACTCTCGATTGTGCGGAAGCAGCATAAATATACATCACGACAAACGCCAATATAGTCAATATCGACAAAAATATCGCAGGCCACACTGGGTTTCCATTGCCTAAAAAGTAAAAAGGAGTAATTAAAAAATAATAAAAAGGTCCTCTGAAGATACCGGCTATTCCAGTTGTTGGCCCCACTAAAAACAGCTTACCTTCGTGTAAAAAACGCCAGATAACCATAGCATCCCTGCCTTGGTCAAAATAAAAACCCAGCACCTTGTCAACACGGTAAACCTGCAAAAACAAACCAATGGCCAAAATGGTGAGCAAAAGAAAATAAATATAAATATTATCTTTAATTTCTTTTTTGATTTTTACATACATCGCACGCAACATTATGAATTTTCTTAATAGCCCGGTCAAATGGCAGGCCAATCACTTTCCCGGCTGCAGCCCAGCGGTGGCCTCCGCCATCCAACTTTTCAGCTATTTCAGACACATCAAAACCGCTTCTGGAACGAAGGCTTACAGATACATAGCCATCATTTTCCTCCACTATCACCATACCAAATTCAGTACCTTTTATGCTTTGAAAAATGATGTCTGCAATCTCAGATTTACTCCCAACAGGCGAGCCGTATTTCCCAAAAACGTCCCGTCCAATTGCAGACCAGACATAGTTATATTCAGAATTTATCTCTAAATTTTCAAGGATCTCACCCCATAGCTTTACTGATTCAAGCTCATAAGACTGGTATAAATTTTTTATAATTTCGTCTTTGTCAGCAAACTCCATTAAATCAAGCGCCGCCTTAAAAGTTTCCGCATCCGCCTCGGGAAAACGAAAAGCGCCCGTATCCCCAATAATTCCGGTTAAAAGGGGAGTTGCAACCTCACTGCCCTTTATATCAATATCCCAGTCTTTAAATAAATTGATAAGGAGCTGGCATGTGGCTGCGATACCGGGATCTAGCAAATTTAAATCTCCAAACTGTGTATTGGTTTTGTGGTGATCGATTACCACCATTTTAATCATTGGTCGTTTAACATCGGAATCTGCAGCCACCCTTTGCCAGCTTGATGAATCCAAACAAATCAGCAAATCCCACTCAAAAAAATTGAAATCGCGAAAAATAATTTTGTCAATCGCACCAAACTTTTCTAAAAATTTTAGGTTTCTGGGTATTTCATCCGGACAAATCACTTTAACTTCTTTTCCCCAGCCCAATAGAACCTGCCGCAATGCTTGAGCACTGCCGACACTGTCTGCATCCGGCCGGCTATGGCAATTCAATAGAATCCTGTCCGCCTCTTTAATTAATTTAAGTATTTCTGACGATTCTGGATAATTCATTGTGTTTGTGGATTTGAGTGAATAAGTTTAAATATGGTTATCCCATCGACTTGCCAGGTTTTTTCAATCTGAGACCAGCCAAAATTAGCAACTTCGGCTTTGGGGTTATGCGTTGGGTCGCACTCACTTTCCGGTTTTTCGCAAACAACAAAAAGCTGATCAGCAATTGTTTCCTCTGCACGCAAAGGATCAATATCTACGACCCCCGTATTCCATTTTTCCAAAAAATACTGGTAAGCATCCTCATAGTTGCGTTCGGCAATTACCGCTAGATTAAATGGTTGATCACCCGCTTCTTTTCGGATAGATTCAGATACTCTGGCAGTACGCCTTAACTGATAATTCGGAGGATCTTTTAGTGGTATATTGGTTAAATCCGCCCAGGCTATAAATATTATTGCCAGCCCGGAAATCCAAATTCCGCGGATTTTATGGTTATCTATCAGTTGATTAAGCATGCCCCCCAAAAGCAAAAATGGTGCCGGGTATAAAAAACCAAAATAATGATCATAAATATGCTGTTTGTATAACCCCAAACCCATTAAGCCAAAGCCAATCCAAATAAGAATCAGTAAATACGCAGATTTCTCTTTGGGGTGAATATTTATTTTTTTGTCCTTGCCCCAAAGCCACAACAGGACTCCTGCAAGCCCAACTGCCACCCATTTGCCAAACGTTTCTTCTCTACCAGTAACAACCCGCGCTACAAACTGCTGCCACAAAGGCCACATCTGGGGTATAGCATTCCAGGGACGCGCAGACACAGTGGTTTGGCGCACTGTAAAAAATGTCTTCATGGCGTTAAAATTTATAAAATTGTGTCGCAAGTCAAAAATTAAAAGCGGGGACATGAGAAACGCAAAAACAAAAAAAGAGAATATTGAATATCGAAGATAGAGAGAAGTATTTTTAAGATATCTGGCTTCTATTAGAGCTAAAAACCAAATTGCACCTAAAGCTGGCGCCAAAAGGAGACCTAAATAGTGAGACTGTAAAACAAATGCAAATGCTATGGCAGCAAAAACAAGCCAATAATATTTACGCCTCTTCCACACTTGCCAGATAGCCCAGAAGCACAAAAGTGAAAAAAACGGCATAATATTAGGGTTCCAGGATGCGCGCGAATAAATAATCACGGTGGGAGAAATACTATACAAAAAAGCGGCAATTAGACCGGCTTTTACTCCAAACCAGCTCCTACCTGCCCACCAGATAAAACCGACGGTTACCACTCCCAATAAAGCGACAAATACGGATGGACCCACTGGCGAAAAATTTGCGAAAAGAAGAGCAGGGGCAATTAGATAATAATATAATGGCCCAAGATACATGTTGCCGATTGACGTCCCCGGCCCGATCAAAATTGGGTCAAAATCTACCAAAAGCCGTCTGACAATTATCGCATCCCTGCCCTCATCGCCCAAAAACGTCATATATCCGGCAATTTTATAAAGACGCAAAAACGAAGCCAGTATTAAAATAATGCCAATTAAAATAGCTTCAATTTTGTGAGATTTAATCCAGCTTTTTATTTTTGTCTTCGCCATGATTTTTGTCTTCGCCACAAAGTGAATAAATCTTTAAAACTTTGAATAATAACATTAAAATTACGCCCTGTGGGTTTTCCCCCGGCGCGTGGATAATGCGTAACCGGCACTTCAACTATTTTAGCACCGTTTTGTTTAGCTTTAATCAATAATTCGCTGCTTATAAATGCTCCGCGTTCACTTTCGAGCTTGGGAATTTTATCCACAACTTCTTTTCTTATTAGCTTAAAACCGCAATCAATATCGCGCACATGCAGTCCAAAAAGTAAAAATACCAAAAGCTCCCAAAGCTTGGATGTAATGATTACACTTTTTTTAACCTGTCTTTTTTTGTAGTATCCCACTATTAAATCGGCGTTGGTTTTTTGTTGCTTGTCTATAAATTTTGTGATTTCCGAAAAGTCAAACTGGCCGTCTGAATCCGTAAAAGTAATCCACGGGTATTGGGCCGCGTATATTCCGCTCTTAAAAGCCGCTCCATAGCCTCGGTTGGGATTGTGGTGAATAACGCGAATGTTTTTATTTTCGCGGGCAAGCTCATCTGCGATTTTTCCCGTACTGTCGGTAGACCCGTCATCCACAATTATTATTTCCCATAAATCGAATTTGTCCTTTAAAACCTTTAGAGCTTTTCTAACCGTATTTTCAATATTTTCCTCTTCGTTATAGGCAGGAAAAAAGACGCTTATTTCTTTAAAAGAATCCATATTTGCAGTCTAGCATATGAGCGAAAAATATTATAATATTGGGCTACTTATGAAAAAAATGGGCAAATACTTCCCTTTGATTTTTTTCACCTTAATACCCACTTTACTTATCTGGTTGCCGTTTTTTTTTCGCTTAGATAGTTTTTGGAATATCCCTCTCCCTCGTGATGGTATGCTAACTATAGTTTCTAATTACGACGGTCCACTCTATATCGCGGTCGCAAAAACACTATACAACAAAGAAGCACTAGCACAATTTTCTTTTGATCTACCTTTGGAATATTACGCTGCTCACTTTCCCTTGTTTCCCCTTTTAATTAGACTTCTCGGGAACGTATTAGTATACCCATACGCCATGCTTTTAGTCACTGTTTTCGGCTCTTTTTTGTCAATAGTTTATTTTTACAAATTAATAAAAAATTATGTAAGACCTCAAAAAGATGCCTTTTGGGCAACATTTGTTTTTTCCATTTTCCCGGCGCGTTGGCTAATTGTACGCTCCGTAGGCAGCCCGGAGCCTTTGTTTGTAGGAGCCATAATAGCCTCAATATACTACTTTAAAAATAAAAAATATTTCTGGGCAGGAGTTTGGGGAGCACTGGCGCAGTTAACTAAATCTCCCGGGATACTTCTTTTTATAGCCTATATCGGAGCTATTATCTTGCCCGAAATCCGAAAACTTGCTGCAACTCGCTTAGAGCACTGGATTAAAACCATCGAATTTAAATCCTTTTGGGTATTTTTAATACCGGCCTCCTTACTGGGTGTTTTTGTTTTTTATTCACAAACCATGAACGACTTTTTTGCTTATTTCCACTCGGGCGATAACATCCATTTGGTTTTTCCCCCTTTTCAAGTTTTTAATTACCAAGCAAGCTGGGTAAACACACATTGGCTTGAGGAGATAATCATATTTTACCTTCTGGCGGCTTGGGGAGTACTTAAGCTTATTGAAAAAAAAGAAGAAACGCTTGCTTGGTTTACCGGAATCTTTTTGCTTTCCATTTTTTTTGTTTCTCACCGCGATATAATCCGCTATGCGCTTCCAATTATTCCCTTTTTATACGTAGGCTATAGCGAAATAATTACCAGCCAAAAATTTAAAATTGCCTTTATATTAATTATCCTACCCATATATTTATTTTCTTTGGCGTTTATATCTAAAAATGTGATGCCAATTTCTGATTGGACCATGCTCCTTTAAAAAAACTTGAGAGCCTTTGAAAGCGAAAACTTCTTAAAATAGATACATGGCAGAAAGAAGACCCGGTCTCAATTCCAGTGAAAGAAGATTACACAGAGCAAGAACGGTATTTCTTGCAGCAACGAACCCAGACGGGACATTATTGGTACCTTGGGGCTCAGCTCAACCAAGAAACGGCTTCTCAAAAGAAACGCCAAAAACTATTAATATTGAACACGAGCGGCCGCCGGAGGTAAAAACCATTACTGTATACGAAGCCCAAGCCGCTGATTGACTAAAGCCACCTGTGTTTGAGCAACTTTGCCACCCATAAGCTTTTGGCGGTACACATTTACGATTTCATAAACACCGCTTCTTAGCTTCCCGGCGTTGGCTAATTGGGCAATTTCAGCAAAACTCAAAAACCTATACTCCTTCATGCGGAAACTCGAAAAGCCTTGTGTTCCAGCAATTTCAACCGGTATTTCCAGATGGTAAATAAAAAGCGAAATATCCAGTATTTTTATTTTAAAAATCAAATCAAGGTCTTTGTCCGAAATTTTTACGGGGACTACGCCATTGACTGCATTTTTGGAAAAAACCTCTTGCTGAAGTACACGCATCGCGGAAATCGTTTTATTTTCTCCCTTTTTGGAAAAAGTCATGGGGATGCTGATGGCGCCTCTTTTTTTACCATAAACAAAATTCGGCATGGAAATGTCTCTGGCTGTTAAAATTTTTTGGGCTTCATTTTTAACGGTTATAACCAGACCGGTAGCGGCACGCCTGGTAATGTCTTGCTTTATGTGGTTATAAATCCTGTGCAAGGTAATTTTGGAGGTTTGAAAACTCGGGGGAAGTTTTTTATAAAGCTCTTCTAATGGCAGTTTTTCTTCTGCCAAATACTCCATAAACGCCAATGCTTCGCTCATTTTTCCATGAGGACCCGCGGCTTTTACGATATTGTTTTTGTCCAGAAGCCTATGATACGAAGCCGGTGAAATAGGCAAAGCGTAATAATGTTTTTTTAAAACTGCGTCAACAGAACCATATTTTAAATACTGGGAAATTAAAAATTTATTAAAATCTTCCTCTTTTTTGCGGGGATCTATATTCATCATGAACAAATATTATATCGTTTTTACAGAAAGTTTATGTTTTAATTACCCGCTTCCCACCAAACATGCGTGGCAACTTCCAGCTTTTCCAAATAACGACATTGTACATAAAATAATTATAAGGAAGTACCAAAAACACGATAATGAACGGTAGCAACAATTGGCGGTATTGTTGGCCCAAGAGACTCACCCCTAACGAGCCTACCACTGTTTGAATTAAAAGCGCCCCTATTGACGTGCCGTTAAACTGGATAAATTTCAAAAATAACTCACGCGCTCCGGTAATTTTTTCTTTTTTAAATGTCCAAATATTGTTAAAGGTAAAATTGTTTATTATGGCCAATTCCGTAGAACCCGCCCAGGCGAATACTTCCGGCCAATGCAAACGGCTGGCAAAAATATAAAGAAAAAACGCATTCACCAGATATCCGGCAAAACCAACCGTTCCGAATTTAATAAACTTTTGCTTGTCTTTTATTCCCAAAATTATGGCTACACGAAAAGTTGATATCATCTCTTTCATACTAAATTTAGAAGTCTCCTCCGTGCGGGGCGCAAACTCCAGAGGGACCTCTTTCACATTTTTAGCGTTTTTTATTGATTGATACAAAAGATCTACTTTATAGGCAAACCGTTCGGGCTCCATCAGGCTGTCAAGGTCAATTTTGTCCAAAACGCCTTTTACTTTAGTGAGGCGAAAACCGGTAGTAAGGTCGTGTAATTTTGGCTTAAGCAAAACCAAACGGATAAATAAATTGCCGAAATAAGATATGGCTTTTCTGTGGATTGCCCACTCAGAAGGAACCGACCCGCCGGGTATATAACGGCTACCAATAACATAATCCGAACCGTTTAAGTAAGCCTCGACCATGGGCTTCACAAACCTGGGCGGGTGCTGAAAATCCGCATCCATTTCCATAACAGCATCCGCATTAAGCTTATCTTTGGCATATTTCATACCCCTTATGTATGCCCAGCCAAGGCCTTGTTTAGTTGACTCCAAAAGATGAAGATTTTTATATTTTTTCATCTGAGACCGGACAATGTCTCCCGTCCCGTCGTCGGTGCCTTCCGCTGTCAAATCGTTGACGACCAAAAGATGCATATCTGCAGCAATTTTGGGAAACTCTTTTTCAAACAAAACAGGTACCATTTTACTAATATTTTCAGCCTCCTTATAGGTAGGCATAATAATTACGACTTTTTGTTTTAAATTACTCACCATAATCCAATATATCACACCTAATTGTTTTTACGAAAGTACATTTGCACTTTATCTTCTTCGATTTGTGTGGTGGGTGTTTTAAAAAGATGCTCAGGCAGCTCTGCAATATTGTTATAGCCGTAATCCAAAATATCCAAAGTTACTTTTTCAAAATCTCCCTTAGCAATAATTTTATTTAATTCATCTTCATAAAAATGGTTTTTTCTGGGGATAACCACGTCAACTTCCTCATCTTTAAAATCTTCAGAATACCCATTCTCCACAACCACTTTGCTGTCAAAATAAAAAACATAAGTATAACTTGCATAATTTGTGGCAATAACAAGATCTTTTTTATTTTTATACCTACCGTCAATTTCAGTGAGGATTAAATCCATAGGCCCCACATAATCGTACGTCAACTCATACACATTTCCCCACCAAGATGGTAATTTAAAAATGCTACTTATAACTAAAATAGACACTAAAAAATATTGATATGCTTTTTTTGCTTCAGGCGATAAAACCCTCAAGATACAAATGCTATCGACTAATATTGAAGCTATACCAAGAGGAATAAGAAGAAAATAGTAACGTATAAAAAGTACGGGTACGCGTGTGATAACTACTATATAAATTACATAAATAATAAAAAAATAAATGCTAATATTTAATAAATTATTCTTTAAAATTTCTTCTTTAAATTTTTTATTCAAACTTCGCGAAAACCCCGCTCGGCGGGGATAAAGCAATGCCGTGAACGAACTTTGAGAATAAGTAATATAAAATAAAATAATTTTTGTAGTTAAAACTACAAATAAATACTCATGTTTAAATAAATACTCTAAAGTTTTTCCCAAATTCCAAAGTTGAAAGCGAAAGCTAAAATTTTTACTGCCAAAAAACAAAAGGGAAGTAAAATCAGTAAGCTCCTTTGAAGTTTTAAACGTTTCAAAAAATAAAGATAAAGGCAGAGTAATCAAACCAATAAATATGAGCATGCCTAATTTCTTTTTAGATACTTTCTTGTATAAAAGCGACAAAAAAACTTCAAAAATAAAAGTAGAAAACAAAACAATATAAAATGCCGGATGATATGACAAATAAAAAAATAGGCTGCTAATTATCAGTAAAAACGCCCATAGCCATTTGCGCGAATATTTTTCCTTAAATTTCAAATAGGCAGATAGATAAAACGAGAAAGATAAAATAACAAGTGAGTAATACCTCGCTTCAATAGAATGAAGTGTGTATGAAACAGATAATATAAGAAGCATAAATAAAGCTGCAGCAAACCTTGGTTTTTCCTTATTATCCAGATAGCGGCTGATAGTAAAATATAAAATTAGCACACCACCTATTGATGCAAAAGCAAATGGAGTGCGGATAAGAGCGGTTTTTAAATATAAATCATTGGTTAAATTGCCCAAAAAAACAAACGGAGCAGCCACATAAAATTCAGCCCATCCATGGCAAAGATATAAATTTAAGCTATCTTTTACACAGATAGAATTACCTTTTTTTAAGGTAACATTTAAATTTGTTTTGCCGTCATCCACAAGAGGCACACCATAACGAAGAACCCTTTGCGCCATCGCCCCAGTGTTGCCTTCATCGTTCCACAGCAAATAATCATCTATCCGTACTAAAATATTTAAGCTAAAAAGAAAAAATATAATTAGCGCCAGATAACGCATAAATCATTGTATAATAGCCTTATGCAAATAGATATTCTTACCCTTTTTCCCGAAATATTTTCCGGCCCTTTTAGTGAGTCCATGCTCAAGCGCGCGCAAGAAAAAAAACTTGTTCAGATTAATATTCATAACCTTCGAAGCTGGGCTGTTGATAAACACAATACGGTAGATGATAGACCATATGGCGGTGGCGCAGGAATGGTTATCATGGTAGAACCGGTGGACAAAGCTTTAAATCAAATTAAAACAAAAGATGCTCATGTCATTCTTATGTCGCCACAAGGGACGCGTTTTAATCAACAGATGGCACAAAATTTAGCCAAAAACAAACATATTATTATTATCTGCGGGCATTATGAAGGCTTTGACGAGCGCATCCGTCTGCATTTAATTGATGAAGAAATTTCTTTGGGAGATTTTATCCTCACTGGCGGCGAAATTCCTGCTATGGCCGTCGTGGATGCAACTGTCAGACTTTTACCGGGTGTTTTGGGAAAAACAGAGTCTTTGGCTGAAGAATCACACACAAAACCCGGTTACCTGGAATACCCTCACTACACGCGTCCGGTGGAATACAAAGGCTGGGAGGTGCCCGAAGTGCTTTTATCCGGAAACCATGCAGAAATCAAAAAATGGCGGGAGAAAAATTCTAGGAAGACTTCCGGGATTTCTGATACCAATAACGGTTGACTTCATACAAACTGTCAAATGTTCCTGCATCACTCCAAAAACCGTTTAAAGTGGCACTTTTTAAGCTTCCTTCCCGCAAATAAATATTATTTAAATCAGTTACTTCCAGTTCGCCCCGAGCCGATGGTCTGAGCATTCGGATTTTATCAAATACCGTGTTATCGTAAATATAGAGTCCGGTTTGCACAAAATTTGACTTTGGTTTTTTAGGTTTTTCTTCTATTGCGATTAATTTGCCTTTTTTATCAAACACACCCACGCCAAAACGTGAAGGATCCTTAACTTTCTTAAAAAATATCAAGGCTCCGTCTTTAAAATTTTTAACCTCCCGGGAAATGTCGGCATCTGTACAATTATCACCCAAAATCACGCATATCGAGCTATTATCCGAAAAATCCTCTGCTAAAGAGAGCGCCTGAGAAATACCACCTTCTTCTTCCTGATAAGCAAATTCGATGTGTTTTACCCCAAGCTCTTTGCCGTTTTTTAAGACACGCACAAAATGACCCGCATATGGCCCCCCAACTACCACCAAAATTTCATCAATACCAGTTTTAACAAGAGTACTGATGGGATAATAAACCATTGGCTTATCATACACCGGCAGCAGGTGCTTATTGGTTGCGTATGTTAAAGGATATAGCCGTGTACCCAAACCACCGGCAAGTACTACACCTTTCATATATGATTATTCCTTTTAAGTATATCTGTCGGCGACAGTGCTTGCAGCCCAGCTTTCCGGTTTTGTTTTAGCTATAAAACCGTTTCCGGTCACCATACCCACTACTTCGCGGATCATTTGGCGCGTTGGCCCCAGAGCACCCACGTCAATGTGTATCTCCAAATCATACTTTGCCGGGGATATGGCTGCACGCAAATCCGGTACCAACTCGTGGGCGATTTCCAAAGATTTCATGGTTTCCGCGTATATTTTATCGCGAAGAACAAAAGGTTTATTAATTTTTTCTTTATACCAAAAATAGCGCGCACCACGCCCCATTCTATGGATGACAATTGCCGTAACAAAATCGCATTCACTATGGCTATTTACCCGTTTGAGCTGTGAATCCGTTCCAATGACCAAACGGTAATAATCAAACGGCTCACTTTTCACAAACTCAGAAATTTCCTGGATCATATAGCCCGTTGATAACAGGCCTTTGCTGGGGCTATAAAAATTTATATTTTTCATCCTCCCAGAGTATACCACTTTAACTTCGGAAAATTACCGAAAGCACGACCGCCAAACCAAATAAGGCTACTGCCACATATTCTAAAACAATCTCCAACGATAAATCTTGATGGATGTGGTGGTGAACAATACCCCAAATAACGTGTGATATGGCTAAAGATATAGCTACCCCCGCTTGGAACTGTTTGTCATAAGAAAATATCCAAAAAGCTAAAATTCCCGCTGTAAAAATACCAATTAAGGGCAAATAATGGGGCAGATGATCATACCTATTTATATTTTTTGACATTTATATAATCTGACCTGCTTTAACTATAAGAACAACTAAAATTATCATACCCATAAAAGAAACGTGTGCCAGACTCCTTCCGGTCGAGCGCACAATACCCTTTTTGAAAGCAATTACCGAATCTATCAGCAAAACAACCAAAAACATCGAAACTAGGGTAATTGACACAATTTTGGTCAGATTTAAAGGCGATATCACCACCTCTCTTATTTCATCGGCTGCGCTTAAGGTAACGCCGTTATCTAAGACAATCGCGTCAATGGCAATTGCGTTTGGTTTAACCTGCTCTTTGTTCTCTGTCTGAGGAGCGTTTTTTACCTCCACCACTTCAGCAACAGACTCCCCCGGGGCCTGTGCAACTAGGTTTTGAGGGGCCTTGTTGGCGGGCACTCCGGCGGTTTGTCCCGCTTGGGTTCCAAACAACTGAACCACAAGCGTTGTTTCTACACCGTTTAAATCCCCCTCAACCACAGCTACACCTATCTCGTTGTACTTATCGGACAATAAATTATCCCTGTGTGTAGGTGAAGCCATCCACGCTTCCACGGCGCTACCGGGGCTACTAAAATCACGCGCCAGGTTTTCACCGGCATAGCGGTAATCGTACCCCACTGATTGAAAAAAATACCATGGCTCAACACCATCCGGAGAAACGTGTGCCCAATAATCTTTTTCCAGCATATCAAGCCCTTTTTGCCTTGCGGCTTCTACAAGTAGCGGATTTTCACTCAAAGGCGAAAGTCCTGCTTCCAGCCTTTTATCGTTACTTAACTTAATAACTTCTGCTGGAGAAATTTGCGAAGCATAACCCAATACACCAATTTTCCCGGTAATATCAATGACTTCCTGATACAAAAAAACAAAAGCTATTAAAACCAAAAGACCGGGAAGCTGAAGAAGCCGCGCTCGGTAATTATTATTTGAATGGGGTACAAAAACATGGGCAAGGCTCATATATAAATATTACCCCGTAGGATCACCTTAATCAACGAGATAAGTTGGGTTAAATATACTGCTTTAACCGTTCAATCACTTCTTTGGGAGTATAATTTGCTTTTATCAAATACTCCTTTACACCAAGCTCCTTGGCCTTGCCGTCCTCTGCTTCCTGCGAAAGGTTTGAGATTATAACAACAGGGATATTTTTGCCATATGCGTCTTGGCGCAGACGGGTGAGCATATCAATTCCCGATAATTTAGGCATCATTACATCCAAAATAATTCCATCCGGCTTATATTCCAAAGCTTTTTTCAAACCCTCCTGCCCATCTTGAGCAGTTATCACACGAAATCCCTCTGAGGCTATTTTGGTTTTATACATTTTGGTAAGTAAAGGATCGTCCTCAATTACCATCAAAAGTTTTGCTTGAGTCTTTGTGTTTTGGTTTATCACGAGTTTATTATACTACAAATTTCCGGTGTCACTTTTATTAATTTTAATTGGCAGTTCAAACCAGAAATCAGACCCCCTGCCCGGCTTCGATTCCACGCCAATGTTTCCACCAAATTTTTGTATCAAAAGCTTAGAAATATAAAGCCCCAGCCCGCTTCCGATGGTTTTACCCACATCTGAGCGTATTCTATAAAATTTATTAAACAATTTCTTTTGTTCATGCTGTGAAATACCGGGTCCGGTATCAATCACTTCAAGTTTTACGGTCTTTTTGTTTGGATTGCTCAATTTTATGGTTACTTTCCCTTCATCAGTATACTTAAGCGCATTACTCAAAAAGTTAATAATAACCTCATGTAAACGATCGCGGTCGACAAATACTTCGTCAACAACGCCTTCTTGAATAACAAGTTCAAGTGTAAGATTTTTCCTTTCGGCTTCCAGTTTAAATTCCGCATAGGCAATTTTTGCAAGCTCGGATATTTTTACATAATCCTCTTGGTAGATAATCCTGCCCTCTTCGATCCTACCCACATCGAGCATGTTATTGACAAGTCTGATCATGCGCTCGTTACTTAAAAGCGAGTCCTGCAAAAATTCCTTGGCTTGTTTGCTGATGCTGCCGGCATCACCGTCTATCACCATAGACAAATATCCTTTTATAGCGGTCAAGGGCGCCCGAAGCTCATGCGCCGCTACCGAAATAAACTCATTTTTTACATTATCCATGTGTTTGAGTTTGTTGGTTAATTCTTCAAGCTGTTCTCTTTGCTCGATTTCTTTTTTGACGTTATTAACTAATAAATATCCAAATGGTATGTATAACAACAAAATTAAACTTTTAGTTAAAGTCTGCTCATAATTCGTACTAAACATGACAGCATCCAAAAGCAAAAAAGATCCTAAGACACTAGCTAAAAACGTTGCTGTTACAACTTGAATCCTGGCAAATTGATTAGTTGTGATTGCATAAGCAATAATTGTTAAGAATACAATTAGAGAATAATCACCAAACTCGTACAAATGAAATACTTGTAAAAATACCGGTAGGCCAATATTAAAAATTGCATTCATTACAAAAAAGAAGGTTAAACCAGCCAAAAGATATCTAATACGACTTTTTATTTCTGGTGAAGTTTCTTTATTCCTGTATTGGCTAATTAAAAGTATAAAACTGATTATTGTATAAAAAGCTACCTGCGCAAAGAAAAACCACACTAAACTCCCGTATTTAATTTCCAGTGTCCCATTGATATAGGCAATATCAGCGATAACCAAATCAGTAAAAGGAATTATTAAAAGAAATAAAATACCTACCGGAAGGGAAAATAAAATATAAAATTTATGTTTATGGACTATTCGTAAAAATGTGGCAATAAAAGCGTAAAGTAAAACAAACAACATAGGAGTCACCGACCAAGCAATTCTTATATAAACAAGGCCTCTGTCTGCCTCGCCAACTAATCGAGCAGCATACGCCAGATCTACCCAAATAAACATCAAAACAGTCATAAATGCGAAGATAACTTTCAATAAATTTCTTAATTTACCTGTAATTACAGTTATTACCAGAGCGGCTCCAGTGGCATTAATAACCAAAACTATAATCTGGCTAAGAGAAGAGGGAAAAGTCATTATATTAGTTTAGCCAAAGATTTAATTTCTTCAGCCTCGTTATTAATCATATCAGATAAGCGTTGTAATTTAGCTCTCTTGTCTTTTTTTTGAGATAGGATTTTATTGGCAATGCCAACTAAGACACTTTCATTTGGTAAATCGCTTTGATATACACAAGTGACTATAGATTCCTGATCTGTTTCAATGTCTCTTCGTAAATCTAATATGTCCTTTTTAAGAATATTAAGCGCTCTTAAAATCCTAAATTCATATATAAGCGTATTTTGAGTGTTATTATGTTCAGCGATTTGTACAAATATGTCCATGTCGTAAGCCCGGGTGAGAAGCAATGAAGACCCTTGACTTATAACAAATTCAAACTCTAAATTTTCTTTTATCTGCTGCAAGATGAAATTTTCAGCGATAGCTAGGGTAATTAATTTATCAAAATATTCTCCTAAATCAGCTAGTAAATTGAGCGAGGGTATTTTACAATTTATTATCGAATTTACTCTTAATAGCTCAATTAAATAAATTTGTTTTTGTTCTTTAGACAGCGGTTCGTCGTAGAAGTCATCTAAAATATTCACCATTGCGTCTACGCACAATGACAATATCAAAAGGTCTTTGGGGAAATTATCGCCAAACACAGATACGGTGTGTTTTGTACGAAGATATTTTTCTTTTTTGAGCCATCTTTCACTAACTACCTGTGAAGTCTTGGATAAAATTTCTTCATAAAGCTTTATTGTTTCTTTATCATTAATAACAGGATTGTCATTAATTTCACTGCGTATGACATCTATATTGAGCGATATGCTTTCGCGATAATTTTCAACAATTTTTTGTATATCAAAATCTGCCATATCTCAATTGTTCTTCATTGGAGATAAAATATCAAGTTATAATCAATATCTATTTATAAACTTCCACTAGCTTAAGTATGGAATTCTTTACAAACATAAATTAATCCGTTGTATATCTAAAAGACTTTGCAATTTGGTCAAGGTCATCATATAGATTTGGCTCACCCGTGGATATTGCATAACTAGTTTATCTCTTCGATTATAGAAATAAATTCTTCGATATCTTTCAGGCTATTTTTGAGAGCTTCAAAAAGGGTCTCATAATTTATTTTTTCATAACCATGCGCAAGAATATTTCTGAACCCAGACATTTTAATAAGTCTGCTTTCCAGATCGTGACTAATTAGCTCATTCTCAGAAAGCACCGTGAAGCTTTCAGAAAAAGTAGTTGGTTTACGATAGCCTTTATAAGATATCACTGCTTCTGCCAAATCAATTGTTGACTGAGTTACAAGATATAAATAACGTTCAACGGCCCCCTTGGTATTGACGTCGTTGACAATTTCTTCTTTGGTAAGCTTTTTATATTTCTCCAGAATCTGAAGATATCTTTTAATAGAACTTACTTTATTTTCTAGAACAAATTTGTTAGTCATCTAGGATGTGAGGTTATATTTTAATAATAAATCACGAAAATCAAAATACTCGTTCATAATTTTCGGCTCAACAATAATTTTAAAAGGTTCTCTTTCAAAAATGAGTTCGCCTTGGGTAATGACAGCGTATTTGAACTCTGGCTCATCTACTTCATCCAAAACTGACACGTCTACGTTATTAGTCCCTAAAACTCTTGAGATTTTATCTTGAACCTGAATCTTTTTGTTAAAAATTTTCTCCATATCGCTTTCATCAATATAAATCGCAAAATCGTAATCACTCAGTGGACCTGTATCCCCAGTTGCCTGCGAACCAAAAAGATAGGCGAGTTTGATATCTCCGTCATCCTGAAAGATGCGTCTTACATCCCCAAGCTTTTGTTTCATAACTCATTATACCAAAACACTAAACTAAATCTAAAGGAAGTAAATACAATTCAAAAGATTATCCAATGTTTGTATGGTGCTTTTACATTTACTCTTAATCAGGAGTATATCTAAAAGACTTTGCAATTTGATCAAGGTCATGAACATTATTTTTGGAGTCTGTATATATAGAATATATCCAACCTTCAACATAGATAACATATTCTCTCTGAACATTTTTAGCGGATTCAGGATAATCATATTCAATAAACTTAGCATCTGAATCATCTATAATTAATGTATTTTCAAATAGTATATTTGGTTTATTTCTATAATCTAAATCTTCAGTGTACTTGGATAATGACTTAAAATCTGTAGCTGTTCTAGCTAAATATATATTATTTTTCTCTTCGATATCAAAAATACGAATACGACCAACTTCTTCTTCCGCTTTATATCTAGCTGGCATTTCAATAACAAATTCTAGGTTGGTTGATTTAAAGGTTTTTAAAGCCGGGGTGGGTGTGGGCTCAAAATTGGGTAGGTTGGTTGGTGTAGGTAGTAGTTGGTATGGATTATTTTGGGAAACAAAAAAATAAACAACGGCAAAAATAATGCCGGCAATAGCTATTAATATAAATATAAAACTAAAGCCTTTGTTCATTCGTAACTGTACTCCAAATTACCATTATTGGTATTTATATACATAAGAGCCATGCCTTCGATAGTTACTTTATCGGGCTTTTGTCTAAAATCCTTTTTTGTAATATTGCTTATATTTTTCTTTGGATTGTACTGAATTAATAGCTGTGTGTCTCCCTTATCAAACCAGCTCTGCATCAAGTGGGTAAGTTTTTGTGTGCGCCAGTGGTGAGCTGCGACCGCTGTAAAAACATTTTTATTTAACCTTATTATTTCTCCGTTATTGTACTGAATTGCGTCTATGCTAAACGAATCCAAAGCATAAGAATCCAAAAGCACTCCAACAATCTTAAGCGTGTTACCTGATGCATCAGTTATAAGTACCGTATCTTTAGCAAAAACGCCTTGACCTTCGGTAATTTCTACATTTACATCACTTTCATCTATGCCTTTTATTTCAATCTTATACGTAGTTGGGTTAAAGCTGATTTCTGCTTCCGGAGGCGTTGTATCCACCACAGGCTCTATAATCCGGAAGGTCGTACTCTTTATTGTTTCTGCATTTCCTTCGTTATCTTCCGAGTAATACTCTATTATATATTCACCAACACCACTTACTGTGAAGGTGTTAGTATCAGCCCACTCACTGCCATTTAGGCTATATGTTGTATAGGCAATCCCAGAACCGCCTTCGTTGTCCTGTGCGGTCAAAGTTACCTCTACGTCAGAGCTATATACACGAATTTCTGTTTCATTACCTGCCAGCGTAACTATTGTCGTGGGAGCTATGCTATCTAGTAGTTCGCCCATAAATGCAAAATAACTTGCATGGTTTACTGTTGTTTCTGCCCAAAGATTTTCCAAATTTATTACAGTCGGTTCTTTAGCCCAGCTTATGCCGTCTGAGCTTGAATAAAAAGAAAGACTATCGGGGACATATCGGGTTAAATCAATACCACTTAGATCTATCTCAATTAAATAATTATTGGGGAAATTGTTGATAAGGTTTCCAGAAGAATCTATGATTTCTACAGATATCGGAAAAAAGATAGATTCCAAAGTAACATTATTCTCTTTTTTCAAAACAACGTGATTTGAGGCTTTTATAGCAACAGATGCAGCCTTGGCAACCGAATCATCCGGGAAATCAAGAAAATAGCGGTCTGCCTCAAAATATGCGGCGTTACTATCCAGTGTAGATGATAAGTTTAAAATTGCTTTTGTCCAAAGATACTGGCTTCTTGTGCCTCTTCTTTGCTCGCCTTTATAAAAAAATGAATACAAAGGCCATGGATCAGGCTCTGTGCTTTGCCAACCATATGGGTCCACCACCCCATCCGGTATATTGTCATCAAAATTACCATCTCCATTTTTATCCTGAATGACCATAAAGTGAATATGTGAACCAGCTACACCTCCCGGTTTAACATACCCTGAATGGCCGACTAGGCCAATCTGCTGCCCCTTATTAACGTATACACACTCAGAAGGTAAAGTGCTTGTCGTTACGAGGCCGTTTTCTTGTAGATGGTAGTAACGTGTTTGAAAACCTGTGCCGTTTCCGTCGTGAATAATGTGTATTTCATTTCCACCAGCTTGAGTACCCGATACTCCACCTGTGTATCTGTAGTACGCACAGCCACTCGCCGCTGCCAGTACAGGTGTCCCTTCTTTCGTTTTTGCACCACTCCCGTAATCGTAACCGTCATGTGATGAGTAAGATTTATTTATTCTAGGATACCCTTGGTAGTTTACTATCAAACCTATAGCTTCTTCGGGCTCTTTCAGAAAAGTGCTTAACAACGGATATTCATGGTCAAAATATGAATTTATTGCCATAGCAGCATCATTAAAACTCATTCCCTTACTTTCATAATCCCAGGGTAAATCCAAAAAGGGTACAATTTTCGCAGGCTTTCCCTCACACACCCACCCCACCATGTTTTGGAAATATTTTAAATTATTATCATTTAGTAAATTATTAAAATTTACATATAATGGGACGCCGGAAACAGACAAATATCCTTTACCAATATGCGCTCCTGCAATAATAGGCTGGGAATTTAAGCTTCCGGACATAGCTTGAACTACAAGATTATCTGTGTTTATACCTAAAAAAACCGGAAGATAATTTACTTTTTGAACCATACCAAAAATACCAGGCTCATAAGGAGTGTTTATTATTTCTTTACTTTTGGCAAAAATTTCATTTGTCTCTACGGCTTCCGGGGGTATTTGATCATAAAATCCATAGTAAGGGCTACCCTCCCAGCCCAACTCCTGCCACAATTTTTCATAACCAAAGCCAGGATTGTTCTCGTTTCCGCCTGCCATATGTACTACTCCACCAGCTTGCATAAAAGCTTTAAGCTCGCGTGCTTCAATACTGTCCAAAGGCCTTCTAATCTGCCCCACAAAAAATATATCAATTAATAAATTACCGTTTGTATCCACCAGACTGCCGCTATCTAAATAATCCAAAGGGTCCAAGATTTCAACGTCACAGGGGCACAGACCATTTTCACCAAATAGATCGGCACTTCCCAAACGCGCAAACAAATCTGTGGAATTAATCATACTCTGGACCTCAGGTAGAAACGGAAGGGATTCAGGAGGAAAATCTGAAGTATCAATTCCGTCAATCGCCCATGCATTTCTCCCATCAAACCCCTGAATACGGATGATTTTTGTCTGGGCGTATAAATTTTGGGGGCAAAAAACCCAAAGGAGAGATATTATTACAAAAACTGCAAAATTTAATAATGTTTTCACTACCTGTTTGTAGAATAATCACTATTTTTAGTGAATATCAAGATGCAATTTAACAATAAAGGAATTTACCCCTACAATATCAGAAACCTCAACATGCTGCTCAAAAGTACAAAGTGTCACCAGTGTGGTCGTCCAGCACACCCTGGAAACGTATCGTCGGAAGAATAACGGCATGGATCGTCCAATAGGAGAAGAAACAATGCTAGTGCTAAACTCGTTTGTGCATTGTTTCTTCTCCAAGGTTTTTCAGTATAATAAATCATGCAATCACAGACCTTGTTCATCTTCACCGAATATTTTCCTCAATATAAACAAAGGTTTGGCAATTTGGCTGAAAAAAAGCTTAACAGGATAATTTTACGCGCTGAAGCTGAGGCCAAACTGGCATACAAAAAACTTTCCAAACCCCAAACCTGTTCCCTAAAAGTATATATAGAGCTGTGGGTAAGGAGGTCTGTTCATGAATATATTACATCAAGAACCCTAAAAGCAATCAGCCCTAACAAAACTAACCAAGATGCCTATTCTCAGGCGTTACAAAATTTTTTTTACCATTTACCCCTGCAGCTTATTCCTCATATCTATAAAGAAATCTTCGATTCCAAGTTGGAAGTCAGAAAAAAAATTTGGGAAAAAATTAATCTACCTACCGAAAAACTTGAGATAGCTTTTATTGATATAGTGAAAACAAGAAATCAAGATGCTTTGGAGAGAGGCTTTAAAGATGAGTTGGAGTTTGTGTGGGCAAACAAGAAAATACCACACACTGAGGAACAAAAATTTATAAAAAACCTCGATAAAGTGCTTAAGTACTGTAATCAAAATTTACCAGATACCGGTAAACTACCAAATAATTTTTATTCCGTATTCAACCTGCCATGTTATTTTTGCAGATTGCCCGAATTCCCATTCAAAAATTTGGATGGTGTTAGAAAGTTTATGTTTGAGCAGTATACATGCCTGGAAAAATTTAAGGATAAAATAATCGTGAAAGACAGCGATCGAACAGATATGTGCTATGAAAAAGAAAATGATACTTTCCAAATTCGAATTAACAAAAATTTTAATCTTCGTCACCAATCTCTGTTTTTAATACACGAGCTTGGACATGTAGTAGATCACCTAAATAAGTTTAGCAACGAAATCGATCCAATGAAAGCCGGTAAATACTCTGGGGAAAAAGCTGTAAAAGAAATAGAAATGCATACACTCCAAAAAATTTCAACACAATTATACCAAGCAAATTTAGCAGATATTTTATTGTTACTTAGATTGACAATATTTGAAATTGAACTCTATAAAAAACCGGAACAGGATTTGTCAAAACTATACGCAAAAACTTTTAATCGTTGCTTTAACGGAGCGAAACAAAAAACAAATCCAACATATCTAATAAACGAAAATATTATTGCCAACCCATTTTCTAGCTTACCTCATGCAGTGGCAGCGGTTAATGTTCTTAAGGAACCACTTCTTTCCAAGCAACGTTTTTCGGATTTAAGGTTTCCGGATAATTCACCATAATTTCAGGCGCATATTCAAAAAATTCAGCAGGTTGCGTATTTCCCCCGCCTTCACGGCTCAAGCTGAAAGTGTTTGCAGAAACGCTGCCTCTCACCCTCAATAATTCGTCTCCCGCACCGGTATTAAAGTTATTATCCGCGAAATACACTCCCTCCAGGGCATACTCATTTGCCGGACTGGTAACTGTATCGCCCACGATGATATTGCCCCCACTGCCACTTGAACCCACAATAGCCATAAAGAAATCATTATTTGAACTTAAATTAATTCTACCGTTTATATAAAGATTGCCGTTATCAACCAAAAGAATCACCTTTTTACCACTAATAGTTACGTTTCCACTTATGGTCAGGTCACCCGTTTTTTTGTACCAAGTATAGCCATCGCTGTCTGTGGGGTTTGAGCCATCCAAAGTAGCATCCCCCACACTGGCTCCCGAAATAATATTTACAGGATTACTTCTTGGAATTAGACCGGCAAAACTTCCGTAACTCCATGATTTGCCATTATATCTGCTATTCGCAATCCACCCTTTTGATGAAACCGTACCGCTACCAAAACCATAACTTGTCCCACCGTAAATCATCATACCGGGAGAATATTGGTTTGACCCGCCATCCAAAATAAAACGCGGAATACAAACGCCACCCGTGCAAGTTGTGGGTATTTCGCTGGCTATATTGCCTTGAGCAAATACGGAGCCGCCTTTAACCTGCCACCAGGGAGACGCTGAACCAACGACATTTCCCGTACCTGTACACGCGACAAGCGTAGCCGGGTTTTTGGTAACATTGGCAGTGATTGTTGCAGTACCAGGACCAACTCCGGTTAATACCGCATGCCAACCGTCAGACGGATCAGGATCCCTCAGCAGGACAGTAACCACTGAAGTATTACTTGACGAAAAGCGCATATCATCAATTGATCCCGTTCCTCCATTTATATAAACTTCTACCTCTTTTGTTTCACCGGGAGTAACATTTACATTCTCGGCAAAAAGCACAGTCCCGCAAGAGCTTGGACAGGCACAAATATTGTTTCCGGGTGACGTTTCATATGGCACTAGTCCGTTACAGCAAAACGCACCCGAGGCTACACTACAGGTACATTCAGTTCCCAAAGCACAAGAGCCATCATAGCAGTCAAAAGTACTGGTGCAGGAATCGCCGTCCCGCGCACCACCGCTACAAGTGCCGGCTGAACTCGGTAGAATGGCACCCTCTATTGTGCAACCAACTGGATTGTTAACTGTATAAGGACAATTGCTGGGTATCGGTGTTGAACCCGGGACACAACATAAAGCTCCGGGGCCACAAGATCCGCTTCCGGGGACTTCGGCCCAAGCTCCGCAATCACGCTGCGACGGACTTAAAACTCTACAGGTGCCACCCGGACAATAAGGTGTGGCCGTGGGTGTAGCTGTTGGCCTGACGGTAGGCGTGGGCGTTGGCTGATGGTTGGCGTGGGAGTTGGTGTAGTAGTCGGAGCCGGTGCAACATTAACACTTACCGAATCTGTACTTCCCCTGCCTGTTCCTATGCAGGTTAAATTATAAGTTCTGTTGGAAATTAAATTGCTCATCAACTCATAATTATCGTTTAGCACTTTGGAGCCGGACCAAGACCCGGAAGCCGAACAACTGGTTGCACGACTCGAAGTCCAAGACAACACAACAGAGCCATTATAAGGGATTGTTACAGGACCGTTTCCGCCGTTTACTCGTAGATCCACAATAGGTGGCTGCGGAGGTGGAGTAGGTGTACGGCGGTCGACACAGTTTTCAGGGCGCAAAGTAACCGGTGAAGTAAAACCGGTTGGTACACACCAAGTGCCGGATGATGTACGGACACGCAAATAATAATTTCTTACGGGAAAAGTCTGCCGATAATCATGATAATAACTTGGGAATGAAGTCACCCCTGGTGACACAACTACTTGCTGGTCTATTGTCGCAAAAGTAGGGTCATCTGTAAACTGTACCTCATGTCTCTGGTCACTTGGACCGCTATTCCACTCCCACAGCAGGCGCATATAAGTATCGTATAATTCACACCGTCCGCTCAGGCCGGATGGCATTTGACAGCTTGGCATCACCCCGCCTCCACCCCCACCAGTGCAACACCCCAAGCCACCACATGCAGGGTGATTTGCGCTCCAGTCCCACCCGGAAGGACATTGGCTTTGCCCAGTACACCAAGAGCAACTACCGCCTCCACCGCCTCCACCGCCTCCACCTCCGCCGCTACAAGTGCCACAATCTACAGGGCATGTAGAACAAGTCTCGCCTCCACTACAACTTCCATTACCACAAGTGCCTCCACCTCCGCCGCTTACATAGCAAGTACCGGTCCAGTAGTTACACCCGGAAGTATCGGGCATAATGCCACAGTCTGGATATGGCCCACAGCCACGGTTTTGCGATCCGGTGCAATTCTCCCAATTACCAGTTGTTTGGTTTAGGGTACATCCGTAATAACAAACAAAGCCGGTGCCGCTACAGGATTGAGCGTTTATTTGTGCGGGAGGCTTTAGGGAAGAAAGTGCAAAAAACGTTACTGCCAAAACGAAGGTTAAAATAAAAATACGCATTGCCCCACGCATATATTTCATTGTAGCAATATGAAAGAAAAAAAGTAAATAATACGAATACAGATATTACTAGAATAGAGCAAATCACCTGCCAAAAACTACTTTAAACTCCTCTTGCGGGTGCAATATTATATAGCTATTAAATTCCGTCTTGTGCATGAGAAGTTTCGGTTGTTAACCCCAAAACAGCCCCCATACCCACTGCTGTTATTTTTAAAAAATCACGCCTATTTATTTCTTTCATTTAATCTTAATCGAGATCAAATAAACTTCTTGGGCGAACCGCGTAGGCATGCATTGCCAAGTCCGGCACTCCAAGTACGTTGCTTACATACCCTTCAAATTGAGAGCTAAACCGGTATTTTACAGGCCCACTCCATATAACATTTTTAGGGTTGGCAGTTTTACCTGTTAAAAATTGATAAGTCAGAATCATTAACATTTCAGACAACACAGTTTCTTTAATTCCCTCTTTTTGAGAATCATATGTTTCCTTAAGTCCATAATACATCCTACCAAGACCATAGCCTTGATCGTAATGTTCATCCAAGTCACATGCCATAAGCACATCACCTAAATTTGAAGTTAATTCCATTAACTTATAGATTTTTACGCCTGGTTTTAATTCATCGAGAATTTGTATATATAATGTACTTCCATCTTTGAGACGCGTATTTCTTTGGATTGAATGCGACCAATTTTCAACAAATTCACTTTCCAGATCTTCCATTTCCTCTGGTGATAGACGTGGGTTTTTTATGTTTGCCAAACCCAAACCAGTACTTGATCTACTACCTAGTCCGTCCATACGACCCTCTATTTCAATCGTAAAACTTTTCAATTCATCTGAGAATTGAAAGTCTCCAATCTTGGTCACAAAACCATCTTCCACATTGCTTCCTAGCCCTGGACGCCAACGAAAAATTTGCCCTGTCTCTGGATTTTTCCATACAAAAGCCCGGAGTCCGTAATTAAAACCATCAGTGAAGTTAAGTACTTTACTTCGAATTTCTTCGGGAATTGTATTAATAGCAGCGTTATATGTGTCCAAATATTCTTCCTCAGTTATTCCATATGCCTCATGGGGGTTTTCAACG
>DYGT01000005.1:0-3438 GCA_020724555.1 Candidatus Microgenomatus sp.
TTTTAATCATCTTTATCACCTCCTCTCTTTTTACTCTCCCCCGCGAAAGCGGGATGAAAGACATTTCATTTCCTCCAAAAAAACGGAGGCTTCCGGGCTCCACCTTAAAAAGGTCAAGCTCAAAAGCCTCCGTTTGCGGTCAGCTATTTATTTTTTTTAATTTTTAATTATTTTTTATCCTTCTAAACACAACTTATGGGGCTAAATATTTACTTATTCAGATTACATTTTCCGGTTATTTTGTCAAGCCCCTATTTAGCCTTTTTAGCTTTAGTTATGCCGTTTGTTTTTCTAATTTTACGCATGGTAATTTGCGTGACTTCGCCGTTTTGAATATAAATCTCCACGCTGCCAAAGGGCTTTACACTATTTATGGATTCCACAATTTCTTTAACCAAACTTGTTGCAATGTTTTGTTTATGGTTTAGGTTATTGGTAAACATCATTTTCTAAGATTTAGTTCTATAACTTCTTTTTCACCGTCTATTTCGCCTACCTGCAAAGCCAAAGATTTATCGTTGTCATCAATCGCAAAGCCCAGACGCGTTTGTTTGGTGGAGATTGCCTGGATCTCCACAGGATCGTTGTGGATGTCCGGAGCCAACTTTTCTTCCTGGTTTCCATCAATAATTAAGCGGACATAATCCCGGGTATTCATCGTAATTGCTTGTTCAAAATCGTTTGATACTTTTAGGGTAACTATCAAAAAAATCCTTCCGGGCACGGCCACTGCTTTTTGCCCTTGTACTACAATTTCTTCACGAAGTTCCACGTCATCTATAAAAAACTTAACTTCGCTTACGTCTTTCTCTCCATCATTTAAAGGAAAAATAAATTCGCGGTCCAAAGACTGGATTTCTTTTGCCTCCACAATACCGTCTTCGCTGGTGCTGTCAGTTTGCGTTGAAGATTCTCCAGTAAATAAAAAGCGTGCCGCCAAAATTACCCCTATGATGAGAAGAAAGATAAACAATAATCCTTTTGGTGATCTTGAAACAAGTCTCATAACTTTTTAATTATAACTAAAACGGAGCAGACGTTAGAAAGCTATAAAGCATATTACATATAAAAAAGCAAATCTGTCAAGAGCTATTTATATACGGGAAGTACAGGGCCATCTTTTTTGATATTTTTGCCATTTATGTTAACGCCCAGCGCCCAGCCTAATGTATTGGCAACACTCAAGCCAACCCTAAGCCCCGTAAAAGAGCCCGGTCCGCGTTCCACTTTTATGGCATGAATATCGCGGGCTTTAAAACCCTTTTTTTCTAAACTATCCGCAATTAATTTTAAAAGTAGTTGGCTTTTGTTTTTGTGCGCTTCGGCCACTATTTCATCGTTGTCGAGCCTAATTATAATTTTCTCTGCTTTTGAGCTATCTATATATAATTCCATTTAAAAAACTATTCTTCTTTTATTTTCATCTAGATATTCAAAATCAATAAATTGGGCGTTTTCAGGTAGCATTTTTTTGGCTTTGTCTGCCCATTCTATCAAAACCACCGTGTCCGGGCTGCCCCAAATACCTGTAATCCCCAAATTATCAAGCTCTTCTTTGATATTGTTTTCCAGTCTGTAAAGGTCAACATGATAAAGGGTCTTTATTTTACCACGGGCGTCATAAGAGCGCATAATGATAAAAGTTGGGGATATAACGCGGTCAATCCCCAGCTCTTGGGCAAATCCTTGCACGAATGTGGTTTTACCGGCCCCCAAGTCTCCGACTAAAGCAAAAATTTCTCCGCCGCTTAGACGACTTGCAATTTTTCTGCCCACATCCTCAGTTTCCCTGGCATTGTTGGTAATAAATTCCATACTATATATATTATTCCAATCGCACCTATTGTATCAAAACCCACATCGCGAAGTTTCGGCGTTCGCCCGGGAGTAAAGGATTGGTGGTATTCATCGCTTAAACCATACGATACCGAGATAAATATTGCCAATATTCCGGCTTTCTTTTTATTTACACCGGAATTTATAAAGGCCCGGTAAAAAAGCAGGCTGAGAATCGCGTATTCCACCACATGTGCAGTTTTTTTAATGATAAAATCCCACCAAATAATTTCTGTGGCAGTTCCCGTGGGATAACTGGAGAAAGCAAAAATCACACCCAGCCAGATTAAAACTGGTAACCAAAAACGAAAAAACAAAGGAGTTTTATTTTGCATGTTTTTCATTGTAACGTGATTTGTAATCTTTTAACACCGGGTAAACCGCAGCTGATAAAAATCCGATACCGCCAAATACAAACGCCCCGGCAATAATCGGCATCTTTATATCTCCTTTAGTTGGCTCCGGGGTAGGAGATACCACAGGATCAATAAATTCTTCCCTTAAACCCATCACCTCAGAAGGCGCATGAGTTTTTTCGGCTTTAGGAGATTGAGAAGGCTTTGGTGTAGGCGTGCGTGTGGGTTTGGGGGTGGAAGTGTTGGTGGGACTCGTAGATGGCGTGGCTGTGGGAGTTTGATTAGGTGCAGAAGTGGGTGTTGCGGTTGCAGTAGGAGTGGTAGTAGGACCTGGTGTGGGTTTTGCAACATCTAGCTTTATTATCAATTCGTTTGATTCTTGAGCATGTGTTTTACTCTTGCCTGTATACCTTCTTAACTTTAATTTATATTCTCCAGGTCCAATATAATTCTCGTCATCAAAATTAAAGCGCATTTCAACTTCTCCTGTCCAAGATCCATCTTCAATTGCAATTTTTAAAAACTTATCCTTAATAAAACTTGGTTCAGCTTCTCTAACATAACTCACCCAATCACCACTAAGATTTTTGGTAAAACCAAAATTACCACTTTTAGAAGTAGAAGATAAAACTCCTAAAAGATAACAAGTGTTTTCGGGACAGCTATTTACATTGGTTACATCACTAACAGACACAAAAAATTTAATATTATCATCTTTAATTTGCGGCTCTGATATCTCAAAATCAACAGCATATACTTCTGAGGCTGCGAAATTATAAAAAACAATACCCATTACTAATAGCAAAATTGTTTTAATGTATCGATACATTTACTTTATGATTTCTCCTGATTTTCTCGGATATCTATAAGTTAAGATATCTGCTGCCATTGCTAATATCTCTTTTAATATTTTTCTGTTATTTTGGGTTCTTTTTAATTTTTTTAGACTAATCCTTAATTGTTCATTGTCTTCATAAAGCCGTACTATGTACGCAACCGTTGAAGTGCTGACTTTCACCAGATCTGAAATTTCGCGGTAATCATATCCGTTTTCGTGAAATAACAATATAGCAATTCTTTTGGAAAGCATTTTCCGCTCGGTGACTGTTAAAAGCCCACGTTGAAACGGAGAATAAGTCGCTTCAAATATTTTGTTTATTTGAATTTCAATTTTATTATCTAAAGGTCGCTTGGATATTTGGCTCATACCACTTACTGCTTAAATCTATTTTACACAAATTGTTTG
>DYGT01000005.1:3538-39641 GCA_020724555.1 Candidatus Microgenomatus sp.
TATTTAATAGTTTATGTGAAGGTAAAAGGTGTCCAGGCCATCGTCGTGGTGGACGCGTACGTAGCGCAAGCGGCAGCCGCTTGAACCGGTGTAGGAACCCTGAAATAAGGTACCGGCTTGCACAGCAGTTACGGCGGAGCTACTGCTATTGATATCTATACCGTTATGGAACTGGTAGATTCTGCCTACCCATGAATTTTGTACCGCCCAAGTATAACCAAAGCCCTGAGAAAACTTGATAGGAGGCGAAATCGGCCAATCCCAAGAACCCGCCGGGTTAAATGCATCTCCATCCCCGCTCCCGCAAGCGCTGCCGGAGCAATTTTCATAATCCACCGGCTTTAAATAATTAAACGGATTTAAAGCGGCTCCGCTTTGACTGACTATAAAATGCAAATGAGTACCGTTTGAATTACAGGATGGACCCTGAATTATGCTTGCAATGCGCTCACCCTTCCCCACTTTACCAACTTCTGTTTCATCTCCCTTTCCAGCGATAATTGCCTGGATGGCTTCAAATTCAGCTTTCGCCTGAGCGAGCAAAGCCTGATACTTTGCTTCGTCATTTTTAGTCTCCATCAACAAATGATCTTTGGCGGCTTTTTGCCCGTCCAATTGCTCTTTTTGAGCGCCAAGCACTGCTTCTAAATCAACTAATTCATCTTTTTGCGTAATATAGCTTGTCTGAGCGCTTTCCAATTTTTCCAAAAGCTTCCTGTCTGACTCCTGAATGCGCTGTAAATAATGGTAACGGGAAACTGCTTTGCTAATGTCTGGTGAGGAAAACAAAATAATAGCAGAATCACTAAGCCTCGACATACGGTATGTCTCAACCGCACGCTGGGAAAATGCTCCTTTTAAGTCATCAAGCGATAACTGCAACTGGTCTATGCGTCCCCCCAAAAGAATAATTTGTTCCTGTGTCTGGTCTATTTTTAATTCAGTTAAGCGGATTTGGGCATCAAATTGCGCAATTTGGTTTGCCAAAGTCCCCGCTTTTGCCTGAAGTTCTGAAATTTTTTGCGTATACTCGGTTATTTGCTGATTCAAATGTTCCAGCTTTTCCTGCTGGGTTTCTGCTTTTACGGAAATGCTGCTAATAAATAAAATACCGAAAATTAAGATTGCTAAACTAAAAATGAAGGACAGTTTTTTCATAAATCTTCTTATTTTACCATGCGCAGGGAACGGGAAACCGCAGCCATGCTCCCCATAAGAGCAATCACTAGTCCCACCAAAAGCTCGCCGCCCAAGATGGCACCGATAAGAAGGAAAAAGTCCGTACTTTTATCCGGCAAGACCGGGATGTCGCCAAAATAGTTTAAAATCGCAGGGGTCATATACATAACCAGCACAGAAGACAAAAGCCAACCGATAATTACCCCAAGGACAGCATAGGTTGTGGCTTCAAAAATAATGGGCATGCGAATAAACCACGGTGTTGCCCCGATAAGTGTCAGATTTTCAATTTCCGACCGGCGCATAGTGATACGCATCCCCATCACTACCAAAAGCACCAAAAAGCTGGTTGCAGCCAATACTAAAACTGCCACCAACCCTCCGACGCGGATATAATAAATGATGGTTTTTAGGCGCTCAATCACATCCCCTAAAGAAGAAGAACTCCCCAGATTGGCGGTAAAGCTGACATTATCTACACCTTCCATCCCTGAAATCTCATCGATTATTTCCTGGGTAAAATTAAGGTCAATTACTGAAAACTCAATGCTTGCCGGAAATATCGAAGGACTTACAAGCTCCCCCAAAAGAGGATTGTCTGCGGTTGCTTCACGGTATATTGCCAGTGCTTCTTCTTTTGAAACAAAAGTTACCTGCTCTACGCGCGCGTCATTGGTTAGTTTTCCCAAGATTGAGTCCCTTTGGGCGTCTGTGGCGTCTTCCTGCAGAAAAACAATTACCTGCGGGCGCGTCGCAAAATAATTTAAAACCTGATTTGAGGAATATAAAACGATTGCCAAAAGGGTGGTCACAAAAAATGTAAGCGACAAAACGCTTATCGCCGCCATCGCCTGGAATGGAGAGCGCCGTACTGATTGTAATCCGGTTGAGATGTGTCCCATTATTCTTCTTTTTGATCTTCTTCCTCTTTGTTATTATCCTCCTTAGAGTCCAAATCTTTAGGGTCAGAATCGCTTGTCAGTCTGCCTTGCTCTATAACAATCTCGCGCTTTTTCATCGCTTTTACCAGATCATGCGAATGCGTGGTAATAATAACGGTCTTTCCTTCTTCATTGATTTTTTGCAATAGTTCCATAATACCTTCGGCGGTTTTTGGATCCAGGTTGCCCGTAGGTTCATCTGCAAAAACTAATTTGGGGTTAACCACAAGCGCACGGGCCAGAGCTGCCCGCTGGAGCTCACCACCGGAAAGCTGGGAAGGAAAAAGGTGCGCCCTTTCGGACAAACCCACCAAGCTTAGTACTTGCTCAACCCGGGGGTTGCGCTCCAGCTTGGGCGTACCTTTAACAGCCAGGGCTATTAAGGCGTTTTCAAAGATTGTCCTATCGGTAAGGAGTCTATAATCCTGAAATACAGAACCAATATCGCGGCGTAAATAGGGAATCTGGTGGTTTTTAAGATTATGCACCTCAAGTCCATCAAAATAAATCTCACCTTCACTGGGACGTATCTGTCTGATCAAAAGCCTTAAAAGTGTGGTTTTTCCGGCTCCTGACGGGCCTGTGATAAAAACAAACTCACCGGGCGCAACCGCAAAGCTGATATCAGTTAAGGCCTTAATTGGCCCGAAATTTTTACTGACTTTTTTATATTTAAGCATGGGCAAGCTCATAATCTTTTTGAGGTTTACTTAATCTCAGCAACACTCCCGACCTCCATCAAATATCCAGCTTTTTGTCCGGCTATGGTATTGCCTTTAACACGGACTTTTTTACCAACATATTTATCGAGGTTCAGCACAGTTGAAGTCAAATAAACATATTTTTCCTCTCCCATTCCGCGGTCTAAATAATGAGTGCCTTCTCCGTCAATTCCACCCTCCATTAATACCCCCTCTTCGGTTTCCGCAAACTGGGATTCGTCTACATTTGTGCTTCCATTGCCGTTTTCGCCTTCACTTGTGCCATTAGATGATGTGCCCTGACTCCTACCGGCATTAGCCCCGGACAAAAAATAACCGGACATAACTCCCGCGATAATTACAAGTAAAGCTAAAAGTGGCGTTGAATATTTTTTCATATCAAATTGCTTTTTTTTCGGCGGCCCGTCAAAAGAGCGTAGCACAGATTGTTTTTGAACTCCAGACGGGTTTTGGTTTAAGGTGGTATTCTGCTGCACTTGAATTACTTTTTCCATAAATTCAATATAACATCCCCACTCATTTGCTACAAGATAGGAAGAAAAAAATTAAGCCAATTTTATTTCAGCATTAACGAATTCATCCAGATCGCCGTCGAGCACGGCATCGGTATTACCTGTTTCCACTTCGGTGCGTAAATCCTTAACCATCTTATATGGGTGAAGCACATAGGAGCGGATCTGGGTTCCCCAGGTAGCCGGCGTATATTCGCCTTTAATCCCTGCCGCTTCCAGTTGTTGTCTTTCTTGTTCGCGAGCCCACAGCTTGGCGCGCAGTAAATCCATGGCATAACGGCGGTTTTGCTCTTGAAAACGCTCGGTTTGGCTTGTAACCACAATACTCGTGGGTTTGTGGGTAAGCCTCACGGCCGTACTTACTTTATTAACATTCTGACCTCCATGGCCGCCAGCGCGGTAAAACTGCCAGTCCAAATCTTCATCTTTGATTTCAATGTCAGCGGCATCCGAAGCTTCAAGCTCCGGCAGCACCTCAACTAAAGCAAAAGAAGTTTGTCGCAGAGCATCAGCATTAAAAGGGCTTTGCCGCACCAGCCTGTGGGTCCCCGCCTCTCCTTTTAAAAACCCGTAAGCATATGGGCCCTCTACCCGAAATACCACGGACTTTAGACCAGCCTCCTCTCCGGGGTTTTCTTCCAATATTTCATATTTCCAGTTTCTACGCTCAAAAAACCGCAAATACATGCGCATTAAAATTGAAGTCCAATCCATAGCTTCCGTTCCTCCCTGCCCTGCATGAATAGAAACCAGCGCATTTTTTTTATCATATTTCCCGGACAAAAATGAAGAAAGCTCCATCTTATCTACGCTTTTTTCCAATTTTTCCAAGTCAGCCTCTATTCCCTGAGCTGATTCTTCTTCCTCGGCAAGCTCAAGGATTGCTTGGGCCTCACCCATAATTTTGTCAAACAAGGAGACCTCACTTTCGATTTCAGCCAATTCCTGCATCAGTTTTTTAGCTCGATCTTGGTCGTCCCACAAGCCTTCCTCACTGCTTTGAATTTGCAGTTCCTCAAGCTTTTTTCTTTTTTTAACCATGTCAACGCTTTCGGCATAGCTATTAAGCCTTGTTATTAAATCTTCTGCGCGTTTTTTAAGTTCATACATACTTCGGGTAGTATAGCAAAATATTGCTTAATTGCAGATCTGGGATTTAAAATCTGTCTGTTCGCGAGGCGTTAGCTTCTGCCAGTCTATAAGCATTTTTTCTAAAGGCGAAACTTGGGCATTAGAGGCCGGCACTTCAGCAGTAACTCCCATAACATCAACCAATCTGTCTCTACCTCTATCCAGGACGTTCACAATTGGCTTGGGCGCATTTTGCCAACCCAAAAGCTCGGTCACAATGGTTCTTCCCCCGATTACAAATATCCCCTCAAGTATCAAAGCTAGCGCAAAACCAAACGCTATTCCGGGCAAAATTCCTCCCATTTTCCAATGAGCCAGTCTGTGGCGCAACTGCCCCATCATCAAAATCAAAAGAAATATTAAAATAGCCATGGCTATCGCCTGAAGATAGGAAAGCTGAAAAATCAGCCCTCCGGGGAGTGGAAATTCTGTTATCGTCTCAAACAATTTGCCGGCATTTTGGGATACCTTGGAAGGCAAAGCGTTCATGAATTAATTTTACACTATAGCGTTGAAGCAGTTTCTTCCAATTCAAGTAAATCCGACTCAAATCCGTCGATCACTGTGTCTTCAAATTCCATTTCCAATACCTCTAAATCTGTCGAATTGGATAAATCCTGGTTATTTGCAGCAGCAGACGGCAAAGGCGAATTTTGTAACGGACGGGACGAAATCTGCGTTTTCAGATCGGAATTATTTAAAAACGAAGAAAATAAAATGGTCCCACCCAAAACTAAAATAATTAAAGCCATGATCATCACAATTATTAAGGAAAATCCGCTCTGTAATTTTTTATTGTCCATTATTTTAAAGCCTCCTTTAATAAATCTAAGACTTCGCCAACAGAATCTCTGGCTTTTGCTATTTCCAGTTTAATAGCATTGCTATCCTGCTTGAAATTGGCAATCTGTCCTCTGACGCTTTGTCCTAAATTGTCTTCATCAACTTCAAGAACATAGATGTTATTGCCAAAGTCCCCGAGCAGCGCGTCTTGGGCGGTTTCAATGTCTTCGCGTGCAATGGTGATAGCTGCTCGGATATCTGAAACGTCAATTCCATCTGCCTCCAGAGTATCTGTCCTTGTTTCCAGTTTATCCAAAATATTAGTTAAGCGATCCAGTGCATTAGCATAATGGTCAAGCATATTTTCAGCCACGGTTTCGAAGCGGTTGTTTAAATTCTCCAAAACATTTCTTTGTCTTTCATTGCTGATTAATTGTAACCTGTTTTTGAACTCTTGGCGCTTTTGCTCGCGGGTTTGTTCTGTCTTGCTAATATTTTGCTCAAGCGTTGCTCTGGTCTGATTTCTGATTAACTCACGTGGAGTGGTTTGTAGCTCTGCTCCGGGAGAGGCAACCTGCAAAGATAACAATATCGTTAATGCCAAAGAAGGAAACATAACTCATTTTACTTAACCGGATTTATGTTTGTCAAATTATTGCTCAGCCCTCCGGAGATGGGCTAGGGCTTTCACCGGCTTCCTCTTTAGTTTCCTGACGCGGCCCGGTCAATATCTGGATATCAAAATCTTCCATTTCTTCTTCGACTATCCGCACGTCCGTATACATTTCTTCTAAAAGTTCGTTAATTTCTTCTTTTACGTCCTCGCTTACTCCAGGCCCATAGGTAACCGTAGTTGCAGTTTCGTCCTGTTTTTCGGCATTAGCGGCTTCAATATTAGCATAACCCAAGTCGGCAAGTTCTGCCTGTAGCAAACTGGCCTCTCCGGCAACACCCGTACCGTTTAAAATACTAATTCTTAAGTCCTCCATAGCCACTGGTGATGCAGATGGTGTAGGTGTCGGTGTCGTTGTTTCCGCTGGCCTAGGAGTGGCAAAAGTGCTAAGACCGTCCTCCTCCTGTTCTACATTTTCATCATTTCCGATGGGATACGCCTGAAGTAACAAAAAACCTCCACCTGCAACAATTAAAATGGCAATGATAATGCCGATAATCCATGGAAGTTTATTGCCGCCGTTCGGCTGTTTTGGCTCAACAAAGCCTACGTCGTTTTGGGTGTGTGGTGTATAACTTTGACCTTGATCCTCCATCTTTCCTTTGAGCGTATCAAACCACATATCTTTTGTCTTGTCAATACTTGACTATATTATCCTTTGTATCCTGGAAATCAAAAATACTTGGCTAAGCCTTGGGGTTTGTCGCCGGATTTGCCTATTTTGGGTAAATCGCGCGACAATTTTTTTGTTGGTATTTCACTTACATCAATACTTTTCCGGTCAGCAAGTATTAATCCCATAATAATTTTTCTAGCTTTTCGTGCCTCAGATTTATTCAATTTAATTATAGGGCCGGGGTTAGTCTCATATCCGGCAGTTTCTAATACCAAAGATGCAAACAATATTCCACTGTAAACAGTTACTGTTTTGATATCAGCCAAAGTAATTGGAAAAATATGTTTGGAAAAGGACCATATCGTTTAATAACGGTAATTTTATGGTGATCTATCACAATGGAGTCAGGAAAAAGGTCAAACGGAAAAACGGAGTTTAACCGGTAAATAACACCACTGCCTTTATTTTTTTCTGTTTCCAAAGCCTTGGCGGAATTTTTCTTTGTATCTTGGTTGTTTGTATTTTCCATTTTAATTTTAATATTTATATCCAAATGCATGCGGGTGCATGTATTACATGCACCCGCCCATTTAACACTTTTAAGTACTCAGAAGCCGCCTTAGATAAATAAGTACGACCGCCCCCAAAGTTGCAACGAGTAAACTGTAAACATTAAAACCTGTTATACCGGGGGATCCGAACAGACTCATAATCAGTCCTCCTAAAACTGCTCCTAATATTCCTAAAACTATATCTGTGCCAGTTCCTTGCTGCCTGCGCGTACCCATAATTACAGAGGCTATCCACCCGGCAATAAGGCCCAAAATTACCCACAATACGATATTTATAATCATGTTTTCTCACCTCCCTTGGTGTTAATCATATATTTAAATTAACAACCGTAAGTGAGATTTCATTAAACTTAATGTAAGAATACTGTTAATCTTAGTTTTACCCAATCCTTACACATCTTTTAACTACTTCTAAAAAGGGCTTGCTGTAATAAGATATGCTTAGCTCCCAAGATTTTTTTTACTATATGGCCGGTATTTCTTTGACAATCATAGCCATAGCGATAACATATGCAGTCATCCAGTTAGGACAAACCCTAAAAACCATTAATGAAATATCCCAAGAAATAAAAAGCGGTGTAAAAAACGTAAGCTTTATAAAAAACGGAATAAAAGTAGGGATACTATCAGTAATTCAAAAAATTATTGGTAAAGGGGGTGATGATAAATGAACAAAAACAAAGACAACAGGATGTCTCCTTTGGGTGCCGCAGCGATTGGCGCAGCGGTTGGAGCAGCGGCCGTGGTTTTGGCAAACGAAGACACCAGAAACAAAATAAAAAACAAACTCAAAAACGCCAAGGAAAAAGCACAAGACAAAGCTGAAACAACCAAACAAAAAAGCAAAGATAAAGTTGCAAAAAAACTTGAAGAAGCACGGACGGCACTGGAAAAATAAAGTCTATAAAGGCTCGTTGCCCGGTTTCCATTTTATATCCGTGCCGTTTGCGGGTTTTTGGTTTTTACTTACTGCTTTTCCGGACAAAAGAGCGTCTATGGCGTCTCTTAAATCTTTACCGGTTACAGGTAAATCATTGCCCGGCCTGGCATCATCAAACTGGCCATGATAGGCAAGCTCACCTTTTTCATTAAACACAAAAAAATCAGGAGTATATATAACCGTATAATCCCGGGCAGTTTCCTGAGATTGGTCGTACAAGATGGGAAAATAAAAATTAAATTCTTCGGACATTTCCCGAAGCCCCCCGGGGGAATCTTCTTCGTAATTTTCTGCATCGTTTGAACTTATAGCAACGATTGATACACCCGAGCCTTCATAATAATCAGCCAATTTTGAAATCCCATCGCCTATGTGCTGGGTATAAGGATCCCCATGGGAAAGAAACATCACTAAAAGCACCTTTTCTTCCAAAAAATCTTCCAAAGTATAAAACTCGCCGGATTTAACATCCTGTAAATTAAATTCAGGCGCTTTTGTGCCCAAGGGCATAACTCCTTTATTTTTTTCTTCCATTTCTGATTTCACCTTATCCTTAACAGTGTCTTGAGTCAATGAAGAAAAATCAGCTCAAGATAATCACATCATGGTCCTGGCAATCATTTGTTTAGTCTGGTAACTGAGGATAATGGCACTTTTTCCATTTTTTACCGGAGCCACACCAGCAGGGGTCGTTCCTGCCGATTTTTTTAGTATTACCACCGGCTACGTCTTTAGGTGAAGTCCGCTTGATTAATGGCTCACCTGTTTGAGGCGTAGCATCGGCTGTGGTTTCTAAAAGCCCCATATTGTCGCGCTCATCTACATTGGTGCGTGCCTGCGCCAGGGGAATTTCGCTTGGCGCCCTGGCAACTGCGATCCTAAATATCCGGCGGGAAAGCTCCTCGTCAATCCTGTCCACTAAGCGCTCAAAAAGACCGTAAGCTTCGTTTTTAAATTCCACCAAAGGATCCCTTTGGCCGTAAGCCCGAAGCGTTATGCCTTCGCGAAGGCTGTCAATATGGTCAATGTGATCGATCCAGAGGTGATCAATTGACCCCAAATACGCATATTTTTCAATACTGCGCATAACCTCTTCCCCCACCTGCTTTTCGCGGGCATTATAAGTGTCTTTAACCAAATTAACCAAAAATTCTCTTAACTTTTCTTTGTCTTTGATGCTCTCAAGCTTTGTGCGAAGATGACCACGGCTTTGCTCATCAAAAGGCAAGATTTCCAGAAGTGACCCCATCAAGGTTTCGATCTGTGGTTTTTCTTCTTCTTCACTCCAGCTAACCAAAAGCATAAGATCTATCTGGTGCACCAATTTTTCCAATATTTCTTCTTTTAAGTTATTGCTTTTAAGGACTCGACGCCTGAGTGCATAAATTATTTCGCGCTGCTGGTTGGCGACATCATCGTATTCCACCAAGCGTTTGCGCATATCAAAATGAATGCCTTCTACTTTTGTCTGGGCTTGCTCAATTACCCTTGAAACCAGCTTGTTCTCAATAGGTTGGTCTTCGGGTAGCCTCAGGCGGCTCATGATGCCGCTAATTTTCTCTCCGCCAAAAATGCGCATCAGGTCATCTTCAAGTGAAAGATAAAAACGGCTGCTTCCGGGGTCTCCCTGGCGGCCGGAACGCCCACGCAATTGGTTATCAATACGGCGGCTTTCGTGCCTTTCGGTTCCTATAACATGAAGCCCTCCTGCCTTTATTACTTTATCGTGCTCTTTTTGCCACTCCACATATTCTTTTGATTTTTTCCATTTTTCCGTATCTACGCCGTCCGGCTTTTCGGGCTTGGAGCCACCCAAGACAATGTCCACACCACGGCCGGCCATATTTGTGGCAACAGTAACCGCTCCCGGTTTTCCCGCGTCCGCAATAATCATAGCTTCGCGTTCGTGATTTTTGGCATTTAAGATATTATGAGGAATTTTTCTATGCTTCAAAAGCTGGCCCACGACCTCGTTTTTTTCTATGGATGTTGTTCCCACCAAAATAGGTTGACCTTTGTTTCTGCGCGCCTCTATGTCGGCCACCAAAGCTCCATATTTAGCTCGAACGGTTTTATACACCATGTCACCATAGTCAATCCTTGCCACCGGCTCATTTGTGGGCACAACCACCACGTCTAAGTTGTAGATTTTTTTAAATTCATCCGCTTCTGTGGCAGCCGTTGCGGTCATACCGGATAAAGTCTCATACATCCGAAAATAATTCTGAAAAGAAATGGTTGCCAGGGTTTTACTTTCCTGCTGGATGGGCACGCCTTCTTTTGCCTCCACGGCTTGGTGAAGTCCGTCCGACCAGCGCCTCCCGGGCATCAAACGGCCGGTAAACTCATCGACAATCACCACTTCACCGTCTTTTACCACATACTGCTGGTCGCGGTGGTAAAGCGTTTTGGCACGAAGAGCGTTTTCAATGTGGTGGATAGATTCAAAATCTTTTTCATACAAGTTATCAACTCCCAAAATTTTTTCTACTTTGGCTATCCCGTGCTCGGTCAGGGTTGCCGAACGGCTTTTTTCGTCAATAGTAAAGTCAGTATCCTGGTTTAGGTTTCCTACAACTTCCGCGAAGCGGTAATATTTATCCGTTGGATCCGTATCCGGAGCCGAAATGATAAGAGGCGTTCTTGCTTCGTCTATTAATATAGAGTCTACCTCGTCAACTATGGCAAAATAATGCCCGCGCTGGACCATTTGCTCCAAAGCACTAACCATATTATCGCGCAAATAATCAAACCCATATTCGTTGTTTGTACCATAAGTTATGTCTGCCTCATAAGCTTGCTTGCGGCTCACCGGTTTTAGATGCTCGAGGCGCTCATCTCCATGGCTTTTATCCGAGTACTCGGGGTCATACAAATAACTTTTTTGTTCACCGGCAATGACGCCTGTTGCTAACCCGCAGTAAGCAAAGGCAAGTGCGTTCCAACCGGCATCGCGGCGGGCAAGATAATCGTTAACGGTTACTAAATGTACACCTTTTTCGGGCAAAGCCCGAAGGTACAAAGGAAAAATGGCGGACAGAGTTTTTCCTTCTCCTGTTTTCTGCTCCACTACCTTGCCTTCAAACAAAGCCACAGCAGCCATCAGCTGAACGTCATAAGCCCGCATCCCAATGGTGCGCCTTGCTGCCTCTCGCATTAAGGCATAAGCTTCGGGAAGCAAACTTTCCAGTTTTTCGCCTTTTTTTAAGCGTTTTTTAAAAGTATCGGTCTTTTGTGTAAAATCTTTTTCTTTGTATTTTTTAACTTTGGGCTCAAGCTTATTTATCGCATCAACAATTTTTTGCAGACGGTTAAGCTCCCTTTGATTAAGGTCCAATACTTTAGTAAAAATATTAAGCATCCCTCTATTGTAGCAAAGCAGACAATTTTATTGAAACGAACCAGCAAAAACATATTGTCAAAGCGCAAGTATTAGGTATAAAATAAATTAAGTACCATGAAAAAATTATTATTAGTGCTTGTTTTTTCACTTTTTATAAGTTTTCCTTTTATAAGTTTTCCTTTATTAATCCCCAATTTTACCCTGGCAGCCAATGGAGAAGTGCAAAAAACAGTAGTTGTTTCCGAAGATGAGGTGATTGAGGGAAATTACTATGCAGGCGGGGATATTGTTGAAATATCAGGCACCATAAATGGCGATGCTTATGTAGCGGCCGGTCAAATCATCGTAAGCGGAACAATAAACGGGGACTTAATTGCAGCCGGTGGAAGCATTAACATTTCCGGCGAGATTACGGATGATGTAAGGATTGCCGGGGGTAATCTTTTTATAAACGGCATTATCGGTGATGATGTCTCAATGGCAGGCGGAGAAATAAACATCTCAGATATTGCAATCATAAGCGGAGGTGCCCAAGCAGCCGGTGGGAATATCCTGCACGCGGGTTCAATTGGAGAAGAATTTAAAGCCGCGGGCGGTTTGATAAGTTTAAGCTCCACCGCTCATATCGGCGGCAATTTTGATTACTTGAGTGAGGCTAGTGCAAATGTATCCGAAGGCGCAACCGTTGAAGGCACAACCAACAAAAACCAAGGGGGGCCGAATTACGCTTCTACACAAAAAGCTTTTGCAAGTATGTTCAGGGCGATCAGCGCTTTTGTGAGCATCAGCGGAATTATAACTTTTTTGGTGCTGGGCTTTTTGGTCATAAAATTTGCCCCAAACTACACCGACCGCGCCACAAATGTAATCCAAAACCAAACTCTCAGGTCGTTTTTAGTCGGCCTTCTTGCCATGATAATTACCCCTGTTTTGTTCATCATACTCACGCTTACTTTAGTTGGTTTTCCGCTTGGATTAATAATGCTTTTTATAGGATTTTTATATCTCATGTTTGGAAAAATTTATGTCCTTACCGCAATCGGGCAACGAATATTGGGTTATCGCCAAAAATCTCCAACTCCGCTCGTGGCCTTTTTCTTGGGCATGGTTTTGTATTCATTGGTGATGGCAATTCCGGTGATAAACATACTCATCAAATTTTTAGTTTTAACAATCGGTATGGGTGCAGCCCTTATTAAAGAAGCCAATACAATCCGTTTAGCAAAAAAGGAAAAAGTGATTTAAGCCTATGGCCGCAAAAACTAAAAGTGCAAAGCCTTCAACCGGTCCAAAGCTTTTGTACAGGTCCGAGACCGATCGCATTATCGGGGGCGTTGCCGGAGGATTGGCTGAATATCTGGAAATAGACGCAACACTCATCCGCTTGGCTTTTATACTAATAACCTTCGCCGGCGGCTCCGGAATATTAATTTACCTCATTTTGTGGCTCATAATCCCAAGCCGGGCAAATATAGATAAAAAAGGCGAAGATAGGGTAAAATTAAACGCCGCTGAAATGCGGGACCGCGCAAATGAATTTTCCCAAAACCTAAAACACGACAACCGTGTTGGGGGAAGAAGGATCGTTGGATTTATACTCCTTACGCTTGGATTAACATTTCTCCTCCAAAACTTTAATATCCTTCCCTTTATTGATTTATCCAAATTTTGGCCTTTAATTTTGATAATTTTGGGGCTTGCCATTCTCAGCCGCTAGACAGCCTTACAAATAAACATCAAGTTAGCCTCCGGATAAAAGCGGTCAATCTTAAACCCTACTTTTTTTAAAACCTTTTCAAACGCGAGCGCCTCTTTTCTTTTTTCACCATAATAAGTGCGGTTAAACACTGCAATTCCTCCCTTATCCACGAGTTTTTTTACCTTCCCGGTAAATTCCTCAGTAGAAAACTGCTGCGGCACCTCCGTGCCGACATATATATCCACACAAACAAGGCCATACTTATTTTGTGTCTTATTGACAAAATCCCAAGCGTCACCAAGGATTATTTTTACTTTTTTATCATCCAAACCTAAATATTTTTTCCCCAAAATAACTATATCAGGGTCAATCTCCACTCCGGTTATTTCGGCATTTGGCCAATACTTATTAACAATATTGGCAATTGAGCCACCCCCAAGACCCAGTATTAAACAATTTTCAATCGATAGACCACCTTTTTTTAAATGCTTAAACGTAGACTGCCAGACTTTGTGGGCGACCCCCCCGGATTGGGTGATGTTGCCGGCAACGATATGCGGCCCCCAGGCCAAGTCGCGCCAAACTTCAAGCTTGCCATTATAACGAGACTGCCTTGTTTCCAACAGCAGCCTTCCCGCCAAAAAATCAAGTAAATTATTTGCCATACCCCTTATTTTACACAAAAAACAAAAACCGGTTGATATAAATATTTATGCTTTTTTTATTCATACTTTACTTGTCATTAAATTCCAAATAAAATGCGAATATGAATACCCCGCTTGCGGATACCCTCCGCCCTAAAAACTTAAAAGATTTTGTTGGCCAAAGCCACCTTGTGGGTAAGGGCAAAATAATTAACCAATTAATTTTGGCTGCCAAACAAGCTCATGGGCAGGAGTTTCCCTCTATTATTTTCTGGGGTCCGCCAGGAGTGGGTAAAACCACGCTTGCCCGTATAATTGCCAGTGAGCTAAAACTTGAATACCACGAATTTTCAGCAGTAAATACCTTAAGCAAAGATATCCAAAAACTTATCTCCACGCCCTCTCGGTTACTGATTTTTCTCGATGAAATCCACCGCTGGAATAAAGCTCAACAAGACAAGCTATTGCCGCATGTGGAATCCGGAAAAATAATTCTAATCGGGGCAACTACCGAAAACCCCAGCTTTTCCGTAATTGCCCCGCTTCTTTCCCGTAGCCGGGTATTTACTTTAAAACAACTTTCGGCGGCAGAATTAACTGAAATACTGGATCGAGGGCTTAAAAAGCTAAAGCGAAAAATTAAAAAAAATGCCAGAGAATTTATATTGGAATCAAGCAACGGCGACGCCCGCATACTTCTGACAACGCTTGAAATTGCTGCTTCTTTGACTGACAAAACCATTTTAGATATTTCAAACGCAGAAGCCGCCCTTCAACGGAGAGCCTTGAGTTTTGACAAACATGGAGAGGAATTTTACAACGTAATTTCGGCATTTATAAAATCAATGCGCGCGGGACAAGTAGATGCAACCCTTTACTACCTTGCCCGCATGATCGAGGCCGGGCAAGACCCCCTTTATATTGCCCGCCGTATGGTTGTGTTTGCCAGTGAAGACATTGGTCTGGCCCAACCTACAGCCCTGGTTGTTGCCAATGAAGTTTTTCGCGCCTGCGAAACCATCGGTTACCCGGAGTGCGCCATAAACCTTGCCCATGGAGCAGCCTATCTGACAAATGCAAAAAAGGATAGAAGCGCCTACAACGCATATTTCGCTGCTGTGGATGACGTTCATAAATTCGGCAACCTACCAGTGCCTATTAAAATCCGAAACGCTCCTACAAAATTTATGAAAAGCGAAGGTTATGGCAAAGGTTACCAAAAATATGATAAAGAAAGCTACTTACCGGATAAAATAAAAAACAAAAAGTATTTTAATAATGGATAATACAAAAATAATTTTTGATCATTTTAAAAAAGCTGATCCAATTATTTACAAAGCCATGCATTCAGTTGACTTTGATAAGTGGTTAATGCCCAACAAAAATCCCAGCGGACAAACTTATTTCCAAGAGCTTTGTTTAAACATCATCGGGCAGCAGTTGTCCAACAAGGCCGCAAAAAAGATATCTGCTCGGTTTTTATATTACCTGGGCGACCCTCTTTCAGCGCCAAAGCTTGCAAAAACAAAAGATCAAAATCTCCGGAATATCGGACTTTCCTGGGCAAAAGCCAACTACGTTAAAAATATAGCCAAGGCGTACCTGGACGGTAGTGTGGAATTTGAAAATTTCACTAACATGGATAATATAGAAATAATTAATGAGCTAATTACAATTAAAGGAGTGGGGCCATGGACGGCAGAGATGTTTCTAATTTTTACCCTTAAACGTGAGGATGTTTTTTCCAACGGCGATCTGGGGCTTAAAAAAGGCTTAGCAAAACTGTATGGACTGAATACTATTAATTCGGATAAAATAAAAACCATTACAGAGAAATGGATACCATACCGTACTTATGGCTCAATCACCCTCTGGCACAGCCTTGAAAATGAAGTCCCCGTGGGCTAACAGCCCACGGTTTTAGGTCTAAACCAGACTACATTTTTGTGTCCAATTTATCCGTGGACTAAAGTTCACGGTTTTTTTGAATACTTAAATAAATAAAACGATTTTTTGCTATAATTAAGCCCTATGGAAATAACAATTCTGAATGCCAACCTTTGGCTTTTGCCCCCACCTGCTGCCATTGACAACAATAAGCGCCTTTTTAATCTTATAAAACTTATAAAAAAATACTCACCCGATGTTATTAATCTGCAGGAAATTTGGCTTAATAAATATACAAATATCCTGAAGCTAAATTTGCCTGATTATTATTTAATAAAACCTAAATCTTTTTTTATAAACAAATCCGGTCTTGTAACTTTGACCAAATTCAAACCACTAAACACCTCCTTTAGCCAATACCCTAAACACAAAGATTTTGATGCCGTTGAAAAGGTAGCATCCAAAGGATACCTTAAAACTACGTTCCAAAAAGAGGATAAAGAGATTACGCTTATCAACACTCACATTTACGAAACCCTTGAGCAGGTAAAGCTTAAAATAAAATTCGGCCAGATAAAACACCTTCTTAAAAAGACACTTGAACACAACCCGACTATCGTTGCCGGGGATTTTAACGCAGATACTTTTAATCTACCGAAAGGGTTTAAAAACTTAACGGCAGAGGATACTCATAAACCAACCTACAGTCTCAAAAATAAATATGCCAACATCTTAATTAACGGCATCATGAATAGGCACGGAGTCCACTACGAAAAACCAGATTATGTTTTTGCCAATATCAAAGGCGCTAATATAAAATCTCAGGTCATAAAAAACCCCTTAATTTCCGATCACTACCCAATTTTTGCGAAGATAACTTTTTAACAGCTTCTGAATTTTTTTGAGATTTTTTCTATATAGAAGACTTATTTAATTACCTCTTTCCCCATCCACTGTTGCAAGACGTAAGGGACGGCAATACTGCCGTCTTTGTTTTGGTAATTTTCCATAATCGCAATCGGGATGCGGGAGGTGACCAGCGCAGTGCCGTTAAGCATATGTACATATTCATTGCGGTCACCGTCGCGGTATTTGATATTTAAGTTTCTTGCCTGATAATCCGTGGTGTTGCTGGTAGAGGTTACCTCACCGTAATCGTTTCTTCCGGGCATCCATGCTTCAATATCATATTTTTTAGCAGCAATTGCGCCCAAGTCTCCGGTACACATTTCAAGCACTCGGTAAGGAATAGCGAGCTTTTGCATTATTTCTTCTTCTATGGCCAACATCTCTTCATGCATCTTGGCCGATTCTGACGGCTCGGTATAAGCAAACATTTCAAGCTTGGTAAACTGGTGAACACGGTAAAGCCCGCGGCTATATTTACCATAAGCCCCGGCCTCTTGCCTAAAGCAATGGCTAATAGCGGCATATTTTAAGGGTAAATCCTTTTTAGGCAAAACCTCATCCGCGTGGTACCCGGCCATAGTTACCTCCGAAGTGGCAATAAGCCCCAAATCCGTGTCTTTTATCTCATAAATCTGGGCTTCATCGCCTTTGGGATTGTAACCGGTCCCCAAATAATACCTGCTTTTTGCCAAATCCGGAGTACAAATAAGCTTAAATCCTTTTTCGGATAAAAACTCAAGGCCAAACTGGATGAGGGCAAATTCAAGCCTGACTAAATCATTTTTTAAAAAATAAAACTGGGAGCCGGTAACTTTTGCTCCCCTTTCAAAATCAAGTAAGTCTAAATTCTGTCCCAATTCGAGGTGGTCCTTGGGCTCAAAATCAAACTCCTTTGCCTCCCCCCATTTTTTAATCTCCACATTTTCCTGCTCACCCACGCCCCGAGGAGCATTTTCATCCGGCAAATTAGGAATTTGTCCTAATACAGAAATTGCATTTTTTTCGCTTTCGGCAAGCTTTTGCCGAAGAGCGGCAAGCTCATTTTTTATTATTTTTCCGGCCTCTGTGTCGCACTCTTTTGCAGCTTTATTTTTACGGGCACGCAGTACCTCAACCCGGGCCAATATTTCGCGCCAGGCGATATCTGCCGCTATCGCTTTATCAACAAGCGCAGGATCATATCCTTTAGCCGCCACACCATCTTTAACTTTTTGCGGATTATTCCGCAGTATATTTATATCAATCATAAATTTTTTATAACAATCATAGCCCCAACTTACGGTTTATATTTTGCATGGCCCTAAGGGCTATTTCAATAAACTCCCTAAGCTCAATACCTAACTCACTTTCACAAAGCTCAATTTGCGCTCTGTCAACACCCGCCGCAAACCCTTTTTGCTTCCATTTTTTTAACACAGATTCAACCGTAACTTCTGATAATTTCTTTCCTTTAACCAAAGCAACCGCCACGATAAGGCCCGTTAATTCATCACAAGTATAAAGCGCCCATTCCATTTGTGTCTTGGGTTCTGGCGCATCCGGCATATATTTCCACGCATGGCTTGAAATTGCAGCTAGGACTTCTGGTGAGATACTGTAACCTTTAAGCCACGCAAGCGTCTGGTGGGTATGACGGCTGGTATCTTCTTTAACAAATTCATAATCAGCGTCGTGCAAAAGCCCGGCCAAACCCCAGGCTTCCTCATCCCCTCCAAGCCGTCGCGCTAAAGCACGCATCACGACTTCAACGGCGAGCATATGCCGCACCAGATTTTGGTTTTTGGTATGCTTTCGCACAAGAGCCAGTGCTTCATCCCTTGTCATTGTTTTTCCTCCGGACGCAGTAGTGGAAAAAAGACAGTTTCGCGGATGGGCTTGTCTGCCAAAAAACTAAAAAGCCGCTCAGACACGCCAAACCCTGTAACCGGTGGCATGCCGTATTCTAAAGCACGAACAAAATCCGCATCATGCATCTGGGCTTCACTATCGCCCGCATCGCGCATTTTCTGCTGCGCCGCAAAGCGCTCAGCCTGGTCCAAGGGGTCATTGAGCTCGCTATAGCCATTGCCCATTTCAGACCCGGCCAAAATTATTTGATAGCGCTCGGTTAACTTTGGTCTCTTTTCATCGCGTTTGGCCAAGGGGGATACATCAACCGGATGCCCGGTGAGAAACGCAGGACCGGCGATATTTTTTCTGATACTTTTCCAAAGAAGGTCAAGCAAACGCCCTTTCAGGTCCGCTTTATCATAAGCGATTTTCAGCTCATCCAGTTTTGCGCGGATATCATCCTCACTAGCCACCAGTACATCTACACCTGTTTTTTCTAATACTATTTGTTGGTAATCCAACCTTTCCCAGGGCTTACCCAGGTCTACCTCAAAATCTCCGATTTTAAAATTTAATTTTCCAAAAGTCTTTTCTGCAATATATTTATACATCTCTTCTACTAACCCCATAGAATCTTCAAAATTCGCATATGCCCAATAAAACTCCATCTGAGTATAATCCTGAAGATGCTCGCGGCTAATGCCTTCGTTTCTAAACTGCCTACCGATCTCAAAAGTCTTTTCAAAACCGGCAACCATCAAGCGCTTTTGCCAAAGCTCACCCATGGAAATGCGCAAATAGAGATCAATGTCCAAGGCGTCGTGGTGCGTAACAAACGGTTTTGCATCCGCCCCTCCGGCAGTATTTTCCAGTACCGGAGTTTCGACCTCCAAAAAGCCTTTTTCATTTAAAAAATCCCGCATTGATCCCCAAAATATTGCTTTCTTTTTTAATAAAGTACGGATCTCGTCATTTAAAATTAAATCCACATATCGCTGCCGGTAGCGCAATTCTTCATCCTTTATGCCATGCCACTCGGAAGGCAAGGGACGGATTGATTTTGAAAGCAAACGGATTTTTTGGGGAGTGATGGATATTTCACCGCGGACAGTTTTTCCTACCACTCCCGAGGCTTCAATAAAATCTCCGATATCCAGAAGGTGAAGATCAGCGTACCCCAAATTCTGCTCATCGCTATTGGTTTCGCCTAATTCCTCACGTTTTATAAACAATTGGATTGTGCCCGAGTCGTCCTTTATGTGGCAAAATACGATAGCCCCATGTTCTCGCCAGCTCATAATACGGCCGGTAACTACCACTTTTTGGTCTTTGAATTTGTCGAAATTATCAATAATTTCCTGGTTTTTTTGTAGTTTTCGTGCTTTAGAAGGATAAGGATTTATACCTAATTCACGCAAACGCTCAAGCTTTTCAAGCCTAACTTTCCGTATATTTTCAAACCTAGTTTCACTCATCTTAATTGTTAGTATACAACGATGTTAAGAAACAAAAAACCTCCCCTGTCGGGAGGTTTAATCTTTAATTTCAAGCCTCCCTTAAGAAAGAGACTTCACTTCTAAAATTTTATAACTAATAGTTCCCGCAGGAGCTTCCACTTCTACAATATCACCGACTTTTTTGCCGACCAATTTGCTTCCAAGAGGAGATTTAGGTGAAATTCTTTTTTTCATGGGGTCAGCCTCCCATTCACCCACAATCTCAAATTCCTGGTTAACTCCGTCATTATTTAAGGTTACTAAAGTCCCCAGAGATACTTGCCCATCCACAATATCCTGAGGCTCGATTATCTCAGCGTGGTCCACGACATGTTTTAGCTCGTCAATCCTGCCGTCTAAAAACTCCAGTTCTTCCTTGGCGTCGATATAGTCGCTATTTTCTCGAAGATCTCCCTCTTGGCGGGCACGTTCCAGTCTTTCGACAGCTTTAGGTCTTTTATTTGCCATAAGATCAGCAAGCTCGCTTTTAAGAGCTTCAAACCCTTTTCTTGTTACTTGTATTTCCTGATTATTCATTTTATTTTTCCTCCTTTTTAACATAAAAAGCCTTTCTTTTTCTATCACGAAGGATTAAGAGTACCCTCGCGAGTCAGCGATTAATCTTCTTTGCTGAAGACTCTTTTACGAAAAAAAAGGAAGCTTGTATGTTAGTTTTTTTCATTGAGAGGCTATTTTTTAATAACAAGCAGTATTTTATGTATTTATATGGTCTTTGTCAAGTAAATATTGCGCTTTAGCCTGATTTTCGAAAAAAATAGCTATTTCCAAAAATAAATTTTTGCGTATTATAGTTTTTTTCTGCTTTACTGCTTCCCAATCTCGATCATTCATTCTATTATAGTTCGCAATGAAACGCCTTTATGTACTTTTTACAATCTCCGGTGCTCTAGGCCTATTGTACCAGGTAATATGGGCAAGAATGCTTGTCTTAATTTTCGGGAACACCACGTATTCAACCACCACCGTTATCTCAGTTTTCATGGGTGGACTAGCAATAGGCTCGGTCTTTTTTGGCTGGCTATCTGATAAAAAAATAAATAATTTACGGCTCTGGGGCATTTTAGAATTTTTAATCGGAATATCAGCACTTTTTGTCCTTATTGCCTTTCCGTATGTAAAAACTTTCTATACTGGCTCAACAAGCATGCGGTTTATTATCTCCGCGCTGTTAATTTTACCCCCGACTTTTTTTATGGGAGGGACATTGCCGGTTCTTATAAAACACTTAAACCAAAATAATCTGACAACTACAGTTTCAAAACTTTATTTTGTAAACACTTTAGGGGCATTTATCGGAACGCTTTTGACGGCGTTTATCTTGCTTGAAATATTCGGGATGGAGCTTACAGTTTTGTTTGCCGCCTGGGCCAATATCAGCCTGGGACTCGTGTCTTTTACAATAAAATTAAAAAAGAACAACAATCAAATAAATGAAGTTACTCATGCTAACGCGCACAGAGCAAATTACTCAAAATCAACAATTATTTTTATCATGCTTTCATTCTTTATGTCTGGAGCGATCTCTCTTTCATACGAAATTGTTTGGACAAGGCTTTTAATCTCCTCTCTGGGGACTTATGTTTATGCCTTTGCAACCATTTTAGCAACCATCCTTTTGGGTATTGCGGCAGGCGCAATCATAACCCCGGCGATAATTGCAAAAAGCAATAAATATGCGCTTATGTTTGGCATGATCCAAATTGGCATTGGCCTTTTAGCGGTAATTTCTATTTTAATTTTGGGGCTAGACCTTGCCATGTCTGCGCCAATAAAATTAATCTCAGTACTTCTACCTGCTTCTATTTTGATGGGTATGTCTTTTCCCGTAGTTTCGGCTTTATTTGAAAATAGCCAAAGACTCGGGTCTCAAGTGGGGCTTGCCTATAGCTTAAATACGGCGGGGTCAATTGTGGGGCCAATTGTGACAGGTTTTTTTCTTATTGGCTTTATAGGGACAAACTACACGCTTCTTTTGTTGGCAATTTTAAATTTAACCGTGGGCGGACTTTTAGTTGCAAGCGAAAATAAAAAGTTTGCTCCTTTTGCCTTCTTGGTAATTTTTCCAATATCAGCCATAATCATAACCGCCAAAACCTCACCCCATATATATCTGGAAAATAGCATAAAAGAAAAAATTGCTTATTATGAAAGCCAGGGTTGGGATTGGAAAATATTAGAAGATGAGGCAGCGTCTATCTTAGCATTCGCTGGTGACAAAAGCCCGAGTGACAAAGGTTTGATTATAGACGGAGTGCAAACGACCACCCTTACGATACAAACAAAACTTTTAGCGCATCTTCCGCTATTTCTTCATGAAAACCCCAAAAATATGCTTATTATTGCTTTTGGCATGGGAACTACTTACCGCTCGGCTTTGGCGCACGACATCTATGTAGACGCAGTCGAACTTGTTCCCTCGGTACCCCTTACTTTTGAAATGTTTTTTAAAAACGGCAATGAGGTTTTAAATAACCCCAAAGGCAAGATTATCATCAACGACGGAAGAAATTATATTGCTCTAGCGGACAAAAAATATGATGTTATCGCCATCGATCCGCCACCACCAATAAATGCCGCCGGAACTACGGTTTTATATTCACAAGAATTTTACGAAGATGCCAAAAAAATTTTAAATCAGGAAGGGATCCTGGCTGCTTGGTTTTGGTATGGTTCGTCCGAGGATGACTTTAAAATGCTTTTTGCCAGCATGCGCAGCGTATTTCCCCATATCTTGGTGGCCGTAAGCCCGGACGGCCGGGGGGTTTTCTTTTTTGGAAGTGAGAAAAAAATAGTTATTAACAAAGAAATACTTAACAAGCGCTACCAAGGCCTGGTGTACCAAGATTTAAATGAATGGACAAACTCGCCTTACTCTGCGCAAAAACTAATGGAACTTTTTGTGGGTGATGAGAAAACGGTTGACCGTTTTGTCAAAAACGCAACACCTCTGACCGATAACCATCCAAAAACAGAATATTTTTTTCTCCGCCACAAGTTAAATCCACGCCCAAATATCAATCCGGATTGGGTTCACCCTATACCGGAAACTTTTGATAAAATGCATAGGATTATCCGTTTATGAGCGATTTTTTAAAAAAAGTTTTGGCTGAAGTAAATCAAATTCCTGCAGGTAAAGTAGCAAGCTATGGACAGATCGCTTTGTGGGCAGGAAAACCTAAAGCGGCGCGTGAGGTTGGTTGGATTTTAAACCAAAACGACCGTATGGATATTCCCTGGTGGCGGGTTGTAAACAAAGAAGGCCGTATTACTTTTAAAGGTAGTTTACTTTATGGGACACAAGACCAAATCCGCGCTTTACAAGCAGAAGGTGTCAAAATCAAAAACTACCAAATCGATATGAATAAATATGGCTACTCAAAGACTTAATTTATTTTTTTGATCTTTTGTTTTTGGTTTTATTTTTAGTAACTCTTTTTTTTGATGCGACCTTTTTTACAGGCTTTTTAACCGTTTTCTTTGTTACTTTTTTAACTTTCTTTTTTGCGGGCATTTTAATCACCCCCTCTTACCACAAGGGGCAAATTCTTATGGGCAAGCACTGTCTTTGTACTCACATCTGCCTTTGCTTAATTAATGTAACTTTTATAACAATTTGTCAATATAATAAACTATGAAAATCTTTAACAAAAAAAGACTGAGGTTATTAATGTTTCTCCATGCAATAACTTTAATATTATGGCTTATGGCAAAACCAAATTTTTTTATTTTTAAAAACACGCCTTTTCTTGCACTTGCTCAAATTTCCGGCTTATGGGCGGCTACTGCGGTTAGCTTAAATTTTGTTCTCGCTGCCCGTTTAGGGGTGGTGAATAAATTTTTGGGAGGATTAGATAAGGCTTATTTACTCCACGCACAAACCGGTAAAATCGCTTTTTTCTATATGCTTTTCCACCTCTTACTTTTATTAATAGATGCGCTACCAAGCACTAAATTAGCGCTTTCTTATATCATACCTTTTATAGATATTGCCTATGATATGGGTAAAATTGCCCTATCTCTTTTTACTCTGCTTTTAGTTTTAACCCTAATAATTAAACTTCCTTATCATATCTGGCGCAAAACCCACCAGTTGATGGTCTTGCCTATGCTTTTTTTGCTTTTTCATACTCTGCTCATCACCAGCGACGTTTCTGTATATATGCCCTTAAGGATCTGGATAGTGGGAATTGTGAGCATTGGGTTAACTCTTTATGTATATAAAATGTTTATATATCCAATTTATGGGCCGAAATATTTGTATGTCATAAATAAAATTACTGATATGAGAACTGCCACTGAAATAATCTTAAAGCCGGTTAACAAAAAGCTTAATTTCGAACCAGGACAATTTGTATTTGTGCAATTTATCAGTAAAAAGGTAACCCAAGAGGAACACCCCTTTTCTATATCAAGCTCTCCCGCGAGAAATTATATTCGTTTAACAATTAAAAAAAGCGGAGACTTTACCAACAAGTTGAGTTTATTAGAAGTAAAAGAAAAAGCAAATATATATGGTCCATATGGACACTTTGGACAACGGGCCTTAACCGGGCAGAAACCTTTAATTTTTATTGCGGGCGGAATCGGCATCACACCGTTTTTGAGCATCCTCACGTATCTGTCCGAAAATAAAATCGACAAAAAAGTCACACTCTTTTACTCACATAAAATGGGCGAAGCGTTATACAAAAATAATCTTAAAAAATTACAAAATAAAAATATTAATATAATCTTACACAACTCAAACTCTCAAGGATATATAACTGCTGAGAAAGTACTCAAAACTACAGGCTACCAGCGTCCTCTAATATTTCTTTGCGGTCCCATAGGGATGATGAAATCATTGTCTCAACAATTTCAAGCTTTAGGGATAAAAGAGAAAAATATATTATTTGAAGATTTTAACCTCAAAAAATAATAAAGTCTCTTTTACAATTTTATGCTACAATACCAAAACATATTAAGGGAGGTGAATATGTATGGAAGATAACCAAAACGAACAAAATACCCAAAAAAACAATAAGCTTCCTTATTATATCGGCGGTGCCATAATATTGCTTTTGATTGTGGGAGGACTATTTTTTTCTTTAGGAACAGATAGCAGCGACCAAAATACTAATACACTGGGTGAATCCACACAAGAAACTTCGGAAAATGATAAGGTCACCGACACGAACGACCCCGCAGATGAAACAGACGGAAAATTAGTGGAAATAGAAATGCAGGGAGGCATGTACTACTTTTCAACAGAAGAAATCACAGTTAATAAAGGCGATACAGTACACATAACTTTAACCAGTGAAGAAGGTATGCATAACATCGTCATCGACGAATTTAATGTGCAATCTGATGTAGTTAACGAGGGCGAAGCGATTACAATTGAATTTGTCGCGGATAAAGCTGGTGAGTTTGAATATTACTGCTCGGTGGGAAATCATCGGCAAATGGGCATGGTAGGTACGCTTATTGTCGAGGAGTAAATAATGCTGTAAGATGGTTTTTTCGCAGACAAGTTAAACTATTATGGCTAAAAAACTGCTCGTGATCATCAGTATTTTATTCTTAAGCGGATTGGGTTATCGTGCGGTCAGACCGGACATGTCCGGAGCTCCACCGTATGGAGAAGCAGAGGACGCTGTCCCCGAGGTAAATTTTTTAAACTGGCTTTCCCAGTGGAAAAGGCCGGAAGGGCCGGCTAAGGTCGGGCTTCAGGTGGGTCATTATAAAAACAATGAATTTCCCGAAGAACTTGAACATTTACGCGGCAACAGCGGTGCCAAAGGCGGCGGTAAAATGGAATGGGAAGTAAATCTTGCTATTGCCGAAAAAACGGCTGAAATACTTAAGGAGGCCGGCGTTAAAGTAGATATTCTTCCAGCAACGGTTCCCCCGTCTTATTGGGCAGATGCTTTTATTGCTATCCACGCGGACGGAAGTGACGATAAAACAAAATCCGGTTTTAAAATCGCAGGTCCTTGGAGGGATTTAACCGGCGATGCAGATAAATTAATTGACTATTTGACCGATTCTTACTATTCACAAGTGGGGCTGCCGTGGGACGACAATATTACCGCCAACATGCGCGGTTACTATGCGTTTTCCTGGTGGAGGCATGAGCACGCCATCCACCCCATGACCACAGCAGCAATTGTGGAAACAGGATTTTTAACAAACGCAAACGACCGAGAAATTTTGCTTAAATCACCGGAACTTCCCGCCCAAGCACTTGCTGAAGGCATAATAAAATATCTCCAAAGTGAAGGTTTAATATAAGCACAAATAGAATATAACGTCCCATGACCGAACGAGATTTCAGAATTACCAGAAGACAATTTGGAAAAACTGCTATGGCGGTAGCAGGAGAACTCGCTGCAAAAGCTAGCGGCCTGGCATTCCCCCATCAAGAAAAAATATTATCTCCAGAAAATAAAATATATCCCGGAGACGTCTTCCATGGAGCTTTTAACGGAGACGGTACATTTATAATAATGGCGTATGGCTCGCCTACTGGGTGGGGGTCTATTGGCTACAACCTACAAGGAGTAGATAAAGGAGGATTACAAAATACCATTGACACTTTGGATTATTTATCCGGGTTTGCTCCCACCTGGACAAAACGAGTGCACCGGCACGCCGATGTAATAGGTATCAGTTTTAAAAAAATAAGCGAAACTTCAGAATCGCAAGCTGCCGTCCATTCCGAATCTTTGGCATTAATTTACGACGTTATAAATGGAAAAGCCGGTACCAATACCACAGCCTCTTTAAGCATAAGAGCCGGCCGCGATGTATCCTTGGAAAGACTTTTTGACTTAATCCAAAAGCTCTACCAAGGCAAATTTGTTTACAACGAAAGCGACGTCATCCCCAAGGAAATTTTTACTAGACACGGCATTATGCTGGGATTAGACTTGGAAGAGATGGTAAATCCGGATGAATTTGGAAACGCCTATTACCCCACCGGAGTTCCAGCAGATCAATTACACGAAATCGTGAGCTGGGTTAAAAACTTTATGATTAACCGTGGTTTTAGGCATTATTCAACACTTTTATACGAACAGGGCGTTGAGCCGCATATTCCGGATAATCCTCGCGGTTTGAAATGGAATGATAAAATTAAAATAGCACACGCCGGTTTTCAAACTACAGCAAGTTCCTCGGCGGAAAACCGCATTAAACTACTTCAAGCAATTGAGAGGCAAAAAGAAGTTTGGCGAATGAATGGAATTGGCGGTATGATATATACCCATGCTGCTCTCTCACCCGATATTCGAAACGCTTTAACAGACCAAGACATCAAATTATACGCAGAAAACCTACAAGCATTAGCTGCACAATAATAAATTCAGATTTTGACAGGTACCCCTTAAAGTAGACACAGATTCTAAAATGAGTCTTACTGATTAGGGGGTGAAACGAATTGGCAGGGATATCAAAAGAGGTTAAAGAGGAAATCGTATCAAAGGTCAAAAGTGGGGCAAAAGTTGTGGATGTGTCTAAGGATTATGGAGTTTCTACCAAGACCATTTATTATTGGCTCAGAGGTAAAGCTAACAGTGAAGCCAGTGTAATGGAGGTGAGGAGACTCAGGAAAGAGAATGAAGAGCTAAAGGCCATTGTTGGAGCTCTTACTATGGACTTAACAAAGCTAAAAAAAGAAGCCAGATGACTTAAAAAGCCTTGTTGTGAGGTTACCATCCTTCAACAAGAAAAGGATGTGCTTGGCAGTTGGTGTATCAAGGGCTGTTATTTACAAGACTTCAAATTTACTTACCACAAAAGATGAACTTTTGAGAGTCCATGTCTTATCAGTGCTATCAGCCCACCCAAGCTATAACCACAGGAGGATTGTACTCAAGCTTAAAATTGGCAAGAAAAGTAGCCCGTGGAAAAATGCATATCAGGAAAGTTTCTACAATAATTTCAAGACAGATCTGGGACTTGAGTTTGAGAGATTTAATACCCCTGGAGAGCTTATTGAGGCCATTCATCAAACCATTAACACTACAACCACAAAAGAATACACACCACCCTAAAGATACCACCAGCAGTTTTCAAAAACAAACACTTGTATTAGAATTCGTGTTTACCAAAAAGGGTACTTGACACTCGGTCATACAGCCACGGGTCGAGTTCGTTGCCAGAGAGGTCGACTTTCATCACCCTTCCGTCAACGTAATCGAAGTAGCCGAAGCCACTTCCGAAACGGTTGCGTGCCTGCTCTGCGGTCATAGCCTCTGCCTTGTACTGCAAGAAGCCCAGCCCTTGAGCGCGAGCGCCATTGTATAGCGCAGCGAACACCTCAGCCTTGTCCAGTCCTTCCAACGAGATTGCGTCAGACATGTCATGCCTCCTATGAGAAAAAGATCACACTTTCGTGTGGCTAACCGAATGGATAGCTTCTTGAACACTATTGGTTAATGTCCAAAAAGCTACCCATCCAGCTCGGGAGGCTTGAACTTTCCGTAAACTATTAAAATGCTAAGTAGGTTTTACTTCTTGGTAAAGCAGAATGTTAAAAGCAATTTTTAACTCTGCTTTATTCAAGAGCTACTATCAGCAACCTACTACTTAATAGCAGAAATCCAGTCAGGAGCTATCCCGACTTAACGGGAGGATAGACTTCACTCCTAACTAGAGTTCTGCCAACAAAAAAGCGGCTTTAGGTAAAGCTGCCTATCCAAAGCTCATTTTACCCCTTTTAGTTCAATTTCTTCTAATAATAAATCCTAAAGATTGCTCCTTAGGATACTTCGTATATTAGCACAAACTATATCAAAAAAATCAATAATTATAGGCTATCGTTAAATTTAATCTTCAGGAGAATTGTCAAATTTTATATACCCCTTATCGGCCATCATCTGATACAGGTCTAACTCACTGATTATTAAGTCCCTTACCACCAAATCAACAATTTGCCAATAATTGCAAAATCGGTGAAGTTCTTAAACTCATCAAGGTCAAGCCCAGCAGTAAAAATAGTACCTCATTTGATTGATACCGACTGCTCTAGTGTAATCACAGACATTTTCACTAAATTCTCAACAGGCGTTGTCAGTAAAAATGAAATCTCAAAAGAACTTAAAAGGCGAAAGGTCAAAAATTACAAAGGCAAGATTTTAGCTTTTTCGCAACAAACACTTGATAATATCCTCAACAATATCTACTACACTAGCTACTTAAAGGCTGAAGATGGCAGGATTATTAAAGGCCAGCACGAGGTATTATTGACTTGACCCTGTTTCAAAAGTGCCAAAATGTTCTTAAAGAAGAAGCAACAATACTGCCAAAACCAGAAAGCGAGTACATCCTGATTTTCCTTTACGCAAGTTTGTCAAATGCGGCTTTTTTCATAAACCCTTAACTGCCGCTTGGTCAAATTCCGCTCACTCTGGCAAGTGCCTCATTATTGGTGCTACAACCCAAACTGTAGCCAATTTAGAAAAACAATTAGGAAAACATATATAGAGAATAGTTTGGTACCTACCTTGTCTCTGTTAAGCCTTCAGAAGCCTTTATAGAGCGTTTTAGTAAAATTTTTATTAAGAGATACCAAGAAAGAGAAAGTGAAATCAGAGGTGACTACTTAAGGCAATTGGATACAATCAAAAAGCTGAAAAAAACAAGCAGTGGGTACTTGAGAAAGGTAAGAAGGGCATTTTACCAGATAATATCCTAAAAGAGGAAATTGAAAAAACAGAACTTAACCCTTGCCAAAATGGAGCTAACCGAAATACACGCTGAAGAGTTAGACATCAACGCACTACTAACTTACACTTACGATTTTATTCTAACTGTTGAAAAAACTTGGTTTGACGCTCAAATTACCTAAAAGTGAGATTGCAGAACCTAATTTTCCCTAAAGGAGTTGAGTTTGCCAATAGTGAATTTTCGAACCATAAAATTTCCCCTCTTTTTGAGCTAATCGAGGTTTTGGGTACTGAAAAATTAAACTTGGTGACCCTACCGGGATTCGCCATGCATGACTGCAACACATTATTTATGCATTCCTCGAATCCGTGGAAGAACGGACTGCAAGCGAGTGACCCCACCGGGATTCGAACCCGGATTACTAGGATGAGAACCTAGCGTCCTAAGCCATTAGACGATGGGGCCCAAACAGCTCTATTTTACCTCAAAGCCAGATTAAAGTATATATATTGGGAAATCTATTCTCTGGCAGGAGTTTTTTAAACTGAAGCAATATAAGCCGGAGGTTCAATCTGGCGTTTACCGTTTTCTTTGTCAACTACAAGAGGCCACTTAACAAGGGCAACTTTAAGCACATCTTCCAAAGTGTCAGCAAAAATAAATTTTATATCTTTTTTGACATTTTCCGGTACTTCTTCCATATCTTTTCTATTTTCCTCAGGAAGAATAATAGTTTTTAATCCGGCGCTATGGCCAGCTATCACTTTTTCTTTTACGCCGCCAATTTCCAAAACCCTTCCGCGCAGGGTGATCTCTCCGGTCATCCCCACATCGCGCTTAACCGGCACACGGGTTAAAGCGGATACTAAAGTCGTACCCATTGCCACACCCGCAGATGGTCCATCTTTGGGGGTAGCGCCTTCCGGTACGTGGATGTGTACGTCTACTTTCTTACCGAAATCTTCTCTTAAGCCGAGCTCCCTCCAATGGGACTTGGTCCAGGTAAATGCAGCTTTAGCAGACTCTTTCATCACGTCTCCAAGCTGTCCTGTAAGTGTCAGCTTGCCCTTCCCAGGCATTAGCGAAACCTCAATAAATAAAATCTCCCCTCCTGTTGAAGTTACAGCCAGACCAGTTGACATGCCGATCTCGTCTTTTTCACCTCTAATTTGCGAACGGAATTTTCTGGGGCCAAGATATTTTTGTATTTTGGCTTTACTCACCAGAGTTGGAGCTTTTTTGCCTTCCGCTACTTCTCTGGCAATTTTCCTGCAAACAGTGGCCAGGGTACGCTCAAGATTCCTCACTCCGGCTTCCCGCGTGTGATACTTGATGATTTCTACTAAAGCATCCTGGGAAATTTTAATTTTCTGTCCATCTAGGCCATTTACTTTAAGCTGTTTCGGCCAGAGATATTTTTTGGCAATGTAATACTTTTCGTTCTCAATATAGCCTGCAAAGCGGATGATTTCCATGCGGTCGCGCAAAGGAGCCGGGATTGTATCCAATATATTCGCAGTACAGATAAAAATTACTTCGGATAAATCAAACGGGACTTCCAGATAGTGGTCCGAAAATTCTTTGTTTTGCTCCGGGTCTAATATCTCCAATAGGGCACTTGAGGGGTCACCCCTGTAATCTACTCCCAATTTATCAATTTCATCAAGCATAAAAACGGGATTTTTGGTACCCGCATTTTTGATTGACTGGATAATACGTCCGGGCATGGCACCTACATATGTACGCCTGTGGCCACGAAGCTCTGCTTCGTCTCTGATTCCCCCTAAAGAAACACGCACAAATTCACGGTTTAGAGCCTTGGCAATTGACTTTCCGATAGAAGTCTTTCCCACCCCAGGAGGACCGACAAAACACAAAATAGTGGGGTACCCCAGGTCATTGTCTTTTTTGTCTTTAAATCCTTGTTTCAATTTCATCACAGATAAATATTCAAGGATACGCTCTTTGGCTTTATCCAGAGCATAATGGTCTTCATCCAAAATCTTACTGGCTTTTTTAACCGACACCGTAGTTTTGGAATACTTTGACCAAGGCATATCTATAAGCCAGTCCAAATAATTTCTCAAATACCCACCTTCCGGGCTGTGAGGAGGCAACTGGCTGAGCCTCTGGAGCTCTTTCATGGCTTTTTCATGGACATCTTTGGGCATTCGTGCTGCTTTAATTTTCTTTTTCAACTCCCCGGTTTCGGTGTCTCCCAATCCTTCCAGATCATCCTCACCAAGCTCCTGTTCAATGGTGCGCTTTTTTTCGCGAAGCATAGCTTTTTTCATTTGGTCTTCAAATCGACGTTGCGTTTTCATGGAAATCAATCGCTCCAGATCCAAGACGTTTACTTCATGATTTAAATATTCCAAGACTTTTTCCAGACGTGTTTCAACAGATACCATCTCCAAAAGTTTTTGTTTTTCCTGTGGTTTAATATCCAAAAGTGAAGAAATTGAGTCAGCCAGTTCTACGGCATCCGCCTGATTGGAAAGAATACGCATAATTGTGGGCACATCTACGCCTTTACCAAGGTTTACTGCCCGGCGGAAAAGTTCACTTACTTCCCGGCTCAAAGCTTCCACCCGCTCAGTTTCGGTATCTTTTTCAGCAACTTCTGAAACTTTCACAACAAAATAAGGCTCTGTAGAAACAACCTCTTCAAGCTTAATCCGGGTTAGGCCGCGAACCATAGCGTGGACGTCGTCTTCGTTAGACATCATCTGTGTAATGGCCGCGAGCGTCCCTATAGTATACAAATCCTTTGCTTCCGGATCAGCGATTTTTGGTTCTTTTTGATTAAAGATGGCAAGCACCCTGTCGTCCGTAAAAGCACTGTTTACAGCTGCCACAGATTTTGCCCTGCCGAAGCTTAAAAAAGAATCTGTATGAGGAAAAACTACAGAGCCGCGCATGGCAACTGCGGGAACCGTTCTGGTTGTAATAATATCCTTATCCATAACTTGTATTTAGCAGTCTACATATTCAAGTGCTATCTGTCAAGCCTTTGACTAAAATCCCCACAATTAATCCCACAATTACGCCCATAAAAACATCCAAGGGAGTATGAACCTGAGCCCAGACACGTCCCCAACTTACTAAAATTGCCAAAAAAATAAAAAATAAGCCAATACTTTTTTTATATAAATAGATAATGATTGCCACACAAAAACTCAAAGCCGCGTGGCTTGAGGGAAAACTGGAAAAATTATACAAACCCGCTTTTGGCATGCCACTGGTCAACCGGAAAGGCCGGGGAACCAAATATAGTTCTTTAATAAATAAAACTATGACAAAAGTTGCTAAAACCGTAAAAAGCAAACTAAAAATAGCCCGGTAATTACGATGATAAATAAAATATCCCAACGCCCCAAATAAAATAAATAAAGGGCCATATGTATTTAAAAAGGTCATGATCATATTATTGGTGAATTATGATACGTGTTCCCGGGTTTTCGTTTGTAGCAAAGACAGACGAGCTTTGAGCCGGCAAATCTGGCGTTGCCCAGAAATAAAGCTTTTCAGCCACATCCACCGGCAAATTTACACAGCCATGGCTATGCGTAGTGCCAAAATCATTATGCCAATAAGCACCATGAAGCCCATATCCGCGCCAACCGGGTATGTCTTCATTGGCAAAATACATAACATAAGGAACATTGGGCAAATTATAATAGTAACGCCCTTCCCCGCCTTCCATCCGGGTAGCACGGAGTTTAACCCAGACGCGGAATTCCCCTGTTGGCGTTGGCCACCAAGGAAGCCCAGTAGAAACAAGGCTCTCCAAAAATAGTTTATCCCCATCCCACGCCCAAAGTTTTTGTTCAGAAAGGTCTACCTCGATGTAGCGCTCGCTTGGCTCAGCAACACCCATGACTTGCGAATTAACCACGTTTTCTGCCAAAAGTATCGGCGGAAGAGTAAATTCCTCACCATGATATAGCGCAAGGGTAGCACCCGGCTCCAATAAACCTGAATAATCGTTGGTGGAGCATGCCACAAACGGACTGACTTCATGTAAAGAACGGTTCAAGATACCCACACCTACCAAAATAAGCAACGGTACTAATAAAAGTAGATGAGTTTTTGAAATGCGCATTACGGTTTAATCCTAACACACGCTCACATATCACTCAATCTTAGGGTATAATGTTTTTATGAGCCGCCTGAGAACCCTACCGCAAAGCTTTAATTATGCCTTTGAAGGCATTAAGCTGGCGATTAAAAATGAACCGAATTTTCGTATCCATCTAACCTTCGGTATCGCCGCGGTTACTCTCGCTTGGTTTGTCGGCTTTTCTATTTATGAATGGTTACTGCTTTTATTTACAATTTGTTTTGTCCTTATATTGGAGCTTTTTAATACCACGCTTGAAGCAATCGTAAATTTGGTAAGCCCCGACATTAAACCACAAGCAAAAATCGCCAAAGATGTATCGGCCGCAGCCGTACTTCTTGCTGCTTTTATGTCAATAATCGTCGGTTTTGTGTTATTTTTGCCCAAAATTATAGTAATTCTTAATTAGAACACTAGGACCGCAAGAAGCCCCACAAAAAAACAATAGAAGGCAAATATTTTAAAACGCTTTTCTGTCAAAAATCTGATTGCCAAACTTATAGCAATTAATCCGGATACAAAAGCTGCCAGAAAACCAAATAAATAAACTCCAAACGAGGCTCCGCCTTCTCCTGCATACTTTGCAAGCTGATAAAGGCTTGCACCCGCAATTGCTGGCACTGACAACAAAAATGAAAATTCCGCCGCTTCTGCACGGTCAACCCCCAAAGAAGTTGCGGCGAAAATGGTGGATCCGGAGCGCGATATACCCGGGATTATGGCAAAAGCCTGAGCAATTCCTACAAAAAATGCGTCAATTTTCCCTAAAAATTTTCTCCTGCCCCAGCTTTTATCCGTTTGCCAATTCATAATTCCTGTAAGCAAAAGGGCAATCCCGACGACCGTGGTACTACTAAATATACTTTCAATAAAATCTGAAAATATAAAACCAACGATCCCTGCCGGAATACTGCCGATAACAATAAGTCCCAGAAAATTGGATTTTATAGAAAAAATTCGTGAACGGAAAAACACTAAAGTCGACAACGCTGTCCCCAGATGCAAAATCACATCAAACAAAACCCCAGGCTGGTAAAACCCGCCGAATAAAGATTGAGCAATTACAAGGTGGCCGGATGAAGAAACGGGCAAAAATTCTGTTAACCCTTGTACTATTCCCAAAACTATGGCATTAAGTATATTCATATTTCAATTGCATGATTTTCCCAATTACTACTGTTTAAGATATCCAGATCAACCGCCCGCTCCAAGCCAAATTTTCCTATTTTTATCCGCTTCAGGTTATTTAAATATGCATAAGTGCCTAATTCCCGGCCAAGATCCCGGGCAATGGCTCTTATGTACGTTCCGCTGGAAACTTCAAAGACAGCCTCTATGCGTGGGTAATTATACTCCAAAAGTTTTGCACTTTTAATAACAATTTTCCTTGACTTAAGATCCACATTTTTTCCAAGGCGGGAAAGCTCATAAGCTTTTTTCCCGCCTTTTTTGATTGCTGAAAAATCCGGCGGCACCTGCCTACTCTCTCCCGTAAACTTTTCCAAAACTTTTTTAATATCATTTTTTGTGGGAATTTTTTCGCATTTTCTAACTACAGTTCCTTCAACGTCATCAGTATTTCGCTCCTCCCCAAGAATTATTTCGGCTTCATATGTTTTATCCATTCCTTTAGTAAACATTTCAAGTTTTTTTGTGCTGGCTCTTCCTATGGCAATTATTATTAATCCGGTAGCATTAGGGTCAAGTGTCCCTCCGTGGCCTACTTTTCGCTCCCCCGATATTTTTCGAATCTTGCCAACCACATCGTGGCTCGTGATGCCTTTAGGCTTGTCAAGCAAAAGAAACATAAATCATTTTAACAAAAGAAGTTAGCTTTAACGCAGGTTTCGGAAGCGTTCCTCTACTTTTGGCCAATTAACTACACTCCACCAGGAGTTAATGTATTCTGTACGTCTGTTTTGATATTTTAAATAATAGGCATGCTCCCACACATCCAGGCCTAAAATGGGGATTTTATTTTCCATTAAGGGAGAGTCTTGATTCGGCAGTGTAATAATTTCCAGCATTCCTTGGTTCATCACTAAAAATGCCCATCCACTCCCAAAATGAGTGGCAGCAACTTCGCTAAATTCATTTACAAATTTATCAAATCCGCCGAAATATTTTTCAATTGCAACAAAAAGTTCTCCTTCGGATAAAACTTTAGCGCCAGGCGACATAATTTCCCAAAACAGGCTATGGTTTGCATGGCCGCCACCATTATTGCGCACCGCCTGCCTGATTTCTTCGGGTAGTATATCTATTTTTTGCAGTAACTCGGAAATCTCAAGAGACTCTAAATCTTTATGCCCTTCTAAGGCTTTATTTAGCTTTTCCACATAGCCGCCGTGGTGTTTTTGGTGGTGTATCTCCATGGTCATTTTATCAATAGCCGGCTCGAGGGCATCGTAGGGATAAGGAAGATCTGGTA
>DYGT01000005.1:39741-84030 GCA_020724555.1 Candidatus Microgenomatus sp.
CAGCTTAAGGTTGAATAAAGCTTTATTCTTTTTGGTTTAAGCTCGCCTACATTGGCCGCCTGATTAATAACCTTTTCCAACTCCTCATTAAGCACATTCGATAACTCCCAAATTTCTGCGCCACTATTTAAAGAAGACAAAAGCCTGGGGTTAACGGTTCCCACATAAACGCCTTCATTATTTTCAAAGACGATTGCACTAAACGGTAAAAACGCCGTTAAATTTTTATCTATTTTAAGGATTTTATTAAAAACGTCTTTTTTATAAAAAGAAATAAAATAATTTTTAGCCTGTAAATCTTTCTTGCTACCCAGCACTTCCCAACCATATTGTTCAAGAGCTTTTTTAAGCTCAACAAATGCTTCTTCAAGGCTTTGTCTGGTGCGGCGAAAATAAGTTAAATTCATAATTTATTATACACAACTCATATTAGCATTTACTAATATAATGTCAAGATATTTGGACTTGCAAGGTATAATATAGTATGAAAAAAATATTATTTTCAATTCTTTTGGAGTTTTTCGCAGTTTTTTTGATTTTTGCCAGGCCAACAAACGCCCAGACCAATTTTGAATTTAAGCAAAACAATAAATTTGGCATTCATATTCTATCTGAAAATGATATCAATGATGCTTCGGCATTAGTTAATTCAAACGGCGGCTCCTGGGGATATGTAACCATAGTTATCCGTGAAGACGAGCGTGATTTAAAGCGTTGGACCCGCGCTTTTACCCAGATGAATGAGCATAAATTGATCCCCATTGTCCGTATAGCCACTTCCCAGCAAGAGACTCTCTGGCGTAAACCATCTCCCGCCGATGCCCTGGATTGGGTTAAATTTTTAGAACAACTGCCCTGGCCTACCGAAAAAAAGCATGTTATGGTTTATAACGAGCCAAACCACAGCAGCGAATGGGGAGGAGAAATAAACCCCAAGGAATATGCACGCGTCTACCGGACCTTTTGGGAAGAATTTAAAAAATCAGACAAAAACTTTGTGGTTCTGCCTGCTGCTTTAGATCTGACGGCGCCAAACGGTAAAAATACCATGGATGCTATAGACTTTTGGGAAAAAATGTACGAGGAAGATGACCTGATATTCACCCTCTTTGATGGGTGGAATTCCCACTCTTATCCCAACCCGGGTTTTTGCGGAAGTCCCCAAGACACGGGAAGAACCAGTATCCAAGGGTATCTTTGGGAAATGGAAAACTTAAAAAAATTATATTTAAACCCGAGTTTACCGGTTTATATTACGGAAACCGGTTGGGGCTGCAATTTGCTTACGGAAAAAACTATCTCGGAAAACTACGAATATGCTTTTAACCATATCTGGTCAGATCCCCAAGTAGTTGCGGTGACACCGTTTGTGTTGAATTATCCCAACCAACCGTTCGCTCATTTTTCATTTAAAAACCAAAGTGGCCAATTTTTTGACTTTTATGAAGTAATTAAAAATTTACCAAAAATTAAAGGGGAGCCGAAACTCATAACTAATACTCAAATAGGTATTTGATATCCGCGTTGCTTTGTGCAGTTTGTAGCCAAGCTTGAAAAGAATCAACCAGCTCTGTTTGCTCCAGGTTCTCCCTGACCGCAGCCAGCCGCTGCTCATCGTTTTCATATTCAGGTAAGGTCTCACCATAATCAGCGATATATTGATCGATCTCTTCCTGAGTTACATCTACATCTTCCGAAAACATTTTTTCAACCATCAGTTGGATTTGTATTTGTTTTCTAAGCTCATCCATGCTCATACCTTGAAGATTCAAAATTTGCTGGAAATCCTGCCCTTGGGCTTCAAACTCGCTTCTTAGGGTTGCAATTTCTGTATCTATTTCTGTATCAGTTACTTCTATACCTCGGCTGTTGGCTTCTTGGCGGATTAAAGCTTCGGTAATTTTACCTTGTAAAACTTCCTGCCCAGCTTGAGACTCCAACTGGCGGATAACGCTATAGCGGGAAATAGGCTGGCCGTTAACTGTGGCGGCAACAAAATACCCTCTAAAATAATACAACGCACCGGCAATCAAGACAACGATGAGCGCCAAAAAAAATACGCTATTTTTTAAAATAAAGTTTTTGACTTTCAAAATGACTGGTGTGCCAACTCCTTTTCTTTCTCCCTTTAGTCTTTTTTTATCTTCAGCTTTTGCTGCCATGCTATGAGTATAGCATAAAAAAATTTTTTACAACACTTCTTTCACTTTTCTTACTCCCCTTTAACTAACCTTTACTAAAACTTGCCTATTCTAAAAATTGTGAGAATTAAGGAGGTGATAAAATATGAATAACGATGACAAATTAATAACAGCCTTGTTTGTGGACAGTAAAAAGGCAGGAGAAGCTATAGCGGAACTAAAAGAAAAAGGCTACACAAAAAACATCTCCGTGATTATCCGCGACGAAACAGATGGCGAGGTTAAAACCAAGGAAGTAAAAGACGAAACCGGCGACGGCGCAATCAGCGCAGCTGCAACCGGAGGAGTCATCGGTGGTTTGGCAGGACTTGCTGCCGGAGCAATTTCACTAGTGGTACCCGGTGTGGGTCCTTTAGTCATCACCGGCCCGCTGGTAGCCACATGGGGTTTGACGGGCGGAGCGTTGGGTGCTCTCGCAGGCGGCTTAGTTGGTGCTTTAGTAGACGCAGGTGTATCACAAGAGGAAGCCGAACGGTATGAGACAAGAATAATGGAAGGGGATGTATTAGTAGCCGTCACTACGGACGACGAACACGTAGATGAAGTAAGGGAAATATTAGATAATCACGACGCCTTGGATAGTGCTGTCAGGCAGTACGTTAGTGCATAAATTATTAAAAACCCCGGGTTTAGGGCAGGATCCGGGGTTTTTTATGCCTTTAATAACAATAAGCCCATCAAATTAAAAACAAGAGGGACAAGCAAAAGAAGTGCGGCTTCTTTTAAAAATGAAATTATTACCGCCGGCAAGCCGAAATAAAATAACAAACCACACCCCAAAGATATTATAGGAATTAAAAATACCCAGACTCCTTTCATGTCCTCCCGCGACAAAAACATGGTATTACCCAACAAAAAAACCAAATATCCCCACAAAACCCACTGCCACCAAGATTCAAAGGGGTGGAGATGTAATAAATACACTAAACCAATTAATCCTGTCAGCCCCAAAACAAACGGTGCCACTCCGATTAAAAAACGCCTAAATAAACCGGTTTGCGCCAAGGAAACCGAACCCATTATCACTTCGTTGCCGCTTCTTTTTGGCCTTAAGGAACTTAATTCGGCGCGAACTCCCAACAATCTGGCCGCCAAAAGATGAGAAATTTCATGAAAATAAGTGCCACCAAAAAATAAAAGCGAAAATACCCACAAACCCAATTTGGGTTTAAACAGAACGTTTAAAAACTTTAAGGTCTTGCCTTGAAGCGCCCGGGATGTACGAAAAAGCATTATTATTTCAACAATTAAGAGTGCGGGCCATAAAAAAGTTGACATTATTGTATTATAATTATTATTTCCAAAGTATGTATAAAAACGAAGTTTTTTTCGACATAGAAACACAAAAATTATTTTCCGAAATTGAGGATTTCGACCCGGGTAAATTAAAGCTCTCTATTGTCTCTGCATATGTGCGGAAAGTGGATTTAAGCGGCACGGAAACGGAAGGGCAAATGTTTAGTTTTTGGGAAAATGATCTGGCTTCACTTTGGACCCATTTTCAAAATGCAGACAGAATAGTAGGGTTTAACTCCATAAAATTCGACGTTGCCGTGCTTCAACCTTACACACAAATACCCCTTTTAAAGTTTAACCATTTTGACATTTTAGACGAGGTCAAAAAAGCCTTTGGCAAACGTATAAGCCTAAACGACATTGTCAAAGAAACGCTGGGTGTCCAAAAAATTGACGTCGGCACTAATGCTGTGGCTTATTGGACCCGGGGAGACCGGAAGAGCCTGGCAAAATTACAAAAATATTGTGAAGCAGATGTACTTTTAACACGCGACCTCTACGATTTTGCCTTTAAAAACAAACGGCTTAAATTCAAAGATAAATGGAATACAGTCCGGGAAATTAAGGTGGACTTCTCCTACCCAACGGCAGAAGATCCCAATAAACAAATTGGCCTTTTTTAGCGCCTCACCATGTTATAATTAAAGACAATGGAAGAACAGGAAAAAGCTAAAGTAAATAAAAAAAGAAAATTAAGTTTAAAAACAAAAATTATCTTGTTTGAGCTCCTTGTCATTATTGCCTTAATAATTGCCGGAATTTATTTCAGAAGCCGGATTATAACTTCTAATAATTACATTGAGGAGCATAATCAACTCAGCAAAGAAAAAACCCGCTGTGAAGAATTAATGAGCAGACAAAGTGGGGATTTTGATCAGTACCAATACTGCAGGCAACTGCTTCAAACTTTTTTTGAATAAGCAATATAAAAATATCAAAATTTACGACAACCGCAGTCAAGCGGGAAGGCTACTAGGTGAAAATTTAATAAAATTCAAAAAATATAAGCCTGTCGTAATCTCAATCCCCAGAGGAGGGGTGGTTTTGGGCAAAGAAATCAGCAAAATTTTAAATAGCCCGCATACAGTGGTCATAGCCAGAAAAATTAGTCATCCAGAGCACCCCGAATACGGCATCGGAGCAATATCAGAGGACCTTGAAGCGTATTTTGATTTTAATTATTTTGATTCAGAAAGCTATGACGCCTCACTTTTAACCACGCAAATAATAAAAGAGAGAGCAGAAGTCAAAAAAAGAGTCAAACTTTTCCGTGGGAATAAAAAACTAAAAATAAAAAATCGCCTGGTGATTGTAGTCGACGATGGTCTGGCAACGGGTGTAACCGCTACTTCCGCTTTGAGGTATTTACAAAAATTGTCTCCCCAAAAAATTATTTTTGCCGCTCCGGTTTGTGCATATCGTTCCCTTAAAGACATTAAAAGGTATGCACAAGTTGTGGTGTGCCTCCAAAAACCAAAAAATCTTCGGGCAATAAGCTCTTATTATAAAGATTTCTCTCAAGTAAGCGACGAGTTGGCTTTAAATCTTTTGCATGACTCCTAGCGCTTTCCTGCCACAGACAGGCCAAGCCCCAAAGCCATCGCGGGCCATTTTAAAGGCAGCTGTTCGGGCGGCCTCATGAGCGTCAAAGCGAAGCTCGTCGTCTGGATCAAGCCCCATGGCCTTGCGGTTAGAAGCCCATGTACTTGCCAAAAACTGAAATAATCCACCATAAGGCCCGTTGACGGCATTTGGCCGAAGACCGGATTCACAAGCCGCAATCGCCAGCATGGCGTCACCATTTACACCATATTGAGCCGCTGCCTGGCGAATTACGACCTCGACAGCACTACTGGTTTTTACAGACACTTGTGCGGGGGCGGGCATGTGCTTGGCAGGCACAACCGTTGGTTTGAGATTTTCCGCCTTAATCTCGGAATTTTTAAAAGATTCGTTTTGCGCCGCTAAAACACGGCCATACAGCATTTCCCAACCAAGGTCGTTTTCCACGCCCAAAACCTGATCATAATTAACACTCGCTATCGTTTTTAGGCTAAACTCAGGCTTTTGGACGTATAAAGCTGCCCCTGCTAGCAAAATGATGGCCGCGTTGAGCACAATTGGGGATATTTTTAGGTGTTTTTGCCACATGAGAAGGCAGGTTATTTTGGCTTAAGAAGGCAGAGTTTTATTTTGGGTAGTAGGCCGTATTATACTAAAAATTGCCTAAAAATCAAGCTTTTGCATTTATTTTGCGGGCTCGTCTACGGTCAAGCTCAGATAAATATTTTTTCCTAAGCCGAAGGGCCTGAGGAGTAATTTCCAGCAAATCGTCGTCGCTTAAAAAATCCAAAGATTGCTCCAACGAAAGGTGGGTTGCAGGAGTTAATTGCAGTACTCCATCTGAGGCTTTGCTTCTCATGTTTGTTAACTGTTTACCCTTGCACACATTTATGGCTATATCTTCGTCTTTTACATTCATGCCGATGATCATGCCTTCATAGACCTCGGTTGCAGGCTCAATAAAGGTTACTCCCCTGCCTTGTGCGTTATTAAGTCCATACGCCAAAGCTACTCCACTTTCGCTGGCAATCAAAACTCCACGCTTACTTCTGGAAATTTCTTTCCCAACTGGCCTGTAATCTAAAAATGCACTGTTAAAAACCACTGTTCCTTTTGTGGCGGTATTTAATAAACCCCTTAGGCCTATCAGACTACGGGTAGGAATAATATAAATAAACTCCACTTCGGCATCATTCACGGGTTTCATCTTGACAAGCTCCGCTCCCCTTTTTCCAAATTCTTCGGTTATAACACCCGTATATTCACTCAAAACCGTAATATAAGCCTCCTCATACGGTTCACATTTTTGCCCGTTTATTTCTTTAATAATTACTTCAGGTTTTCCGACTTCCAGCTCATACCCTTCGCGCCGCATGGTTTCCAAAAGAATAGACAGATGAAGCTCGCCACGGCCGGAGACCACGAATTTTCCATTAGTTAATTTTTCCACTCTTAGGCTTAAATTAGTCTCCAATTCTTTGTTCAAGCGCTCTTCAATCTGTCTGCTGGTTACAAATTTTCCTTCTTTACCTGAAAAAGGCGATGTATTTGGCCCCAAAGTCATATGAAGGGTAGGCTCTCCTATAGAAACCGAAGGCAAGGGATCAGTGTCAAAAGATGTAACCACACTGTCGCCTATTTTAGCTTTACCAATACCGGAAAAGGATACGATTTCACCGCTTTTTGCCTTGTCTACTTCCACTTTTTCCAGTCCCTGCCAAACAAATAGTTTTCCCACTAAAAAAGATTCGTCGCTACCTGCCAGTTTTACTTTATCGTTTTTTTGGATCATCCCTTGGTGGATTTTTCCTACAACAATCCTTCCCAAATGCGGATCGTAGTCAATTGAGGTAACCAGCATTTTAAATGGTCCGGGGTTTTGCTTACTTTGTGGAATGTATTTTTTGATGGTCTCCAAAAGCGGGATGACATCACCTTTTTCCTCACTACCGGGCAGATTATAAAAAACAGCACCCTGCCGGCCTATGGCATATAAAACTGGAAAACTAAGCTGGGACTGATCATGGGCAAGGTCTAAAAAAAGGCTTTCTATGTTGGAAAGGGTAAGGGCTGGATCGGCGAATTTTTTGTCGATTTTGTTGATAACAACGATTATTTTAAGACCCAACTCCAATGCTTTTTTTAAGACAAATCTTGTCTGGGGCATGGGACCTTCTTGTGCGTCGACGATTAAAAGCGCACCATCCGCCATACCAAGAGTACGCTCGACTTCGCCTGAAAAATCCGCGTGCCCCGGTGTGTCTATGATATTAATTTTTATGTCTTCATAAATTACGGCACAATTTTTGGCAAATATTGTGATACCACGCTCACGCTCAAGCTCATTTCTATCTAGAATCTGAGTTTGCTGCATCTCCTCCTCGTTCTCGCGGAATACATGGCTTTGTTTTAAGATCGCGTCCACCAGTGTAGTTTTTCCATGGTCTACATGAGCGATTACGGCAATATTTATAATTTTTTCCATAGTTTTTTCCAAAAAAAATTCCCCTCCATTTACGGGGAATCTATATTTTAGCATAAAAAACCAATATTAATCCACCAAAGCCGGCAAACGGGCAGATAAGGCCTACCTACGACTCAAGTCTTTCATTCATCTCATATAAAGCAACAACAAACAAAGATTCACTCCAGCCCAAAGGAGTGTTTTCATTGTATTCCGGGCTGTTACTGAAATAAAGCTCGGGCATGCCTCGGGGCGTGTCTTCGGCAAGAAGGCTTTTGATTAATTCTTCGGCTTTTTCAACCTGCCCCATTTTTTGGTAAATAATTGCGAGCCAGGAAAGCCCGAATGTCCATTCGGCCTCTTCACTCAGGGTGTCAATATTTTTGTTGTAATATCTATCGCCTTTATAGCGAATTACACCGCGTTTTTTTAATAAATGGTATTCAACGTTTGTTAATATCTCCTCTTTTTGCTCGTCGTTAACGACGTCGTACGGCCAGATTAAAGAAAGCTGGGCAAGGTCTACAAATTTACGTTTAGACTCACGCGGTAGTAACTCACTTAATGCTTTTTCCCCTTTTTTAATTAAAGAAAGCGGTACTTCAATATATGAAAGTCTGGAAATGGATTTAAGGCCTGCCACACAAGCCCCGACACTACTGGCGTGAAGCTCCTCATCTTCTTCCCACATACCGGAATCGGGATCATGCCAGTATTCAATGGCTTCGAGGTATTTAATAAGCTTATTTACAATGCGCACATGGTCAGGAGTTTTGATGACTGCGCGTTTATTTTTTACTTCAAGCTCCCCCAAACGAAATAAAATGCAGCCCACGGCATCATTTTGTTTGTTGCCCCACTCTTCCCAAAATTCAGCAAACGTTTCTGGATGAAACCTGGCATGAATATATTCATAACTATAAGTGGGTTTATTTTTGATCGCCTTATCAATCTTATCTTCGTGGTGTAAAAAAATATTTAGGATTGCGCGATATGTGCGCTCGACCGTTTTCCAGTCTCCGATTATCTCAAACGCCAAAGTCTCATAAAAATTGTCTCTAAGCCAACTTTTATCGTACCCCGTGGGCACACCCTGTTTTGAAGCCAAAAAAAGCCCGGATTTACTTTGAAGACTCTTTAAAATTCTAATATGTTTTTTAATAAGATCGTCGTAGGTTACCCTAGCCATACAACTATTTTAAACTATTTATAACAGCTTTAGCACCTAATATATCAAAACCCATGGCTTTTGATTGCATTTGTATAATTGCAGTGCTCGCATTCCTGAGCTGCTTCTGGTGGTATAGGACTATCCAAACAATCGCGGATCTCCATAATTTTCCCCTCCACCCACGAATCGTCACCGCTGTAGGCAATAAGGTTTATCTCAAACTCCAGTTTTCCGTCAAAGGCTTTTCTATCTTTTTGCCCGTTGGCATAAACAAAATAACCGGTTGAGGAGACCTTGTAACCGTTTTGTCGCAAGAGCCACTGGTAAATCTCCATTTGCCGCCTATAGGCGTCGTGCCAAGGGGTGTCTTCCAAATGATCAACCACCCCGTTTTTGGCTGTAGCTTTATAATCAACCACGATGTATTCGCCTTTGGAGTTAATCCACAAGTCATCAATGGCACCGAAGATGAGTAAATCCGTTGGCTTGTGGTGGTATTGCACTCCGGTAAAGTTATGCCGCCAAGCATCTAGCATCTCGTGCGCCACCGGCCGAGCGTCTATCCCGTATTGCTCCTGCAACGGGTGCGGCTCCCCTTTTGCGCGGTGAATGTCAAACTCCTCTTTAAGGAGGTGGTCCACGGCGGAGTTAAGGGTAAAAGCGGGCATCCCCGGCCGCTTAATCCCCGCCACCTGATCCAGCCAAAAGCACCTCGGGCACTGGATGAAAAGATCAATTTTAGAACGGGAAAGTTTTGTCATTTAATACATTTTACCCCAAAATCCCGAAAGTTGTAGAATGTAAGAAAATGGATATTAAAAACATAAAATTTCAGTCCAAGGAAGCAAAATTCCCAGACAACCTTTATTTTTTTGGTATATGGCTTGTGTCCAAAGAAAGGCTTACGCTCTATTTTCCCCAAAAAACCTATATCTCAGCTGAAAATACACTCAAAGCAGGTAAAAAATATCTTCCTCATGCCCGCAGTCAAGTTCACAAAACCACAAAAATTCCTAATGTAATTATAATTATTAGTTTAAAATATTCTAAAAAAATCAAACTTCAAAAAAGTTTATGGTCTCAAAATCCATCGGGTAATATAATAACGCATTCTTACTCGTTAATCGAAGCAGTTGATAAATATCACGATCACCACGTCGTTGTAGCACCGGTATGGGAAAAAAACAAATGTGAGCTTAAAGTTGCCCTTGGAATAAACAAAAAGGCTAAAAAAACCGAGCTTTATAAGGCCATGCAGTCATCCGATACCTATATCAGTCCGGAGGCAAAACACGCTGCGCTTTATTCAATCTTTGATGTCTATAGCTTTGATTTTGATACAAACCAATTAGTTGAAAAGAGTTTGAATAACTAAATAGCCAGGTTTGAAACTCACGTTTTTGTAAACAAATTATTTAGCTGGTATAAAACCATGACCAGTCCGGTTTATAGACCTCCTTGATATTGCTTTCATTCATTTTGTAGATATTATCCTCCAAAACGGTTTCCCATGTACCTTCATAATAATGGTAATCCACATCCATCCCGTCCCACGTTTTTGTTGAAAATTTTATAAACACCGTGTCCGCACTATCTTCAAAGCGCTCGGTGTAATAGACCTCCACATCCAATACATCCATAAACCTCGCCGTCCACTCCTCAAAATCCGTTTTTAATAAATAGTTTTCACTTAAAAGAGCAAAGCCCTCCTCCATCTTCCTGGCTTTAAGATAGGTATAAAATGCCTCAACCGCCGCTTCCGGAGAGATTGACGGATCAGCCTCAATTTTTACAATATTGGCGTCATTAAAATCCGGAAGCTTGGTGAGCACGTCAAAGGAGGAAATAAAAAGAGACTGCCCTGATATGCTCATTGTATTTACACCAACAACCTTGCCGCAGCGCTCGATCAGCGGTCCACCGCTCATGCCCCCGGCAAGGTCAATATCCGTATGGATATAGCTGACGGGATAATATTTAGAAAATCTGACATCAAAATAATTGCCTTCGATAACCGTGGCGTTGCCCGTAATTTCCGTTCCTAACGGATAACCAGCGGCAATCAACTTCTCATTTTTGTAAAGGACAAACGGATCTAAAAACTCGAGTACAAAATCCGAATATTCACCTTCAACTATTAATACGGCCAGATCCGCATCCGAATCCCCGATGATTGCCTTGGGTGTGATAAATTGCCCGTCCGGAAAAATAATTTTGGGGCTGGGTTCATCGGCGATGACATGAAAATTGGTCAGTACCCGGTCTTTATCTATAAAAAATCCAGAGCCTTCCGAATACCCGCCGACAACCCTTACGACTTTTTCTTGCAACTCATTTTCCGCCCCATAGGAACACAAGAATTTGCCGATATAGCCGTATTCTTTGCCCAAATAATCGGTAATTACAAAAATGGAAGCAAAAAGATATGCAATAATCACTACAAAAAAACCGGCTTTGAGAAAATTTTTCAGGCTACGAAAAGGGTAAAGCACCATTTCAAAAACAAGACTGATAAATGCAAAAATAAATTTGATAACAAAACGGGTAATGTAATAGGCGGTATAGGTTATGATCTTTATCGGAAACAAATAAAGGGGAAAAAGCAACCGGCGGATATATTTTACAAAACGGGAGATGAAACTTCTGGCTTTTTGTCTGATACGACGCGCGAGTCTTTCAAAATAAAGGTTAATATAATTCACTATATCCCCGATTATAGCTTTTTATATAAAGTTGTAACCAGGCGCTAATCACAAATAAACTTTTTTATTAAATTTCAATAATACCGCCGACGCCGTTTTTAATATAATTTTCCCCGTACCCTTTTTTAAATAACTCCCGGGCAAGACCCCCGCTGCAGTGTGAAGGTGCCACCTTCTCTACCCCTAACTTTTTAAAACTTTGAATAATATTTTCTATCTCAACCTTTTCCGAATCTTTTAAATGGAATCCGCCCATCACCAAATATACCTTATTATCGGGTAACATTTCTTTTGCTTTTTTAACTATATTCACAATCCCCGGATGGGCACAACCAGAAATTATTACCAAGCCTTTTATTGTATCCAAAACCAATGATTGCTCGACAACATCCATTCCCATCTGTCCGGTTGAATAAACAGACTCAAAAATAGCCTCGTTTTCATCAATCTCTTTGTATTCTACTAAAAAAGATTCAATAGTTTGTTTAATTGAATCGGGGAAGGAAGCAGGAATAAACACTTTAACGTTTTTATTTTTTTTCAATATCTGCGGTAGTCCCCCGACATGATCCGAGTGGATATGGCTCAGGAACACATTTTGGATATCATTTGTATATAACCCTAGCGCTTTTATATTTGAAAGTAACACTTGTCCGTCTCCACCTGTGTCAAAAAGAATATTTTGCTGTTTACCCAAGGATAGTGTTTCGACCAAACAAGAAATTCCATGTGATGTTTTTAAACCGCTTTTGTATTCACAGTCATTAAACAACGTTGTTATGACCACATTTGTGATTTTCATCTGTATTTATAATTTTATCACCTTTAATCAGTTGGGGAATATAGCACCCAAACCCAAGTAAATAAAGACAGAAGTTACCATGCCCAAAACAAAAAGGTAAGGATTTTTGTATTTATTTGCCAATGCAATAAGCTCGTGTAGAGAAATAAAAATCATGGCAAGCACTACACCTATAATCGTGGTCATACCTGATAAAATAGATAAAAATATAATTGCCGCAATTTCTGTCATCTTTAATTAAATCAAACAATATAGTGCCCGGTATCCAAATAAACAAATTTTTTGGGGTCAGCAATATTTAGCCCTTCCACTATTCCTCTGTCTAATTTTGAACTACCTACAAAATAAACCATCTCAAAATCACCTTTATCAATCATTTTCTGAAGAACGCGGGAACCATCCTGGCTTTTGCCTGCCCTTACCTCCACATTTGTGATACCCGTTTGAGGATCGCGGCCCAGGTCTTCAATCCTTGTAGCTAAATTTTTCCCCATAAAGGGAAAGCGCCCACTGCCTGCCAATCTTCCTTTTTGCGGCATTAACCTGTTTGTCCAGACAACCATTTTATCTGCAGCTTTAACCAATCGGGAAAGCACATACATTTTTTTAAACCCTACCTTTCTCTCCAGATGTATAGGGCTAATCATCACGCCGTCAAAATCCATGACTATTAGCACCTTTGCATCATCTCCCAAGCTTTTTTCGTACTCACTTAACACTTCTTCGTTGGGAGCGTATTTTTCATCGTTTAATCTGTAACCCAAGACCGTGTTTCTTAAAATATCTGCCGGGTCTACTTTTTTCCCTCCCATGCCTATAACTCTGGTTTCAATCGACCTTTCGGCTAAATGTTCACGGGAATTAAGCATATTTCTAACGCCCGGGCTTATAAGCCTTAATATCCCTACGTCTTCAACCATATACCATTTTAAACTAATTTTTTGGGTAATTCCATTTATGAGAAATTTCCAATACTTTACTTTTTTAGCTCTTCTATTAATAAACTACCGCGGGTTAAAAACCCGTGGTATTCTCGCCCTGCGGCCTGCCTACCGGCAAGGCGGGGCTCGACAAGTTTGTTCACTGCTTTGTTTCATCCCCGCTGAGCGGGGTTTTCGCAAAGTTTGAATAAATTTTCAACCAGCTCCATTTGGCCATGGAAATGAAAATAATCTTTAAAATCTTCATACTTCACCCACTTAACTTGCCTAATCTCACCGGCATCAGGCTTTATGTCATTTTTATCACCTGTAAAATTAACAAAAAACAGAGCCGCTTCCTGCCCTCTGTAAATATTTTCTTTTTCTTGGGCTATATCCCTCGCGATTAACCTATTTGGCCATTCATATTTGTTTATGTATTTACTTTTCTTGATAATTTCAAATTTTCCGGTTCCCAACTCTTTCTTTAACTCTCGCAATATTGTTTGTTCTTCTGTCTCACCTTTTTCAACCCCGCCACCCGGGAAATTCCAGTCAGTCTCATCATACCCCTGTAACTGGACAATTAGATAATTATTATCGCCATCGGTAACAACTGCGGATGTCTTTTTTCTATAATTTAAACCCACTGAATTTTTCAAGTACTCCACATACGAGCATTGGACTGACAAGTGGATTTCTTCTCCCTCGCCAATATACTCATTATCATCCTTATCAATTAGACATGCATAAGTTACAAGATGATACCCTTTAGCGCTTGCCACTCCGTAGTCTTCAGACGAAGGATGGTAATCATGGAGTCCACCTTCCAGGCCAAACCAGAAATCAGCATCAGGATTTGCTCTTTTCGCATTTGTCGCACGATTTATTGCTCCCCTTTTGGTCGTTTCTTTATTCAAAGGCTGGTCTGTAATCCCGGAATCTACTCTCTTTCCTTCAACTTCGACATTCAGATGAAGCTCGGTCAAAGCGTCTTTAACAATTTTAATTTTGTCCGGATTTCGTGAGCCAACTACTATTTGCATAAACCATATATTAGCAGGAGAAAGTTGATTATAAAAATATAAATTCTACAATCTCTTTAATATGACAAAATTTTCCGTAAAACAAGAGGATAAAATGGGCTGTTTAGTCTTATTAGATCTGGATAATATCATCTACCAAATAAGTCCTCAATAATTTCATCCAAGGGAGTGGGCCTAATATCTATATCTTCAACCGGCAATTTTGAAATAATACCAGAAACCGCTTCCCCTTGCCTTTCTCTGGGAACTTCGATTGTGTACGAAAGGTTGTGAGAAGAGACAATCCTGCCAAATTTTTCAATTTTTTCTTTATCCACTTTTCTTTTTAAGATTACGTCAAAATATTTTTTATCTTTATACTTGCCGATTAGTGTTGTCATTGAATCATCAAAAACAATCCTCCCTTGATTAATGACAATCACTCTGTCACAAACCTTCTCGATATCCGCCATTTCATGGCTGGTCAGGATAATCGTTGTTTTTTCGGTTTCATTAATATGTCTTAAAAACTGCCTAATTTTTCTCTTTGAAATAATGTCCAGTCCAATCGTAGGTTCGTCAAGAAAAAGAATCGCAGGTTTGTGAAATATGGCAGCAATTAACTCAAACTTTAGTCTTTGTCCAAGAGACATCTTTCTGATCTGGGTATCAAAAAAATTATCCACTTCAAGCATTTCTGCCATTTCTCGAATAATTTTCCAAGAAGAAGTTTCACTTGTTTTATACATACTGATAAAAAGCGAAAGATTCTGTTTTGCCGTTAAATCCCACGAAAGGCTGTTTTTGTTTCCCATAACCAGTGCAATATCTCTTAAAAATTCCCGCTTTCTGTCAGTAGGTGTAAATCCTAAAACCGAAACATCACCGTTAGTTGGATAAATTAGCCCCGTAAGCATTTTTAAAGTCGTGGTTTTGCCCGCTCCATTTGGCCCTAAAAAAGCAACACTCTCTCCCGCTTTGACAGAAAAATTAATTTTGTCAACAGCAAGTATTTCCCTGTGGCTAGGAATAAAAAGGTTTTTTATAAACCCCCCGTCTCTTTTTGCAACTTTATACACTTTTGTTAGATTGGTAACTTCAATCATGTTCATTTTTTATGATGACGCCGATGAATACTGTCTTAAGGCCAACTTCCAAACAAAATTTTTAGCCAATAGTGCAACCATTGTCGCACCCACAACTAGTAAAAACAAATCAAGGTTAGTGGTTTTACCCAACAAATAAGAAGAAGTCAAAGCAGTATGGAAAATAACAGGCAGAACAACAAACCCCCAATTTCTGAAATTTGCAGGATACCCTTCAAACGGAATTGGCTCGTTATAATTACCAAGCTGGTAAGCCAGATGCTCAAACCCCTTTGCCCCCGCTGAGCACGATCGACTCGCCGCGCCAACGCCCCCCAGCGAGCCCTACAAAGCCGAAAGTAAAGGAATCAAAAAACGCAAAAATTTCTAGAGAAATCACAATCCTGTTATTGGTGAAGGTGTTCTAAGGCTATATCAATTATTCGATTTCGACCTATCTCATCCTCTATTACAAAAGTGGCTATCATAATAAACTCCCGCCCAGCAAAGAGATCGAATCTGTGTTCATCAAACTTTTCAAGACCAACCTCCCTAACTACTTTTGCAAGATCTATCCTCCCACCAGCATAGAGATTAGAGTAAAGAATCGTGTAGTCTACGATTGGATCAGCAAAAGTTGTATGTTCCCAGTCAATAACAGCCACAAGATTAGATCCTTCAAAAAAAGTGTGTTGAGGTTTCAAGTCTCTATGAGACAAAACAAACATATCACTCCGGCCAAGGTCATGTATCAAATCTCTATAACGAAAAGTCTCTTGGTCAAGCTTCAACTTGTTCAACCCATATAGGTATAAATTTCCAAAAAATGATGATTGATCGGATGTATTGTATAATACTTCCCCGGCAGGAAATCCAAAAGAGTTGCTACTTACATCATGTATTGCTTCGATAACTGCTAACGTCGCATCGAGATCCAAACGCGAGTAAGATGCATAATCTCTACTAGTACCACTTGCTTTACTTGTGAGAATGCCTACTCTGCCAAAACTAGTTTCTAGAGGTATCACCCTTGGGGTTGGAACGCCAACTAAATTGGCTAGTTTAACAGCAGCAATCTCATTCGCCACTCTAAACCTATCATTCCTTCCAGAATATATTTTTGCTACAAATTCTTCTCCCTGATTTTTATAAGACACTGCGAATGAATGCTTATCTTTCGTCTGAAGCGGAGTATGTAAACTACTCTCAGGAAACATCTTTTGCAAATCTTGAACCAGTAATAATCTTTGTTCATCTGTTATGCCCTGTGGTTTTTCTTTCTCTAGCATAAAAATCTCCTATAACCCTCGAGCTTCATTCGGTAAAATTCTACAAGAGATTGATAATATTCTCTGTCCTGCGATGGCCGATTCGCATCCTCAGCTTTAGAAAGCCAGGTTGGAATAACTTTTTCAACTTCTTCACTTTTCAGACTTAATATCGATCTCAATTCGCTCTCCAACCAAACTCGATTACGATCGTCATTTTGTAGTTCTAGAGCTCTTTTGAGTGGTCTTTCAGTCTGTGTTCCAACTTTGTGAGCACTGATATAATATTGAAGTGCCTCATCAAAATATCCTCCTGAATGCATAAGTTTACCGGCAGTGTGATAAATCTCTGCTTTTATAGGGGTTAGATCTTCTGTTAGTGGAAGATCTAACATTTGTTCCATAGAAGCAATCCCTTTTTGATATTCAACTTTCTCCCGGATTGCCAATAAAACATCGCTCATTAAGTTATTCAGCTTGTTCAAAGAAGATCTATCTATTGTGACAAAATGGGGATAGAGAACTGTATCCAGATCCATCCCAGAAAAGTTTCCTATTGTCCAGCTACTATCCCTTTTAATCCATTTGTCTTGGCAAATGGGAGTACCAATTCTCCCATACCCATAACCTCTTTTAAGAGGAGTGGGGTCTGCTACAAAAACCTGATCTCCTTCTTGAACCACGACACCAAAATGAAACGCCATCCCGCTACTAAAGTGTCTTTTGGGTAAATATACGAGATTAGATCTAATACCTTGAGCTTGTAACCGATCAGAGTATACAATCGAGCTGGTAAGACAATTTAAGCCGCTACCGACATTTTCTCCGTCTGCACTCAACTTTGAAGACATGTCAAAATCAAACTCCGCTCTTAGTTGAGCCATCGCCTCTAACGCTATAGCCCGCACTTCTCCTACATTTGATTCTTTGTTAATATTTTTTCTTTCTAACATTTTAGCTAGAAAAGGCGATGTATTTAATTAATTGAGTTGCTTTTTGGATACCTTCCATTCCAGTGGCACTCTTTACATAATGTATTCCTCCTTCTTTTAAATAAATCTCATCACTATCAACCAATTTGGTAATACTGGCCATTAAATCTCTAAAATGTTCTTGCATCTCAATACTAAGTCTTTGCAACATTGTGTCCGAAGAGACTCGATCTCTTTTGATTATTCTAGCAACCAATTCTTCCCAGGAGCCAGGAACGACAACAAACCTTTCATTTGGTACCCCAATTCTATTTAGAGTATTGGCACCGTCTGGAGTCAAACAAGCTACAACGCCGATTGAGTCTTCCCTTTTCTTAAACTCAGATATTGGAACCCCATAAAAATTTCCAAATATGTGAGTTTGCTCAACTAAGACGTCGCTGTATGACAGTAATTGAAAATTAGACGGATCAACAAAATGGTAACTGACACCATCTACTTCTCCATTCAGCAATCTTGGTTCTCTAGTCGTGAAGGTGACAATTCTCGCGATATCTCCATCACTTGATAGTAGGCTATTTGCAATAGTATCCTTTCCAACACCAACAAAGCCAGAGATTACGGCCACCTTTCCAAGTTCTGGCGAAGTCAAAAGGTGTTCTCTTCTTTCATGCTCAACGGAAAATAGCTGAGGAGCCTTAAATTCATGAATATATTTTTCTCTTCGCTCACTCATCTCCTGGATCCTTTATTACTTCATGCAAGGGAAGGTGAAGCAAATCAAGATACACTAATACATTTCTATTAAATTCTTGCATCATTGTTTCCCTAGTACCTGAGCGAGGAGGATGCTCAAGATGATAGACACCAGTATTAATAACCGGAATTACATAATTTCCTTGAGAAATCAAGCAGGCACCAAGAAAAGTATCTTCCATCCCCCAACCTCTAAATTGTAAATTAAATCCGCCAATTGCCCTAAATTCTTTAGTTTTCATAGACACAGCATTTGTTACTACAACTGAAGGCAAATCCCAAACTCCAATTACTTTATCTTTACCAAAGTTCTTTAGGTAATTTGTTTCCTCCATAATCCTGACTTTCCTGACTTCTACATTCCTAACATGTCGGTGCATCCTTAACCACTCAGGTTTAACTTCTTTTTCAAATCGAAAATCCCTTGAGAAGTCTGGCTTAGGGAGATTCCTGAAAAAATCTCTGCTTCGTAACCTTTTATCATCTCTGCCGATGTTCTCTTTAAAACTAATAAGTACAATTTTATCTAATAATTCGTGTCTAATAGCGTGCTCCCTAATGAAATGTTTCTCAAGAATTATGTCTGAATCAACAAAGATTAAAGTTCCGCCACTGGCAAGAACCGCACCCGCGTTTCTTGCCTGTCCTCTACCCATATTATTTTGTCTGAAATATTTCAATGGATAATGCTTAGAATATTTATCTACAACTTTAAGGGAATTATCCGTTGATCCGTCATCAACAACGATAACTTCAATTAGTTTTCTCTCCTTACTCGTAAGATACTGGTTTTTTATAGATTCCAGTGTGTATTGCAATGTTGAAACTGAATTATATGTTGGTATAACTATTGAAACCTGCTTAGTAAATTCTACAGATCTAGGAAGAAACTTCTCTGTTAATAAACCCAGTTTAACCCTATCCTTATATTTACTTTCCAAATCAGTATAGTCATTAGAGCGAGATTTAAGCAGATCTGAAATAGTTACATTTTTCTTCCTGAGGTTTTTATTTCTTGAGTTTTGGATCCTTGCATATACTTCACGTATTCTGGGGGATATTTTGCCTGCATCAATTAACTTTTGAGGTCTCACATCTTTCCATGAGTTTTTAATCAAGTTCTGATACACCTTCTTATCCCAAATCAAAAGCCCATGTTGACGAACTATTCTTTTTATCCTTTTCAAAGCAGCATTAACTTTTTTACCATCTGTAACAAGCTCCTCTATCTCAAAAAAATCGCCTATTTGTGAACCAAATTTAAATGATATTGATTTATTATTCTTAACCGCTTCGTATTTTTCCACATAAGAAAATAATCCCTCTGTAAAACCTAGATTATAAACAAGCGAGACAGCGTTCTCTAGCTGGTCAATCCCTGATTTAAAAACCACTTCGGACTTAGCTTCACTTTTCTTTACAGTCTTTTTTAAGACCAGCTCAACACCATTGTTGTTGATTTTAAGCCTCAAGTCATGTTCGCCTTTAAAAAATACAACTAACTCTACAAAATGCGTAAGGGGACCCCATTTTTTCTCAACAGATGACTTAATATCATTAAAGTCGCTCCATGTAATCGGGCCCCGCAGTTCACACTCAATTAATGATTTATCCATATCAAACTATATTATAAGCTAAATGAGACAAAAAATAAAAACTATGTAACTACTTCTTCCGGAATTCTGCTGATAGAGACTACCTTTATACTCAACTCACTTCCGTCGGGCGTCTTAAATATTGTACTTGTTCCAGCCTCTTTTCCAAGCAAATGGTTTCCAAGCGGGCTATCTATAGATAGCCATTGTTCTCTAGATTCTCTGTTGTTCAATGATAATGCATCAAGTTGAGAACCCAACAAATAGATTTCTTCTTTATTATCCACCTCCAAGATCACCTTTGAACCCAAAATAGCGACTGTTGGATCCTCAGGCAGCATAACCACTTCTGAACCGCGAAGAGTGGCTTCTAATCTGGAACGCTCGGCTTCCAAATTTCGAAGGTCGAAGTGAAATCCACCTGCGTCATGTTGCCAAGGAACGCCTTGTTTATACATATTTGTAAGCTTATCTACAGTAACTTTTAATTTGTTTTCAAGAATTCTCTTAGTCTTTGGGAACATCGTGTTTATCTTTCTATCCCTTTCACTATTTCTAACTCTTTCTTTATCACTCATAACGATCCACCCAAATGAATTATAACTTACTATTTAAAATTCTTGAATGTAGGTGTGGTATAAGGGACCGAAATTCCCCAAACTATGAGCGGGATGACATTAAGCCCATTTAGCCTATCGGCAGATTGTGTATTCTCTCGGCTATAAATAAATTGCACGCAGAAAAAAGAAAACGAGGCAGCCAGGCTTCTTAAAATAACGCGGCGGCTGGTTGGCAGCAGCCGCCGCTCCGCTTTGAAACAACGTTCGAATTTGTTCTTGCATCTGTCCGCTCCAAAATGCACCAAGGATTAAAATAAATTGAAAACAGTGTAGAAAAATCTGCCCAAGAATGATCATTACAATTCCCAAAAGCACATTATCGATCCCAATATTTAAATTATAATTTTTAAGAAGTAGGTAGATTAATGGAATCATTGCCGGCACCGCATTTGCGACAAGCAGAACTAAGTCAATCTTTCTGAAAGTCACAAACCAAAGGTGGGGGACCGGTTTGGTCAAATAAAGATCTAATTCCCCAGTTTTTACCCCCCGCCCGAGTTTAACGACGCTAGGGAGGCTAAAGCTCCAAGTAAGGTAATAATTAATTTGAGCAATAAGAACAAAAACCAGCATCTCGGGATACGAATAACCGGCAATACTTTTTACATTCCCATAGATTGCTGACACAAAAATTAAAAAAGTAACCATAAAAATAAACGTCGAAGCAAGCGATCCCCAATTATTAGCAGTATAAGCGACACTCTCCTGCAAAGAATATTTTGTGTTAGCTTTGAGGATTTTCCACCTGATTAAAAAAACCCCTCCTTAAATTCCGACAGATTCATATTGTCTTACTCCTTTCTTCCAAAGCCAAAATCCAAAAAATATAAGCAGAAATGACCAAATAAAGGCGGAGAAAATACCAAAAAATATCTCACTCGTAATGCTACCCCTTATAAGTATTCCCGGAATATAAGCAAACGATGGGAAGGGGGTCGCCAAAATTAACAATTTAATCCCGTCGGGAAAAAATGTAATTGGAATCAACGAGCCGCCAAAAACTCTGATAACATGAGACACAACATGTCTAATTCCCTTTGACTCAGCTGTCCAAAACGAAAAAGATCCCACTATCAGATTAAGACCAAAGGCACAAAGCAAAACAAAAAATACTGTTAATATAAATAAAAGTATTTTTATTAAATTTCCCTGAAAATAAACAAAAAATCCAAAAACTGTAAGCGCAAGCGAAATGATAATTATCAATCCTTGGTTTCCGAGAAACCTCGTATATAGAAAAACCGGCGCATTAATCGGGCGCAGCAAATAAGAGCTGACAGTACCGTTTTTGATCTCCTCGGTCAAAAGTCTGGCAAAACGAAGCGCTTCTCCATCCACCAAAACCTGAACTGCGTTGGCTATAAAAAAATAGGAAATCAGCTCACCAATTTCAAATTCTATAGGGGATGTTTTTGAAATTACACTCCAAAATAAAACTAAAAGAAAAACCTGAAACACCTTTGCCAAAATTGTAAGCCAGATCTCACTTTTGTAATTGGCAACCTGCACAAAACCGGCAATCACGGACTCTCTATAAATTTTTGGCATAGCTAAATTATACATTTCAACTAAAAAATCATATAATTAGTCAACGGCTTGCATCCCCAAGGAAGGATCCTTGGATCCTCATTCGTACACGTAGGCTCGGGGATTAAAACCCGTTCGTCCCGCTCTGCGGGATTAAAATGGAACACAGGATAGTTTTAACAAACAAAGAAGCATACGAGCTTTGCCAAAAGCTTAATTTCAAAAAAACCGGCTTTGTTATTGATAAATACACAGGCACAAAAAGGATAAGAAAAGACAGCCAGGGAGTTACAACAAAAGTTTATAAAACACCGGTAAAAGGTACAGTTTATCGTTTCTCGGCAAAATGCAATCTTGGAGAAGTTGAAAATATTTGGTTTGAATTTAAGTGGACTGAAAAGAAAAGCAGATTTGAAATCGAATTCGAAGACAAAATTCCCAAAAAATTCAGAAAAAGAAAAAATATTCCTGGGTGGGATATTTTAAGGTGATGAATATCCTCCGTGCTAATATAGATACCGGAGGGGTTGCTCGACCTGTTTCATAAGCTGAAACCGTCTTATCAGACAAACCCAGCTTTTTGGCCAGTTCTTTTAGGAACAAACAGGTAACTTTCCTTTTCATATATGGTGATAGAAAAAAATTTAATGACAGCTGAAACAAAAGCGCGTCTAGAAAAAGAGCTGGAACGTGTAATTGCTGAGGTGGCAAAAGCTGGACAAAGAATGGGGGATGCTTTCGGTCCGGATTGTGATTGGCACGATAATGCTGCCGCAGACTTTGCCGTAGAAGAATACAAAAGAATAACTGCGCAAGAATCTGAACTTCGCCACAAACTTCACAACGTAGAAATTATCAAACCAAGACAAGAGACTAAAGATGTGGGACTTGGAAATACAGCGGTAGTAAAACTTGGAGATTTTGATGAAGACGAGACTTTTACAGTATTGGGGCCTGACGATTCCAGTACAGGTAAAAGCCGTGGATGGATTTCTTATGAAAGCCCCATAGGTCAAACTCTTTTAGGCATGAAGATAGGTGAGACTAAAAAATTCCAAATTGGAGATTATATCCAGACCGTGACTGTTAAAAAAATCCTGCCAGGAGATTTTAATAATGCAGGAGAGAACTAAATCATATATGGCCGTAGATATTATTTATTTTTTTACAAAATTTAGAAATTCTCTTTTCGCGTTCTCTGGCAGCAGGTTGAGATTTCTAACTTTCTCAAATTCAACCCACTGCGGAGAGTACCAATCTTTTTCTGATTGCCTTTGTTTTTCCGATCCACCCAATTTAATCTCATCGCTGTCAACACTGCACAAGAAATATGGGTCTTTATTACCTCCAGGGTAACTTTCTACCGAAAAAAGTAGTCTCTCCACCTTACTCGCTAAACTCAATTCTTCATGTACTTCCCTGATAACTGCCTCTTCAGGAGTTTCCCCCTCTTCAACCCCACCGCCGGGAAAAACCCAATAGTCTTTCCCTTCTTTTTTGCGATGAATCAAGGCAACTTTATTATTTTTGACAATTACTGCAACCGCGCGAATACCCGTTCTAGCCATTACCCAATTTTACCAGTTCTACCAGGCATTGCCATATAATAACAAGAACTGGCCAAACTCTGCTTACCAGCTATGCAGTATAATCAAAACATGAATGTTTACTTTGTCAGGCATGGACAATCTGAAGGAAATTTAAATGGCCTCCACCAGGGGCCGGAAGTTCCTTTGTCTCAAGAAGGTAGGCAGCAAGCAAAAATTCTGGCTAAACGCCTAAAAAATATTCCCATTGATATTATCTACGCCAGTCCATTTATTCGCGCCAAACAGACAGCTGAAATTATCTCAAAAGAGTTAAACTTGCCAATCGAATATTGGGAAGGCTTAAAAGAAAGAAAAAGACCAACAGAACTGGAAGGACTGCACATAGATGACCCAAAAGCGATTGAGATTAAGAATCAACTGGCCGAAAATTGGCTAAGAGAAGATTGGAAATATTCAGACGAGGAAACTTACAAAGAATTAATAGACAGAGCCAATCTGGTAGTTAATCATCTTCTGAAAAAGCACAAAAATCAAAACGTTCTTTGTGTCTCCCACGGCACCATAGTCAAGGCAATAGTTGGATCAATGATTTTTGGCGAGCGACTTACTCTCCCAACTCTAGGTAGCCTTAACCATCATTTATGGATTGATAATACTGGTATTACTCATTGTGAATACACCGAAAAATATGGCTGGGGCTTATTAACCTGGAACGATACAACACATTTGTAATATTTATGTTAACAAAAGACGAAAAAGATTATCTAGCAAAAATACCGGCCTCCAAAAAAGTTTCAATCAAACCGTTTGATCCACAAGCCAAAAGGGCAGGAGATTCGATTGTCTCCAAAATCAAGAAAACTCTACCCGACCTCGAAGTTTTGTTTATGGGCGCAACGGCGCTTGAAATTGCCGGACAGAATGATATTGACATTTATGTTTTGGCAAAACAAAAGGACTTTGACAAATATCTTCCAACGCTGAAAAAACTTTTTGGTAAACCAGAACATGTTCATAAGACATTTATTGAGTGGGAATTTAAAGAAAACGGCTATCCAGTTGAACTTTATTTAACTGAACCACCGGAAAGACAGATCAAAATCTATGAAATTCTCAAATCTAACAGAAAACTGTTAAAAGAATATGAAGATTTAAAATTATCTTTCAATGGCAAAAGCTTTAGAGATTATCAAGGAGCAAAATATGAATTTTACAATCGCATTTTACCCACTCAAGCAAAAGACTTTTTGGGCAAAGAAGTTGAAATAATTATGGACAGGCCCCTTGGAAGTAAACACCCGAAGCACGGTTTTGTGTATGAAGCAAACTATGGCTATATCCCAAATACCAAATCCCCGGACGGCGAAGAACTCGATGCCTATTATTTAGGAATAAATAAACCGCTAAAAAGAGCGAAAGGAATTTGTATTGCAATAATCCATAGGACTAATGACAATGATGACAAATTAGTTGTTATTCCAGAGGGAATGAAATTATCAAACAGTGAAATTGAAAAACAAACTAATTTTCAGGAGCAGTGGTTTAAGCATATAATTATCAGGAAATGAAAATCAGACTTAAAAAAGACAAGTATAGAAAAGCTAGGGGTGGAACATCAAAACTCTTGGATTTATTCTGTGAGTCCTGCTCTACCCATCTGTTTTACTATCAAAAAGATGGACCAGGAATATTAAAGAGGCTTTACCTAGATAGTATTATTGATTTCGAAAAATCTTCTGAAAACAAATTGGTTTGTCCAAACTGCAAAGATACACTGGGTGTATATTACGTTTATCCTAAAGAAAAACGACCGGCATACAGGTTGTTTGCGGGAGAAGTAACGAAAAAGATCGTAAAGTAAGAACAAATTTAATGAAATGAGACATCAAAAAGTTGCAACAAGGAGGCCTTTGATTTAATATGAACGGCTCATCTGCAATAATTATTCACAAAAACAAAATATTACTTTTTCATCGTGATGATATCCCAACCATTCCTTATCCTGACCATTGGCAACTTCCAGGGGGTGGTATTGAAAAAGGAGAAACCCCACTTGTGGCTTTAAAGAGAGAGTTAACGGAGGAGGTTTCTTTTGTCCCCAGAGACATTAATTTTTTGGGGAAACTAAAAACAAAAAACGGACTAGCTTACTTATATTTGTCTTTCGTGGACGACAAAGAAGCAAAACAATTTAAACATGGGGAGGGCGAAGGGCAGGAGATTGGCTTTTTTACAATTGACGAAGCATTAAAACTAAAACTTCAGCCAGCTATCAAAGACAGATTTATAAAATCAAAATCAGAGATTGAAGAGGCCATGAAGAACAAAACTGTCTCAAAACTATAGTTTATGTCCTTGTTGACTTCACTGCACCGTGGTTAATCTTTGCTGCAGGTCTGCCGTGAATCATATAAATTGTTGCAATTCTTTTTTTGCAATTCGGGCTGTAGATATTCTCTTGCACTTCAAATTTTCTACTAAAAACGCCGGCGCGATCTTCCAAAATCATATCAAGATACATCTTCTGTAAACTCCCTCTTTTCACCTTTTTATATCTTGCCAATTCCTGCCCACATTTGCACTCAACATCTATTATTCTCGTCTCGGTCATTTTATGGTTTAGCTATTTGGTACACTGTATGTCCTCGACGTTTTCTAATTGACTTTACTTTCATTTGATTCACACCACCAAGCTTTGGAATCAACCGATTAAGTGCACTAACCACTACAACCCACAGCTCTCCTCCGGGATTAAGAAGCCCATAAGGAGCAAAAATAAACTCCTGCGCGATAGCCTCATCGCCGATTTTTGCCGGAATGTTTGAAACAATCAAGTCAAAAATTTTTCCTTTTACTGCTTCAACACCTACACTCCCCAGAACAGTTGCGTTAGTAATATTGTTTTTCTCCAAATTATATTTTGCATAGCGAACAGCCAAAAGATTTGAGTCAAGCATAGTCACTTCTGCCTGAGGATTGGTTTTGGCTAAAATTATTCCCAGAGGTCCATAACCGCAGCCTAAGTCTAGAATTGTTTTTGGATTTTTTGTGACAATGGAACGAATTAAGATATCACTTCCATGGTCCATTTCATAAGTTGAAAATAATGTATTCGCTACATCAAAAGAAAACTTTTGCCCTTGGAAAGAATACTCTATGGTTTTCTTGAAATAGACGTCAGGAGTATTCATATAAATGGGTTCCCCTTTGGTATTGTAGCAGAATTTTGGGTATAATCTGAGCATGAAGCCAGTTGTCCAAAAAATCATTGTTGCCGGAGTCATAATTCACAGTAATAAAGTGCTTATTATCCAAAGAAGCGCCGATGAAGATGTATTCCCCAATCTCTGGGAAATACCAAGCGGAAAGCGTGAATCTTTTGAAAAATCCCAAGATGCTCTTGTGCGTGAAGTTAAGGAGGAAGTCGGCATTAAGGTGAAACCAATCAAACCACTTGATGTTTTGAATTTAAAGTCGAAAAAGAAAACGAAATCAGAGATGCAACCCAAATTTCATTTTTATGTGAACTTGTTGGCAGGCCAAAAGTTGAACTAAGTGGCGAGCATCAAAATTTTGCCTGGATTAAGAAAAATGAACTTGAGAAATACAACTTGAGCAAGGAAACAAAGGAAGTTATCAAAAAGGTATTTAACTTGGTAAATGAAGAAAGCAAATAAAAATAAATCTTTTAAAGGCAGTTTGGGAGACTTTCAAAAATTCAGTGGTTATTTTATTGGACAGTTTATGGGTGAAAAGGGATTTCCAATTTTGGAGACCGATGAGGTTGAGATTGCCTACAAAAAACTGCCTGAGAAATTCTCAGAAGAAAAACCTCATTACCATAAAAAAGGTATTGAGGTAAATATTGTCATAAAAGGAAAATACAGGGCACAAGTTAACGGAGAAATCGTTGAAATTTCAAGTAACGAGTTTTTGGTGATATATCCACAAGCTACTTTGAGAAACATTTCTGCCCAAAAAGGGACAGAACTTATTGTTGTCAAAGCGCCAAGTGTTCCTGATGATAAATTCCAATGAGTAAAGAGGTTAATTTATGAAACTAGCAACGATTTGCTATTTAATTGATAAAGACAAAAACAGAATTCTTTTAGGAAGGAAAAAATACGGAGTTGCGAAGGGAATATTAAATGGCTTTGGTGGAAAAGTGGAAGAGGCTGATAAATCCATAAAAGATGCTGTCATTAGGGAATTCTTTGAAGAAACAAGTGTAACTCTTATCAAACCAACTCTTTCAGGGATTATTCACTTTCACTATCAAGACGTCAGCAAAAATGCCTGTGCTTATATTTATTTATGCGAAAAGTGGGAAGGAGAACCAAAAGAATCTAAAGAGATGGAAGTGGTTTGGTTTGATTTAGACAATATTCCAATTAATGAAATGGGCCGGATGACAAAATTTGGTTTCCCACATTTCTGGAAAAGAAAAATATTTTGGTAAAGTCATATCGAAATGAACCGGGAGATTTTCCTTACAAGATTTTGGTAGAAATTGGTAAGAAAATTTTTGAAGGCATGCACGAAATTTGAAATATTGAAAAATGAAAAGGGTAAACACAGATAAATTATTTAGAGAAAAAACGGACGACTTTTACTGTGACTTTGTATTTAGTGGTAAGATCAAAGTTAGAAAAGTTAAAGAAACTGATAACCTTCTTGCTTTCTATCATACCAGACCAAGTTATAAATTCCATGTTGTTATTGTTCCTAAAAAACATGTAGTCAAACTTTCCGGTGCAAAAAAGCATGGACTTAATTACTGCAAGGAGGCCTTTGATTTAATATGAACGGCTCATCTGCAATAATTATTCACAAAAACAAAATCCTCTTGTTTCATCGTGATAATATTCCAACTATTCCTCATCCTGACCACTGGCAACTTCCGGGAGGTGGTATTGAAAAAGGAGAAACCCCACTTGTAGCTTTAAGCGGACTTACAATATATTAGAAGTCCCAAAAATAAGAATAAGGATTATGCCTGGTGACTGCGCCTTAATAACTTATAATTTAAGCATATTCAAATGCAAGATGAAGTAGATACTAAAGAGAAACTAGGACAACAATATCCTCAAGTTAGCTTTGTACTGAACGAACAGCTAGATGCTGATAAATTAAGCAATTTTATTGCTAGAGGAACAAATAGAGGTGGAGCAAATTTTAGCGAAATAGCTGTGAGGACTCACCCACGACTCCTTGGGTTTGATCAGTTAGAACCCACTGTTAGACTTAAAAAGATAAAAGATTATGTTCATGGCTTCTATGCGGATAAGGAAACTGAGTTAACTGAAGCCGCAAAGGTAATAAGTGCAGAATGGAGAGGATACTCTCCCCATTTTTTTGAGATTGCTGGTAGAATTTTTGATGGGAAAAAATGGCCGGAAGGTAGATATGTAGGATATCTTTCAATTAGTCCACCATATCCAAGATTTTTGGACTCCAAGACCTTTCATCTACCGTACAAGTCAGTAAATGAAGCTATGAGGGTAACAGCTCATGAGATGCTTCACTTTATTTTTTATGATTATGTGAGACAAAGATATCTACCTGACATGCCAAATACCATTGGTAACGAGATGGAACAAAGATTAGAAGGCAAATTCTCAGTTCCCTTATGGGAACTTTCAGAGGTATTCAACCTCGTAATCTTATCTAAAGATGAATGGGGAAAAGGAACCAACAAGCAGTCATCAAGTGCTTATAGTCATTTAGTAGTGTATCGCGATACCTTTGAAAAATTTTGGGAAGAATGCGCAGAAAATATTGATAAACTATTTGATAAATTAGAAGTAAGAAGATAACAAGCAGATATGACATATAGATAAGTAATGGATATACAATTTTCTAGCACAAAGCTCAAGTCCAAAAAGTGGCACCAAAGAGGCAATTGATTTAATCTAGATATTTTCCAATAATCTCCAACAACTCCTCATCAGATAGTTTGTTAGCATTTAAATTTACTTTCTCATTCCATTTCCTCCAAAAATCTTCAGTTTGAGTGGGTAAGTTTATTGAGACGTTATATTTTTTCATTAAATCTTCAGGCTTACAAGAGTCCTCAAATACCTCGAATTCACAGTTATAAGCATCACTTCTACCAAACTGGTGAGTTAGTTTAATTTCAATGCCTTCACTTTCCCAGATAAAACTTTCAAATTGCATGACAATGTTTTCAATTTTTGTCCCTCTCATTAAATTGCGAATTATTGTGTATAAACCTGCAATCACATCGGCATCACTTGGCAAGGGAATCGAGATTTCCGTGCGGGACTTGCCTTTGGTGATATTCCTCCAGTCTCCCACTTTTTGCATCAATTCAGCTTTACCATTAGTAATCCTAATCCTGGTATCAATATCAGTTTGTCCATAGTCATCGGACTGCAAAGAAAGTCGTTTCTGGACCTTTGGCTCACCAAATTCCTCCTTTAAGCGATCCAATACTTGTTTGTATTCATCTTTACTTAAAATTGTTAATAATTCTTTTTCTTCAGTCATACCCCAAAGTATACTACGTTTCACTTCGTATAATGCCCCGGATTATAATACAAGCATGGATGTTCAAAAAGAACTTGCTAAATTGGGCATTGACCCGGATGTTTCAAAGGATCAATTTTTTCTGGCTGACGAGAGGGTTGCCAGGAAACTTGTGGATGTTGCGCAAATTAGAAGAGAAGATCGGGTTTTAGAAGTAGGAGCAGGTTTGGGAATAATTACGCGCGAACTAGCTGCAAGGGCAAAAAAAGTCATTGCTATAGAAATAGACGAACAATTCAAGCCGGTTCTTAGTGCTCTTCCAAGTAATGTAGAGGTAATTTATGGTGACGCCTATCGATTGTTGAATGATGATAGTTTTCGTGCCAAAACCAAACCGCCAACAAAAACGGTTTCCGGTATTCCCTATTCAAGAGCACAGAATATGCTTCACAATTATACTAATTCATATTGGTATCAAGGTGATCTGGTTTGGCTTGCCCCTGCATCTCTGGCGGACAAAGTAAACAAAGAGCCAATTTTGGGCGCATATTTTGATGCAGAAATAGTGGAAATAGTGCCCAAGGTTGCATTTTACCCACAGCCAAATACGACCTCGGCAATTATTTATTTCAAAAGAATTGCTGACCCTGTCAAATCAAAAAACTTTGAAATATATTTCCGGCGCTGGCTTTATAATCATGAGGGTTGGAAAGTTAAAAATACCCTTAGAGAAGGAATCATAAAATCTGCACATGATCTTAAGGGTATGAGAGTTACTAAAAATGAGGCTAAGAAACTGTTGTCCGAATTGAAAATACCAAATGAGGAATTAGAAAAACTAACCAACAACATCCGCCCCGAGTATTATTTTGAAATACCTGAAAAATTAGAGAGGTGGTTTAATAGTTCAAAACAATAATACGACAAGAAAGTTAAACAATCTTCGTTTACTCTTTTCTCTCTAAGAATTTCTCCCATGAAGCCATTTTGAGGGGTTTTAGCCCTTTTGGTTTAAAACGAACTTTATCATGTAAATAGACATATTTTAGTCTCTGGTAACTGATGTAGCCCAACACTATGCCTGTACTTGTCCCAAGGTTCAGGCTCTCCACTACCCCACCCATGGGAATTTGTATGCACATATCCGCGCCTTGCAGTGCCTCATCCGTCACTCCTCTGCTTTCATTGCCAAACCATACAGCCAAACGCTTTTGGGTGAAAGTCTGCTCGTACAAATTTACATTGTTCTTCCCTTTTTGGTGCGAGGAGGTGACCGCGACTGTGTAAAGATTTTTCTTAAGGTGAGCCAGACACTGGGACGTATTTTCAAAGTGTTTAACAAACACCCACTTGTTGGCTCCAGCGGAAAGCCCTTTTATGCGCTTATTGTTCCTTGCTGTTTCAAAGCTGTGAACCACTTTGGGGCCGCCGACAACGTAGAGCTTCTGGACTCCGAAGGCAGAAATATTTCTGATTGCTGTTGCTATATTTTTAACATCCTTCGGGTACTCCAAAACACAAATGAAGTATTTATTTTGAAGGTGTTTAATCTTCCTGATTCTATTTCTGATTGCCATAATTACTTACTCCCCCAAAGAAGAATTTCACAATTCGACTATCTTGCTTGCCCGCCATTTATGCTATTCTAGCACTAAAGGTGATGAAAGACTTCACAAATATAAAATCACTAGATGACTACTTAGAACTGATTGGAGCAAGTGAAGAAAATGTTGTTGCAATATGGGAGCAAGGGTCATTTTTGGAAGGACTTAATGACGAGTTCTCCGATCGTGATTTTTCTGTCATCTGGGAGAGTAATATTCCAGCAGCCGAAAAAAGACTAAAGGCAGCTCAAAGGCTTAACTTTGACATTCATGAAATTAAAGATGTTACTTCAATTGGCCAAAGCTTTGATATGTTTTCTGACGGGGAATTTCTTTTTAACATCGGTCATGGTACAAGAGAAAAAGAGCCTAAATGGTATGAATCTTTGTTCGGAGAAAGGTTCCCGAGTGATTTGGAAGAAATTTTAATGTCAATCTCTGCTCTTGATAGCTCAAGGGTTTATTATCAAAAGGACAGCTGGGTAGATAAGCTGAAAGAGAAAGTAAAACTTACTTCTGAAATCAGGATAAAAATTATTGAGCATTATTCAAAGAAAGTAAGCCAAGATTTAAAGCTTCTTCACAAATCAAGCTCCCGCGGGGACCTTCTTGAATTTATTAAATACTTTGGAAAAGTCACAAGATTTCTGCAACTGATTTATTTACTAAAAAACGGCCTGCCAGTTGTTTCTCAAAAGCACTTTGAAAAAAGATTTGCCAAGCTTGAAAACGGCAGTATAACCAAACTTATTAGAAACACTGCTTCACGGTTTAATATGGATGGTGTTTACAAAGAAACATTAAAAGTAGCTTTTGAATTTGGATTAAAACAGTCTGAAAAGTTTAATGCGTAAAATATACAAAAAGTGTTATCTTCTGGCTTTCTTTCTTGCTTCACTTACCGAATTGTCGCTTTTTTATCCTTTAAAAATTGGCTCCACCCCTCAACCGTATCAAGAGCAAGTGCAAAAGGAGTTTCAATTACAAAATTAAATAGTATTGTGAAAACATTATATTCTTTCCACTTGGCCGCAAAAAACGATCCGACATTGGCTATAGGCACGAAAATCATATCAAGCAAAAATTCATGAAAAGATGTTTTATCATCAACATTAAGTTCTTTTGATTTATTTCTTATGCCAACAGCGGCAAACACAGTTAAAGAAATCGTAAATGTATCAAAGATTACTGAAGTTGGCGGTAGCCCGGCAATATAAAATGACGCTCCTACCGCTGTGAATACCAACAAAGTCATAAACAAATAAATCGTTACATAAAGCGCCCTAGACAATACGCCCCTCCTGTTTTTTCCAATCTGGATTTCATAAAATTTCTTTTTTTCACCCTTATAGACAAAACTTTCGACCACTTTCAGTACATGCTGCCGATTTTTCTCCGATGGCGCTTTTATGATCACAACCAAAAGAAACATCACGAGCGTAGGTATAATAAAATCTATAAATGCCGTAAATAGATTAAACTTTTCATAGAAAAAATTAGCCAGTGGAACTTCTACTATAAAAAATGTAAACCAGTTAGATAAAAATACGGATAGGGTCGAAAAGATTCCCAGTCTAAAGAGCCTCCTTTTTAAAGTATGATAACGTTTATCATACAGCTGACTAATTTTTTGCTTAAATTCTGTGCGGTCTTTAATAGTGGGAATAATGCCCTCAGGCTCATCCTTTGCTTCTTCCATAAAATCGCTTAAAAGAGAGAATACAGTATCATTTTGATCACAGATACGGTTAAAATTCTTAGCCAACGGGTGCCTGAGAATGCTTTCCCGGTTATGCCAAAAATCTATTACTTCATTTAACCGCGCGGGGAAAGCTTCGTCCGGCAAATCATTCCAGTTAGGATACCTAAGATTTAACAAGCGGTATGCTATAAAGGCATCGTCCAAATTAAATAAGGTTCTACAAACGGCTATATATATTTGCTGCTCCTTTTCATTTTCTGTTAGCGCATCCGCGGGCGACAAGTTGATCCGGCTTTCCATCATCTTTGCCATTGCCTCAAGCAACGCATATTCTTTAACAGGTTGTGCAAGAATTTCCTCAATCTCACAAGCAGCAATTTCAATTATAAAAGTATAGAAATTTGTTTGTTTTTTGATGTTTACTGGTGAGTTATGCGCTGGCTGGCTTAAAAAATATAAATATTTGGTTAGTGATTTTGAAACTACCAAAATTGATTCTTTACAAACTTCGTCATTAGGCAAATGACCGCCTCTTACTAATTCTGTCGTGATAGTTTCTGCCAAACTGTCCAGTTTTGGCGGCTTAGACATAGGAATTCTCAAATCTTTTGCAAAAAGCAGACGTTTGAGTATCCTTTCAATTGCTCGTCTTCTTAAGACATTATCCTCCTGCCAATCCACAACTTTACGAATTTTTTCATATAGCTTTGCAATACTACTGGCAATTTCATCAACATGTATTGGTGTACCGTCCTTATTCAAAGCTTTAAGGTCGGTAGTATACCCCTGCATCAGGGCAAAAATTTCGTCATTTATTTTAAGATCCGACTTGTCGGAACGCTTTGACTCTTGTTGATTATTTTCAAAAATGACTCCGTTATTTCCTATCATATTATTTTAATAACTTATTTTTATTCATATCTTAACGCCTCAATCGGTGAAAGCAGGGATGCGCGCCTGGCAGGGGCTATTCCGAAAATTATTCCGACTCCCGCAGACACAGCAAAAGCAAGAATAATCGACCAAGCGGTAACGGTCATTGGTATAAAATTGTTTAACAAAAGGGCGCCGCCACTACCAAGGAGGATTCCGATGATTCCGCCGCCCACGGACAAAAAGACTGCCTCGATCAGAAACTGGGTCAAAATTACTTCAGGCGTAGCGCCCAAAGCCTTCCTCAGGCCGATCTCTCTTGTTCTTTCTGTCACGGAGACAAGCATGATATTCATAATGCCAATACCACCGACCAAAAGCGAGATGGCAGCGATGCCGCCCAAAGCGATAGTCAGAGTATCAAGAATAGAAGAAACCGTTGATAATATTTCCTTTTGATCAATGACGGTAAAATCTTCCTCCTCGTGCCGTCTTAGCATTACCTCTTCTAGCAAGGGAATGGTTGAGGCAACCTCGTCGCTTGAACTCACTTCGGTGAATATCAAGCTCACGTTATCCATACCGAATTGGCGTTGAGCAGTGGTAATGGGGACAAAGATTTTATCATCAGAAGTCAGGCTGCCCTGACCGCCTTGCTCCTTCATTACCCCCATAACCAGATAGCGATAGTCGCCAACTTTAATCTTTTCTCCTATGGGATTTTGTTTCCCGAATAATTCCTCGGCGATGGTGTACCCCAAAACCGCTACTTTTCTCCCACTGTTGACCTCAGATTCCGTGAAAAAACTGCCGCTCTCAAATTCCGAACTTCGGATGTTTATATAATTTTGGGTAGTGCCGATGACCTGGCCGGTAAAGGTTTCACTCTTGTAACTGGCCAGACCGGGAGCCATAACCATTGCCGCGGTATCTTTGATTTGAGGTAAACTTCTTTCAATCTCCACAGCATCGCTCAGTTTCAATTTAGATGCCGTTATTGAAGAAAAAGCGCCGCTTGCCGCTTCTCCACCCGCTCCCGCCCCTTCAATATCAATATCACCCGGGACAATCATAATCAGGTTCGAGCCCATATCCTGCATTTGCCCGGTGATAAAATCTTTAAGTCCGGAACCTACGGACACCAGCAAAATCACGGACGCAACGCCGATAATCACCCCGAGCGCTGTCAAAAAAGAGCGCGAGCGGTTTACGGCCAAAGATTTGGTTGCAACCCTGATAAGTTGTTTTAATTGCATCTTAATTTATTACCTTACCGTCTTTTAATCGGATGGTTCTTTGTGCTTGGTTGGCAATATCGTCATCGTGGGTGACCAGGATAATTGTCCTGCCTTGCTCATGAAGTTTTTTAAATATTTCCATGACTTCCACTCCTGACTTTGAATCCAAATTTCCCGTTGGCTCATCGGCAAGGATGATTGAGGGGTCGGTAATGAGAGCCCGGGCAATAGCTACTCTTTGCTGTTGGCCTCCTGAAAGCTGGTTGGGGTGGTGGTCAAGTCTATCGCCTAAACCGACTTTCCCCAAAACTTCAGCAGCTTTTTTCGGTATCTCGGAGCTTGGGGTGCCGTTATACAACAGGGGTAGGCTGACATTTTCAAGCGCCGATGTCCTGGGCAGTAGATTAAACTGCTGAAACACAAATCCTATTTTTTTATTTCTAACCTGCGCCAATTGCCTCTCAGTCATTTGGCTCACTTCCTGACCATCCAAAAGGACTTTGCCGGAGGTAGGTGTATCAAGGCAGCCAACGATGTGCATCAGAGTTGATTTTCCGCTTCCCGAGGGGCCAATAATGGAAACAAACTCACCCCTCATAATCGCAAGGGTGACATTATCAAGGGCTTTTACAGATACCCCATCCATTTGATAAATTTTGGACACACTCTCCAATTTGAGTATATTTTTTGTTTCTGTCATTGTTCATTATTCGGTTATGCTATCCGGGAGGATAATAGTCTGCCCTTCTTCCAATCCTTTAAGTATTTCTACTTCAGTCAATGTGGTCAAACCGGTAGCAACCTCCCTTTCTACTTTGCTGCCGCCCTCAAGGACGTAAACAACACTGGTGCCGTCTTTTTGCTCTATATAATTTACCGGAACAGTCAGCGCATCTTCTTTTTGGTCCAAGATAAATTCCACATCACCACTTAAACCGACTGCCATACTCTGCCCTTTTGCGTCAAATTGAATCTCAACGGGGATAGTAACTCCTCCGGCAACGGTTTTAACTCCGGCCTTGCCGATATAGGAAACGGTTCCTTCAAAGGTTTCGTCAGGGAATGCATCAAGAGATATTTCAGCCTTTTGCCCGAGTTTGATTTTGCCGAAATCCACCTCGTCGACCTGAGCCGTAAATTTAAATTCCGAAACATCGGCGACAATTATAGTATCCGTTAAGGAAACATTGGCGCCGGGAGTAAAGTTATCGGATATTGACACAATAGTTCCATCAAAAGGCGCGATCAAAGTTGCGTTAGTCAGGGCGTTTTGAGCAGCCAAAACAGCATTGTAAGCATTATCTTTGGCAACTTCGGCGGCTGTCCTTGTTTCTTTTTGAGTGAAAGACTCATCGCTGTCATGCCCTTTGACATTATCGTAAATCCTGTCCAGCGTTGCTTCAGCGGCACGCAAGTTAGACCTGGCAATTTGAAGATTGGCATTAAGCTGCACAGTATCAAGCTGAGCCAATGATTGCCATTTTTTAACCTCGTCGCCTTGGCTTACGCCAACCCACGCCAGCTTACCGGGAGCATTAAAATGAAGAGTTGCCTGATTTTTTCCTTCGATAGCTCCTGACGCTGATATGGTTGAAGCCAAATCCTGCCGCACTACTTCTTGGGTCACCATTTCATTATTGCCGTTATCCGTAACCAAATTTATACCAATTAATATAAATAGAACAATAACGATAAGGACCACAACTCTCCGCTTATTTTTGCTGATAATTTGACTTATATTTTTAAACATAAGATTTTTGTTTACTTAACAGTTAATGAATATCTGGTTAATTGTCTGGCTAACTCTTTTGAGCTCATCTCTTTAGGGACAAACGGGCCGAAAATAAACCCTAAAAGAGACGCCGAAAAGACATTTCTAAATTTGCAACTCCTTCTTTTTGTCAGATCTATTTCTTCAATTGGTTCTCTGATTAATTTAAGAACAGATACCCTCTTTTTGGCAATATATTGACTAATCGGCTCTTTTTCATTGCCGCCCTCAGTAAAACTTGTTAAAAGATTGATCTCCGGGTGTTTTATCCGAAATTCCAGAAGTACCAAGATAATCTGAAACAGGGTATCAAACGGTGTTACGCTTCCCTTGACCGCTTGCCTTAAGTCTTTTTTGAGGATGGAAAGGTTTTTTCGCATAAGCTTTTTACACAAATCTTCTTTGCTCTCAAAATAATAATACAGGGCAGATTTACCGATTCCAACTTCGTGGGCTATATCACTCATAGAAGTACCAAAATACCCACGTTCGGCAAACAGCCTCCCTGCGGTTGCCAATATTTTAGCTTCTGTGCCAGATGTTTTAGTCATTACAAAAATTTACTGACCGAATGGTCAGTACCCTGGTATTGTATCAAAATTAGAGCTGAAGTCAATATTCTGACATTAATCGATCAGCTGGCAGCATTCCAAATAATTGACCATTAACAATACGTATGGTCCGTGTATAATCGTACGTATGAATACTAAACTTACCTTGAGTATAGACAGTGCAGTCATCGACAAGGCAAAAAAGAACCTGCAAACTAAGAACAAAAGTCTGTCGGGGCTTATTGAGGACTACTTTAAGCTGCTTATCGCAGCTAAAACCAAACAAATTCCAAGCCCCCCCCGTGGTAACAGAGCTTACTGGTATTGCAAAACTCAAGGAGACTACAGATGAGAACGATGTAATTACAGAATATCTTTTAGAAAAGTATCGATGAAAATTTTTGTTGATAAAGATGTTATTTTAGACGTTTTACTCGAAAGAAAAGATTTTGAATATTCCAGAGAGCTACTCACTCGCGTCGAACAAAAACAACATAGCGCTTATACTTCTCCAATTATTTTCACCAATAGTTTTTACGTTATTAGCAAGTTACGAGACAAAAAGAAAGCTTGGTCTGCTCTCAAAAAGATCCGATTATTATTTAATGTTTCAAGCGTTAATCAACAAGTCATCGACTTAGCACTAGCTTCAGAGTTTTCCGATTTTGAGGACGCCGTCCAATACTATTCTGCCATAACACTAAAGGTAGATTATTTAATTACTAGAAACAAAAAGGACTACGTTGCCACACAAATTCCCATTGCAACTCCGCAAGAATTCATCACAATTGCATAACTTTGTAATATCCCCAATTAAGGCGAACGGTTAGCGCAGTTGGCAATCGCCTTGAGCAGACACCGCCTACGCAAATACTTGACGCCTCCAGTGTGATTGCTGATTTTTTTGAACTATGAAGAAAAATACTAAAACAAAAAGGAGTACTTTTGGTGTTGGCATTGCCTTAGGGGTGGCTATCGGCAGTGCCTTAAGGATTAGTGCTATTTGGTGATGTTGCTGTTGGAGTTGGTGTAGGTGTGGCACTTGGTGTGGCCATTGCGGTTGCCATGGACAGTAAACCAAGGCGTTAATTCAGGGCATGACACTAAAACAACTCATTGACAATATTGACTTAAAAGCGCTTGCACTCCCCTCAAATATCGCTTACGGCACAGCAATATTTGAAAGAAGCGCTGTACAGAATCGCGATATCAATATTTGCCGTTGCCTTTGGCTTTGTGGAGGCGGCAGTGGTAGTCTATCTTCGCCAACTTTTGGGAATAACCCAGCCGCAAATAGCGGAGGACGAAGTCTTGTTCTTGCTTCCGGGCATTGCTTTTTTAGAGCCTAAAAAAGAATCGCTTATTTCTTCCTTTCCTTTGGGATATGGGACATTTTTTACTATGTATTTTTACGCCTGACAATTGGCTGGCCTCAGACTCTGGGTGATTTGGATATCTTTTTCCTGCTTCCGTTCCCCTGGGTAGGGCCTATCTTTGTCCCTATGACAATTTCAACCATCCTCACCCTGGTCTCCTTGCGGTTTGTTTCAAAAGAATCAGTGTCTCGTAAAAGAAAGAATATACACCATGGGGGTAAGTGAACTTTTAATCTTCATTGGTTAAAATTTTTTCAATCTTTTTCTCCATCAGATCAACGAGGCGACAGTTGGAGGTGATGATTTCTTCTTTATTAAAAATTATCAATTTTCTTTGCAAAATCATCAAAATTATCAAACCAATACCTTTTATAATTTTCCAAAACTTCTGCTATGCCCCGCCTCGGTTTGAGTAATAGTTTTGTATTTATAGTAAATCCGTTGTATGAAAAATCCCGGCTTTGCTTTTGTTCGCCAATTTCAAATATCCTTGAATAGCCGTCAATTTTCCTGTATCCGTCTGCGTGCTCTGTCCCCTTTGGGTCAACAAACAGTATTAAATAGTCTTTATCCTTTTGCACCCAAAAGATGAAGTCAGGTTTGAAATTAGCGATGTTATTTTCTTTAGGGCTAAAGTAAGGAATCAAAACCTCGTCTAGCGTTTGATCGAGTTTTGAAAACATCCACCAATCAAATTGCGTAAATACATTATCGGGTCTGACAAGATATTTTTCCAATTGCTCAATAAATTTTACTTCGCTATCAACATTGATAATATGATTGAGGTAGTCAATTTTTTCCGTTTCTGAAACTATCACTGGAAGGTAGTAATGATTAGCTAAATACTTGATTTTTAATCTGTCATACTCGACTTCAGGCTGAAAGTCTAATTCTAATTGCTTTAATGCTTGTTTGTATTCCCCCTTGTTTTTTGTTCTATCAAATTCTTCATCTATCTCTTCCTCCCGAACTTGCTTTTGGGGATAATTTTTTACTTTTCCAATTGCCTCTAATATTTTTTGATATTTTTCGCCATCACTAAACCTAACCTTTTTGAAATGCACGATTTCATTTTCCAACTCCTTGAATTTATCAAATTCTTTGCTTTTCACTCCGAAATAGTCAAAAATTCGGTCGAGGATTAACTCTGGTTCAAAAAGTGATGCCTCATCTTTGCCAAGCGTGTAGTATCTATTTTTGTTTTTTTCTTCAAAACTTTCTTTTGCTTTCCTCAAAACCTTCACTTCGCAATCATATTTCGCCACAGCCACTTTGTCGCCCAAAAATTCGTAAAATTGCGAAGTTATATCAAAATCCTCGCGGCTGACAGAATATTTTTGGGGGGCTTGTTCTTCAGCAAAAATTCTCTCGGCGGTTTTATAAACCGGCACCAAAAGTGTATGTTTTTGCGCCTCGGGATTCAAAATAAACGCTTCACCCAAATTTTTATCTTGTTTCTCTGCTTTTAGTGTTGCAATTATTTCCCTCAAGTTTTCAGCATTTGTACCAAAAACAAACAAGCTCTCAATCGGCAAAACCAGACTTTTTACTTTCTCAAATAATTGCTCTTTTACAACTTTAGCGTTGAGCAAATTTTGGAGCCGTTTCCGTAAGTTTTTTTGTGGCTCTATTCGGACACCCCTCCCAACCGATTGCAAAACGAATTTTTTAGCATCGCTTCCAACTCCGATATTCACAAACAAAAGCAAATTTGGCCGGTTAGAATCCCAACCCTCGTAAAAAGAACGGGAACCCATTAAAACATTTATGTCGGAATCATCGCGATTGATTGCCTTAAAATAACTTTCATTTTCAAAACTTTCATTTATTTCGTATCCTTCAAGTTTGTCCTTCAGCCAGCCGGAAATGTCGCCGATCTTAATTAAAGCAAATGGCTTTTCAGCCGTCATTAATCTAAAAATCAATTCTTGCCGATTCCCAGGGATTTTCAAAACTTCAATCTTGCCCGGCGTATTTGCATTTAAAACATATTTCAAAATATCCTTATAACCTAATTTTGAAACCAAATCAGCATTGATGACGCACTCCAACTCCTCAAATACGAATTTAGGGTTATCGCGAAATTCTTGGACAAGTTCCTCTTTTGCTTTTTTTAGTAAATCCGCTCTAACATCATTTTTCGCAACCTTCTCCAATTCCCTAAAAAACAATTCTAGGTCAGATTGCTCCACATCCACAGAATTAACCAGAGTTAGAAGAAGTGGACGGTGGTATAGCGCCCCGTTAGATACAGAGTTATCTAACGGGGTAACTTTTCTGATTTTTTCAAAATACTTATTAATGTAAGTTAAAAGCAAAAGTGTCTTTAAAACGATTTTCTGTTTTTCTATTGGAGAAAAATCGCTTTGACTACGAAAAGCAGTAATTTCTGCCGACGATAGATAAATATGTTTACCATAACCGTTTTCTACAAAATCAGCAAGATTATATCTAAAAGCACAGGTCGCAAAATCCCTTTTGTCAGTAAAGGTAGCGGAAAAATTAAACAAAAATCCATTTCTTGAAAGTATGGAGTATAAAATCTGCCGCTTGCTGTCTTCTTTGTCGCCTTTGTGGGCTTCGTCCAAAAGGATATACCACCGCCCGCCATTATCGTAATTTTTAAAATTAACGATTTTTTCTTTGTGTTCGTCTGAAATCAAATCCGAACGATAGTAAAAAACGGTAATCTCGTTTTTGGCAAACGGCAAAGCGTTTTCGCGCTTCACACTTTCGTAATCCCGCAAATTTTTGAGATTTATCTTTGTATCAAAATTGAAGCTGTTAAACTCATCAACATGATTTTTGAATTGGTCCAAAAGGTCATCGCGATGAGCCAAAAAGAGGATATCTCGCGCCGGCAATTCTTTTTCAGCCATCAGTTTACCCAAAAGCTCAATCAGTTTAACGATAATCAGAGTTTTGCCTGAACCGGTCGCCATCCAAAAACTCATTCGGTTGATAAAATGAGCAAAGGAAATTTTATTATCAATAACTGGATAATCTTTATCGTATTCCAAAAGATACTTTGCAGTTTTGCTATCTTGCTTTTTCTTTAAGTCATAGTCAAAATCTTCTTTCAAACCATTAAGCTTGTAATGGTTAAACAACACTTTTTTATCTTCATTTTCATCTTTGAAATACAAATGCAGCGCCTTCAGTGCATTTTTTAAGGCATTTTGCTGAAAATCAAAAAGCGTTTTGTCTCTTGAAAACTGTATTACGTTAAACCCTTGCCATTTTATGGGCAGGTCTTCAGAAGAAATGTCATCAACGATGTTTTGTAAATATAATTTCGCCATGTTACTCCCACCAAATCAATGGTTTAATTAATTTATAATCTATGTTTTTTATATCAATAGGACTATCCATTCCTTCCAACCAAACTTTATCTTCTTCTATTTTCTTAATCCATTTACCTGTAAGGTTAGACAAGGTTTCGGCAATGTCTATGTTGGGATAGATTTTTGCCAAATCAACTTTGACTTTATCTTTTTCATAATCAATCTCTATCGCTTCGAGCATTTTTTCATCTTTCATAAAGACATATTCCTGATACGGACTTCTGCCCGGCGCATTAAACAATTCTCCGTCTTCATATTTACAATTCGCCAGCGCCTCCTCATATTGCTCCAGTTCGTAATACTTGAAAAACCCCCCGCCTTGATATTCCTTGACTTCTTTTGAAATGCCTGATTTATCGTAAGCCAAAACCTTTTTCATTCTTGGCAAAACCACAGTCCAAAAATGCTCTCCCATTTCAACGCCAATCCATTTTCTACTGAGTTTATGGGCCACGGCTGTGGTGGTGCCAGAGCCAAGAAAGAAATCCATTATTATTGATTGTTCATTATATTCCATTCCATCAATTACTCTTTTTAGTAATATTTCTGAATTTTCAGTAGCAAAAAAAGTGTTATGAGTTTCATAACTTTTTATATCAGTCCAATTTGTATCTAAAAGAAGTTCTGGCTCTTTAAGGTATTCTGGCATTCCTTTTATTTCGTTGCCCTGTGTATCAGTATATTTTCTGCCAGGATTAATTCTTATCCATCCTAATTTTTCGTACTCAGTAATTTTTTGCTGCGATAATCCCCAATGTTGCCCTTTTGGAGGTAACCAAGGCTTTCCAAAGAAATATCTCACTTGCAATTCATAAGTTTTTCTTTGTCCAGGCATATCAAGAGAGATCCATTGCCTATCCTCCTCCCTTATTTTCCGCTTTGCACCTTTAAACGCTATTTTATTTGTATTTTTTGCATAGAAAAAAATTGAATCAACTCCTGTTAAATACTGATTAGTTAGTCCTTTTGGAACATAGCCCCTTTTAACGAAAATCTCATTTCTGAAATTTTTATCAAAAATCTCATCCATCAAGCATCTTACAATCCAGTTTCCATTGTAATCACATCTTACAAAAATACTTCCTTTTTCATTGAGGCAATCTCTGGCAATTCGCAATCTATTTTCAAGAAGCGTTGCCCAGTTGGCGTCTTTGTAGTTTGTGCGGTATAAAAACTGGTCCGATGAATCCAAATTAAACGGCGGATCAATATATATTGTCTGCACTTTTTCTTTGAATTTCGGAAGGATTGTGTTTAGCGCCTGATAGTTTTCGCTTTTTATTAGCCAGCCGTCCAAAGATTTATCTAAATCTTCAAACTGGCTTAAAATCTCAAGCTCCAAATCCTTAAAATACTTTGTATCAATCGGCGCTTTGGGATTGTTTGGGTCTATGCCTAATTCTTTCCACTCTTTAACCTGCTCCGAAAAGTTTTTGTGTTTTTTGATTTTCTCGACGATTTTCTTATCGGCGATTCTATCCAGCGTAATCACATAGTTTGAATTTTTCACAAACTTCGGCTTGTTCCAGATTTTTACCAGCTCGTCTTCAAACTGCGAGATAAAATCAATAATCTTAAAGGCAATGTCTTTGAGGATTTGCAGTTGATTAACTCTGTCCGCACTCCATTCTTTTGCCCCTTCCCAAAAATACTGATAACTCCAGAGCTTAAATTGCTCCTGTAAAAATGCCTTGGCATTTTTGTTAATGAAGAAGTCAACCTCGCTTTGTTTTTCAAAAACCCTAAAAGCACGTTCCAGTTGTTCTTCGGTAATGACAATGCCTTTTTTCTTTATCGCTTTTAGTATCTCGTCCTGTTTTGTTTTTGTACCCCTTTCTGAATATTGAACACTAAAAACAATCGT
>DYGT01000006.1:0-65803 GCA_020724555.1 Candidatus Microgenomatus sp.
GAATTACCAGACACCTGAAGAATACCTGGTGTCGCATATCTAGTTACCTCGTACGTGGATTTTTAGCTCCCACTGCCTATTTTAAACTCAATTACATCTCCATCTTTTACGATATAGTCTCTCCCCTCACTTCGGACGAATCCTTTATCACGCGCATTTTTCCATCCCCCGGCATTTACAAACTTTTCCCAATCAACGACATCAGCTTTGATAAAGTTTTTGACAAAGTCGTTGTGGATCTCACCCGCGGCGTTTTGTGCCACAGTGCCATCTTTTATGGTCCATGCCCGCACTTCTTTTTCACCCGCAGTTAAAAACGTGATCAGCCCAAGCGTAGAAAACCCTTTTTTTATGATTCTTTCCAAACCACTTTGGTTTACACCCAAATCTGCCAAATAGTCTTTTTGTTCCTCATCAGAAAACTCGGCCAAATCAGATTCCACTTTGGCGTTAACGGCAACCACTTGATGGGTTTCCACACCAAAAGCCTCGGCGTATCTCTTCTCAAGCTCTTCTGTCTGCCTTAAGGCATTTTCATCAATATTTAGAGCAATAAGCATAGGTTTCATTGACAAAAGCGAAAGCTCTCGCGCGGCTTTTGCCTCTTCCTCCCCAAGTTCAACTTTTCGTGCCGGAATTCCTTTTTCAATTGCCGCTTTTAATTTTAAAACTGCGGACCATCTGGCCTTCTCATACGAATCGCCAGACCCTTTAACTTCCTTTTGTTTTTCCAGAGTCTGGTAATCCGACATCATCAGTTCGGTCTCAATCACCTCAAAATCACTAACCGGGTCAACTGACCCTTCTTTGACAATGTCCGGGTCACTAAAACCACGGACGACATGAAGGATTGCGTTAACCTGCCGGATATGGCTTAAAAATTTATTTCCCAACCCTTCCCCTTTATGGGCACCGGCAACAAGCCCGGCAATATCGACAAATTCCACCGTTGCAGGAACTAATGGTGGCAAAAAATCCAGCTTTTCGCTTTCTTTCACTACTTCACTCAATTGAAGCAGGCGTGCATCCGGCACCGGCACGATCCCCACATTAGGCTCAATCGTCGCAAACGGAAAATTTGCAACAAACGCCTGCTGCTTTTTTAAAAGCGCATTAAAAAGTGTGGACTTACCAACATTTGGCAACCCCACTATCCCGACTGATAGGTTCATGTCCCAACTTCTCGGTGGAAGTCAAACTTAGTTGTGGTAGTGGTATGTGACATAAGACTTCAACCTCACTCCTTTCTTTTATAATGACCTTCTCTATTATATCGCGAATGAAGTTCTTTTTGTCATACATTTCCAGGCTTTTAATAACCTTTTTAGCTTCGCTGCATAATTCGTCAGCCTCGATGTTTACTACTTCGGGTGAAACTTTGGCTTTCAGCTCGTTCAGTTGCTTCTGGTAACCCTCCTTCTTTCTCTTGGCTGTTCTTGCGAGCTCCATATACTGTTCAAACTCCATCCCGCCTGAGCCGTATGCTTTGGCGTAACGGTTGATTTCTTCTGTTAACCTGTCAATTTGTTCTTGAATCTTCACTCTCTCTTGGGAATCGGCTGAGCGGTTTGCCTGGTCGCTAATCCACTCCTCAGCGTGCTTTTTGAGTAGCTTGGGGTCGGTTAAGTGGTTTGTTAGCTCTTTCCAGACTAACGCATCCAAAACCCTTGCATTTACCCCTCCAATGTGGCAACGGCGTTGCTCTTTTGGAAAATGATGTAATCTCTCCTCGCAGCGATAGTAGTAATGTCCGTGCCTGTTACAGCCGTCTCCAGCCCTACGGTTGCCACATCCGCACCACAACACCTCTGAGAGTAGATAATCAAACTTTCTATTCTTCCTGGCGTATCTTCTGTTGTATTCCATTATCACTTGTGCTTTCTCGTATAAAGCTCTATCTTCCATAATTATCGGCACTTTGAAGGGATACCACTCGTCTTTGGTTCGTAACTTGCGGCTGTTTTTCTTAACCTTACGATATTTGTCGTTCTTAATTCTGGTTTTAGACTCTACTGCTTCGTGCTTGTTGTAATAAGCAATGCCTGTCCAATAGGTTTCGCAGCGAAGCATTCTGGTTACCGAACCCTTTGTCCAAAAGTCACTTCTTCTCTTTTTAGGCTTGATGCCAAGGTCATATAAACGCCTAATGATACCGTTTATTGATATTCTTTCGATAACAAACCACTCAAAAACCAGTTTTATTGTCCGTATTTCTTCTTCGTTTCTTTCCCAGTGCGTAGGCGTGGTATCGGTTCTCTTGACATAGTTATAGCCATACAAGGCACTCCCGCTTATCACTATGCCATTTTTGGCTTTGTAGAGTTTGCCTCTCCTGAACCGTTCGGCAATCTTCACTCTTTCGTAGTCATGAAAGCATGCCAATACATTTCTCATAAAACTCTGCTCACCATTTATTGGGTTGATATCGTGAAGTGAGATGAGCTTTATGCCAGCTTCTTCGAATTCTTTAACAAGGACGAGTTGATAAGTAACATCTCTCGATAAACGACCGAGATCATAAACATATAAAACTTGAATTTCCTGCCTCTTTGTTGCGTCACGCAGAGTATCTAAGCCTGGTCGAGCCAGTATTGTGCCTGTCCAACCATCATCCAAAAAGATGTGTTTATCCGAAAGAATGTTGCCGTCAGCCTCAATTCGACTTTTAATCTCATCGGTTTGTGACTCTATCGTTTGCTCGTTCTCTTGTCTCCCTGTTGAAACCCTGGCATACAAGCCCGCAATCAACGATTGCCTGGCTTGACCGTTCCCTGTATCATTTGTGTTAGGCAGTAAATCTTCCATTGGTTTATTTGCTTATCAGGGGTCTTGGCTTCGCTAGCGAAAGACCTCTGATTTTTTTAATCAAGTTTTCGTCATAGTTTTTTCAAATAACGCTGCCAGTTTTGTATTGCTTATTCGCCAGGCTTTGCCCAACTTCACTGCTGGCAATTGCCCTCGTCTTGCCATACGATAAATGGTTATTTTGGCAAGTTTCAACTTCTCAGCTGCCTCATTTATGGTTAAGTATTCTTGGTTCTCCATATGGCTAATTGATGCTGTTTGATACACTCACACACTACCCAGAGGGTCTGTGTAAGTCAAGTGTGATCGCTAATGATCTTTTATCTACCTTTTGTCTGTCTATAATGTTTTGCCTCGCCATCGTAAAAATACGGTCATAAACCAGCTTTAAACGCCCAGTGCTTTCTGGTTTGTCTGTATAAATAAAGCTGATGTTAGGCGGCACTATTCTTCTCATTTTGTTTATCGTTAAATTCGATCTCCAACTCGGTGATCTTTTTACTCAACTCGATTTCTTCTGGAGTTAATGGTCTTTGTTGGCTTTCATCAATGTAGTTCTTTGAAACTTCGTATTTACCAACTGGTTCACCCCATTCAATTCTTGTCATCTCCCAAAGAATTCTGACCTCCTGAACCGAAGTTGGTTCACCCGCCTGCATTTGCTTTCTAAGCATTTGCAGTTTGCTCCAGAAAGCCTCTGTAATGAGGTAAGCCCTCTTTTGTCGTATCTGCGTGGTCTTCTTTTTCAGTCCCTCCAAATCTTCTGCTAATTTCTTGTCTGCCCGCTCCACCCACTGGTATTTAACCGACCAGCGCTCAATTGTCCTTTCCGAGGGTAAATCGCCGAGTTTAGAGCCAAAAATCACCGACAACTCTCCTGCTGAACTCCGACTTATTTGCTCCCATGCTTGAATTAGTTTGGAAACACTCCCAACTTCGCAATACAGCAAGAAAGCTGTATATTGCTTTTCGGTCTCCCCAGGCATTTTTGATGTTGTTGGTTTTTCAGGTTTTGTTGTTTGCATATAATTCTTCTCCATGCGGGCAAACGCCAGTTGATTCCCAAAGCGACTCGTCTATTTCCTGCATCGTTTTTATGTCTAAGTTATTTGCGTCTTTCTCTAACATCTCCCGATACTCTTCATTACTCCTATGACCATTGCGAAGATTACATCCACACTTAAAGGAACTTAAAGGTTTATAATCGGCTCTTTGCATCTTTGCAACGGATTGAGGAGAATTGTCGTCATTCTCTTTAGAGACTTTCTGTTGCAAATCTGAATGAGGTTGTTGTGCTTCTGCAACGACGCCTTGCAAATCTGCAATATGTTCTTGCAGGTCAACGATCTTTTTCTCTTTAACAATTTCAGTTAGCTTCTCCCGAATATCAAAATCAACCACATACACCCTCTTGCCTTGTTTTCTCCAAAAACCAAGCGAGTAGAGCTTGCCTGCGTTTCTGCTCACCTTAGAAGGACTCCAACCTATCAACCAACCGATTTCCCAAAGCGCATACTCAAAGCTTCCATATACTTCTCCATGACTTTTATCCCAATCAGCAAGGCACGAGTAGCTCAAATCCCACAAGATATACTCCTGATCAGACAACAACTTCCTATGAAGAAGTAAAAACCTCCCTCTAAAATGACGGTCAAACCCACTTAATCTGTTCATAATCTTTGTTTGTTGCATACTGATTCTTATTAGACTTTTTCTGAATATAACCTCTCTTTCAGGCTTTTAATGACTGTTACTGCCTTACGAAAGTCCACTAAAACCTCTGGAGAGTTTTCCTCCGCAAAATTGAAAGCCCTAAGAATTTCTTGTCGACTTGGGGAATCTTTCAGAACAAAAACTGATCTATTAGGATTTGAAGAAGGCTGGATTGATATAAGCTCCAAGCCTCGGAGCATCAAAAAAACTGCCGAGTAGAAGCTACTTGTGTAATACTGATTATCTTTTGATTTTTGACCAGACATAAATACGCCTTTCTCCAGCCACAAAAAAAGGACTGCATTACTACAGCTACACTGCCATTTCTTGCGTGTTGCTATCGTGCAGTCCGTCTATTGCGTTCGATTATGTCTGAAAACCTCTTGCAGGAAAAAAGAGGATTTGCCCTTGGCATTCCGAAGATCCTGCTGCATGCCCTTATTGCGAGTTGCTTTCGTGCGTTCTTGCTTTCCGAGTCCTATCGTTTGCGAATTTCAACTTAAGGCAGTTGTGCCTTAGTAGCTATATTTTTACAAAATTCCTATCTTCTTGTCAAGAGTTTCTTGATTAAAAATGTAGTAAGAAAGTCTCCAAATTGATACAATATAAGTATAAAGCCTAAACCCCTTCTGGGGCATGGCTAAGAAAACCCATCACAGGCGGTAAGCTCCTCGTCAGAGCACCTGTAATGGGTCATATCCCGAAAGGGGTATGGGTAGTCGAAAGGCTATCGCTGGTGGGGAGCTTTTTGTTTGGATTTGACAATCTCTCCCAAGCGAAGTTAACATAGCGAACCATATCAAAATATGACAATAAAGATGAAAAATAAGGTTAAAACTATCGTTCCTCTCCTGCTTGTTGTCCTATTGCTTTCACTTGGCGGTTTTTATTTGTTCAAATCATCCCATGATAAGTTTGCGCCTCCCCGCAAAGACGCTCCAATGGTGCAGTTTCGAGTAGACAAAAAAAATACCCTGATGGCAGTCACTGGTAATCTTCACTACTATGGCTTTGTTAAAGATGAAGAAGCCCTTGAATATGCCCTGGAACATACCAAAGACAATACTCCTGGTAAGCCTGGGGCAATTAAGATTGGCAATAACAGTATCGATACAGAGACTGCCTACGATATTTCTCAATCAATGACCGCCTGGGAAATAGCCAGAATTCTTCTTAATGAAGGCACACCCAGTATCAGAGACTGTGACCACGGTTGCGAGGAATATAACCCCTTTACTCCAGCGCTTCTGCCTGGAGGAGATATTGCTCCTACTTGGCAAGAGCGTATGCGGGCTAAATATAGCTGGGTAAAAAACTATGATGACTGTCTTAAAGCTATTGGTCATGATGGGGGTCAAGTAACTTCTGAGGAGGCTTCCAAGCGCACTGGTCACCCAAGAGTGTGTAATACAGCAGACGGTCGTTATTTTATTCAAGGAAAAGAAGGCTGGAGTGATTATCCGCCTTACCCGTAAAGGAGGTGAGAATATGAAGATAAAAATTGTCATTGCACTACTGGTTATCGCCGCTCTGGGAAGTGTTTTTGTTTGGTCAAGGCAAAGTAGCAAAACTGCTTTGTTGCCATCAAAACAAACAACTAATGTAACAACCCAGGAAGAGACGATTATCCATAATTTCATGGCAGAACCTAACCTCAAGCTGTCTTTTATTAAGACTGATTTACCGTTTCCAAGTTACTTCAGTGTCGGTAAAGTAACTCAGGTAAATGGTGGTGAGAATATGGAGGCGGTAGAGGAGTGGACACGCCAGGTTAATGTTTATCGCCAAAAGGAATTACTTAATGGACAATGCTCGGTTTATGAGTATCACATTGATCCCAGAAGTCATTCCTTGGTAGCAGTTGTCGTTGCGGGGTTAAAGCCTAATGAAATTGAGGCATACAAGGTAAAGGGTATTGAGTGTAAGACCGAGGTTCACAACTTGCCAGAAATATCTAAGGCAGAGGCTGAAAGTGTTGCCATGGAATATCTAAAACGAGTCTTACCCAACTTTGACCAAATTAAAGACAGGCTTGTTTATTCTCACGGTAAAACGCACAGTTGGCTATGGGAAAACAAAGACTACCGCTTACCAGATGGTTTAGAAGGTCGACCATACTCATATCCCACTATCCGCATATCAGTAGACAACAACAAAAACATTCAGTATTGGAATACTGTGTCGTTGTTTGAGAAGTAAGGTCTGTTAGAAGTTCCTCTCGGTCTTTTTAGAAACTAAACAGAGGTGAAACTTTTATCCACCCCAAGCACGAAAGCCCCATACAAGTCAACACACGGCGTCACCTTGAGTAAAATTCCCTAACTGAAGCAGCTAAAACTCTTACATCTTGGTTGTCTAATCTGAAAAACGGTTTACCCAGTACACTTTCTGGAATACCCATTTTTCTAATAACATCCAGCGCCTGCGCTTGTGAGACTATCGTTCCACCCCTACTCCTGTCATGTTTGCTAAGAGTCGAAACATCTCTTGAGCCATTGTATTCGCCAAGCATTTGTCTAAGTTCTCTTTTGACATTTGACCTATCTCGTCTATGTGATTCTCGTTTAGATAAATCACCGCCTCCACCTCTCTGGCTGGCATCAACAAGTGCCTGTTTCATCTCATTCACAACCAAACCAAATCTGCCTGTTCTTCTAAACAAATATGCAAATATATAGTCAGCGGGGTTGGCTTCGATTTCCCTCCTGTCCTTAGGGTCAAACTCCATCACAATAGCATCTGTTCTCGGCTGCGGGTAAAAAGCTTCTCTGGACACTTGTGCTAAAACTCTTGAGTCAAAAAAAGTCTGACCCAGCAACGACAACTTCCCAAAGCCCATACTAGCCTCCGATTCCTGAAACTCTCTGGCGACATTATCTCCCAACATCAAGACAGCGCTGCTTATAGGTAAATCTATCAGCTTATACATAAAAGGTTCAGTAATATGGAAAGGTAAGTTTGCGACAATTTGAGCCTCCTCATCTCTACCAATCAAAGAACCAAACTGCACCCTCAAGGCGTCGCCAAATATAAATCTGATTCTTGGGTTTTTTTCTTGAATACCCTCTAAAATAGGTTGAAATCTCTTGTCAATTTCTATCCCAATGACCGAACCAGCTCGTTGAGCAAGGGCTTCAGTTACATGTCCTATTCCAGAACCAACCTCAATGACTTTTGACCCTTCTATCACTGTAGCAACAAGCCTACCGATCACCCTTTCGTCAATCAAAAAATGCTGACCCAACCGTTCGCTAAGATCGATTCCTTCTGCCTCTAGTTGCGATGTAATAATTCTCTCTCTATTCATAAGTTGCGTATTTTAACATTCCTAAGAGACGGGTTCAATTGTGCCTGTTTTAAGCATAAATTGTATAACCTGAGTAGTTGTGTTCCTAAAGTCTCCTGTATTGTCAACACAAAATAGCCTGTTTTTAGAAACTTGTCTACTTTGTCGAATAATTTCATCTTGCAAAAGAAGTAGTTTGTCAGTTGAGTATCTTTCATTCAACTCTACATTATCCCCCCCAAACATTTTTCTTCTGTTACTTTCTAGCTGTTGCGCATTAGAAGTTACAATTATTAACCTATTATTACCACTTAGATATGGTGCTACTATTGATGGTATTAATTGGACTCCTTCAAACAATACATTTTGTGCTCCTTGAACTTCTAATTTAGGAATAATGTTGCGCAAAGGTGAACAAACTATTTTAGAATAACCATTGAATCCTGCAATTAGGCTTTGTGGAGAATAGGAACCATCTCCAATGGCAATATAGCTGTCACAAGAGCCATAGTTAACAAACGGGCTTCGCTCGGCTTCTGGTTTATGGCTTTCTATTTCCTGGACTACAAGTCTAATAATGTCCATCGATTGTAAAGTGCAATTTTCAATTAATGAGGTAATAAGCGGAGCAATAGTAGACTTTCCCGATAGCGGGACTCCAGTAATAAAAACTAGAGTTCCCTGTCTGGTAAATCTGTATTCTGGACTTCGAGCTAATTCTGGATGGTTTAATTTTTCCATTTATTCATACCAAACATCATTCTTTCTTTTAATTTTTAGTAGTTTTTTCAAATTATTTTTCGATTCTGTCTGGAGAGAGGTATCGGTCGGATCTGCTAGGTTTTGCAGAATTATGTCAGCAATAATCCCCACATCTTCTTCAGAATAACCTCTAGCAGTAATCCAAGAAGTTCCCAATCTGATTCCACTGGCTACATACGGCTTTAATGTCTCCCCAGGAACAACTTGTCTATTTGTAAGAATTCCAAGACTTTCTAATAGCTCCTCAGCTTCCTTACCCGTTAAGCCGAATACTCGGTAAGTGTTTAAAACCATTAAGTGTGTATCGCTTCCTCCAGTAACAACCAAATCAGGATATTGATTAAACTTTTGCTCGAAAATCTTAATATTTCTGATTACTCGGTCAATATAGTCATTAAACCAAGGCGAGCCGCAATCAATGAGACACTGGGTCATTTGATAAATTCTTCTTAGCGGCACACTCGATTGGACTCCTGGATGGATAGCTTTATCTATTTTTTGGCTTAAATCGTTTTTACATAGCAATATCCCGCCATGTGGACCAAGCATAGTTTTATCTAAAGTTAAGGTAACTACATCACAGTGGGGAAATGGTTGTGGAAACCTTCCTGCTACAATTAAACCTGCTGGATGAGATAAATCTGCCATTAGATATGCCCCAACTTTTTTTGAAATTTCTGCCAATCTCTTAAACTCAATTATTCGAGGATATGAAGATGCGCCACAAACAATTAGTTTTGGTTTAAATTCCAATGCTTTTCTTTCTACTTCCTCGTAATCAAGCCAGCCGTTCTCATCAACGCCATAAAAGTCAAAATTATAAAAGATACCCGAGAAGTTCCTGCTCATGCCGTGGGTTAAATGTCCACCAGCGTCAAATCTCATAGCTAGCGCTCTATCACCATAATTAAGAAGTGCTTGATATACTGCCTGATTAGCTTGACTCACAGAATGTGGTTGGACATTAGCGTGTTCCGCTCCAAACAATTTACATGCAGCTTCAGCAGCTATCCTTTCAATACGGTTAAACCCCTCTACACCAGCATAAGGTCTATTTTCAAGTAACCCCTCAGCTATTGCATTGTGCTTCAGGGGTAGATTATAAAAATACTTCATAGGAGTAGGACTTGCGGGGGCTATTAGGTTGATGGTATTCAAGTCATATTGATCTTGCTGTTTAGCAGCTTCGACTAACTCCTGTCCCAGCTTTTGAAAATATTCGCTTACTCGCCTCATATTATTTAAATTTTTGATAAACTTTTAAGATTGACTCGGCGAAATCGATAATCTCATTTTGACTCAATCCAGGGTGCACATAAAGATTAAAAACTCTTTTTGAAATTTCGACGGCTACGGGGGTTAACGCAACATTACCGATACCAATTTTTCGACATATTTGAGTTTCGGGGAGAGTTAATGGGTATTGGCGCTTAATAGGAACTCCTTGTTTCAATACCTCTCTGACAAACTGGTCCCTTTTATTAGTAAGCCTTTTTGGTAAAATCCCAGTCAGATAACAATAAACATTGTACGTGTCATCGGCTTCCTTTTGGAAAGTAAGATCTGTATTTGCTAATATCTCTTTGTAAAGCATGGCATATTTTCTTCTAACCTTGTTTAGGTTATCCAGTCTTTCTAACTGCCTCAGACCTAATGCCGCCTGTATTTCTGTCATCTGATAGTTAAATCCTATGTGATCAAAATCGTAATCATCCACATTCGGATGTTTAATGCCATTGTTTAATATTGAACGAAGAGTATTAGCGTATGATTGAGAGTTAGTTGTTATCATTCCACCCTCACCACACACGAGATTTTTTGTTTGATAGAAACTAAAACAGCTAATGTCACCGAAAGAGCCGACAAACCTATCTTTGTATTTAGCGCCTACAGCTTGTGCGCAATCTTCTATTAGGATTAAATTATTTTCTTTGGCTATCTTGACTAGTTCATCCATTCTTGCAGGTTGACCATAAAGGTGCACAACAATCAAGGCTTTTGTTCGTTTGGTGATCTTTTTTAAAACATCCTTGGGATCTAAATTAAAATCATCCTCACAAATGTCTACGAAAACTGGGGTAGCACCTTCTTGAATTACCACAGAAGCATCCGCCATAAAAGTAAGAGATGGAACCAATATTTCATCTCCTTTTTTCAAATTTAATGCAGCCATGGTCGCATGCAGAGAGGATGTGCCTGAAGAAGTGGCAAATGAAAATCTCCTTCCGAGCAATCTTGACATTCTGTGTTGAAACAACTTAACATAAGGTCCTCCTTCAGGCTTAGAAAGGAACCCAGACTTTAAAACTTTCACTACATTGTCTATACCTTTCTTGTCGACATTTTGTTTGTTCATTTTCTTTAATAAAGTCGTTATCTTGTTCATGCTTAACTTACTCCTAGACCTCCAATTAATTGTTTAAGGCTATCTTCCATGTCATATATGGTGCTAATTTTCCCCGCTAAGATGCTCATGTAATATGGGTTTTGGGAATGAATGGTGATAAGAGTTGGTCTTGAATCGTCTTTCTCGGAGGACATTAAAATAGGTTTTACTTCGAAGATTGAGTTTAGATATTCAAAGTCGATATTCTTTTTGAGATAACTCCTAGCGAGAGATTCCGCCCTTTTATCATCTGGTTTAGCTCTTATACCATTAATGTTCTGCGGTTTTGTGTAGGAAGTATTTAGTGGAGTAAAACTTACTGATGACAAAGAATAGATACTACCATCACCAAACGGCATTAGAGAGAAAAATGGACCATCCATCACGGTTAGCCCAATTCCTGAAAATCCATTATTCATCTTGCATATTTTAAGTTCACAAAGCTCATATTTAATATCATAACCATTAAACCCAAACATTTTATTGATCTCGTTAACATTACTGTATGTTGCGTTCACAATAAGCGGTGCTTCGAGAAGAGAAGCGTCTTTTAATGTTAAAACATACTTGGAATCTGAAACTTTTTGAGCGGTGGGGAAGTTTTGGTAATAAATGTCAATATTTTTATTGTTTGAGAGTTGGTTTAGAAAGTATTCCTTAAGTTTTGCGTAATCAAAACATGCCTCTTCTGCTTCAAAAACAACATCTACTCTATCTTCCTGGAAAAATAGTGACCTACTAACTTCTTTTAATGGAATTCCAACTTTTCTACAAAATCTAATATATTCTTCTGGTGATGTCTTAGAATTTTCTTTCGAAATTGCATAATATTGTTTAAAAGGTTTTAGTATAGCGAAGCTAAAGTCGTTGCAAAAACGGTTGTAATAATTTGCTGTTTTTCGTGCGGTTTCTAAGCTTCTCGGATAGTGATATCCCCTGTGAACCCTTGCTTGATTGATCTTACTTGCTCTCTCAAAAATTTCTTTTTCTTTTTCCAATACCGCCACTTTTAAGCCTTTGGACGATAGCACCTGTGCGGCATAAAGACCAAAAATTCCCCCGCCAATAATAATCGCATTATATTTTCTAATTTTTTTACTCATGATTCTTTAGATTTAAATGGTATTTGAATTCCTTCTGGATTTATCTGAACATAATCTCTATATTCTTTGATATTTTTTAACTCTTTGATTGTCTCTCTGAGGAGCTTGATATAAGGTCTATAAATAATCCTTTCTACTTCTGGAGAGATAGGGTAATCGTTGTGCCTGTCGCCAGTGATAATATATCGGTAATTTTTCAAATTCATTCTAAAACTGTGGTAGTGATAATAGACTAACGGATAGCTGTCATTCAGCAAAATTTGATCATTTTTCTTGGTGATATCATATTTCTGAATATTCCACGGGGCAGCATTTGTCCCAACATTAACAAGTTCTCTCACTTTTTTAAATCGTGTTCTCCAATCGTCCAAATACTTCTGCTCTCCAAACTTACCATCTTCAAATTTTGATGAACACCATTCCATCGTTCTTTTATGCCACCAATCCAGAATTTTTTTGCTATTTCTGTTTTTCCTAAAACACTGAAAAGAGGTGCAATAATAGCCAACTCTAACAAAGTCATTTACAAATTGGAAAGAAAAATTGTTTGGCTGGATCAACACATCGGCATTGCCAAGCTCCTTGAAGATTACTTCAGGAGATTGAAAAAACATTAAGTCGCAATCACAAGAAGAGATAAAATCCGTGTCCTGCTCTAATAAAACCTTCCTAGTTATAAAAGGGTTGCAAGCCCAATAGTATTCATATCTTTTTACTTTCGAAGCCTTAACCTTCAGCAATTCCTTATTTTCGAACTCTGTTGGATGATAAATTTTGATATTTTTGTAGTTCAGCTTCCTAAAAATATTGTAAGCTATATCGTCAAAGCAAAACATGTGTAAGAGAAAGTTTTTATGAACTTTTGACAGAGATTTGTATAAAACAATCGCTTTATGCAAATAATTAGCGTCGGTGCTAGTTGCGATATGCCTAACTGATGATGTCCTGACGGATTTATTATTTTGCATAATTAATCGGATCAACAGACCCATTCCTTTGGAATGCCTCTAATCTTGATTTACAATTACTACACCTACCACAGGCAATATCAGAATTGTTATGGCATGACCAAGTCAACTCGAAGGGCACTCCAAGCTCAAGACCCAACCTGACTGCACCGATCTTGTCAGTTTGAATTAAGGGGGCAACTATCTGAATTGACGGCTTTATAAGAGTTCCCTCCTCAATTAAACGCTGCATTGCCTCGACAAATTTTGGACTGTTATCTGGGCAGATATGGTCTCCGCCAGTTGAACCTATACAAACGGCCCCAGCCCTTAAATACTCTGCATAAGCAATAGCCTGGCTCTCCAAAATAGCGTTTCTGTTGGGAACATATTCATTAACAGCAGTTGTCAGCGTTTCACTCTGAGTTAATGAGACTCCTGGTAGAGATTTAAGAAGTGGAACTTCAACAACCTTTAAACTTGCACCAAAGTGTTTAGAAAGTGCCTGGGCACACCCCAATTCCTTCTCATAAGTTTTTTGTCCCCAATCGAAAAATATAAAATGCAACTTAAAACCAGCTCTAGCCATTAGGGCGGCTGCTACAGCGCTATCCAAACCACCACTTACGGTGCATACAGCACTTCTGCGATCGATTGACTCAAGTCTTTTTTGAATTTCAATTTCTTTTCCCATATTAAGTTCTTCTTTTAGGACCAAACCATATAAGCTGATTTCTAAGTGTGATTCTCCAACCCCTAACTTCAACTACTTCTCTAATTACACCCAAGTGTGCCTCTACCTCTTCCTTTGTATGTCCCTCAGGCATCAATAAGATTTTTCCATTGTCTAAATTACATTCCTCAATAATCTTGTCGATTTCATCTAAATCAGAAGGTCTTGTAACCACGAATTTAAATTGCGATTTGGGCAATCCATTTATTACTCTCAAAACTTCTGGTTTATATCTTCTCTGTAGAGTATTTCCACTATTCTCGAGCTTTGGGGAACAATTAAATTGACAAGTATGCAACTCTGGAATAGGCATAACTGTCCCATTTGTTTCTATTTCCACTTTCCACCCTAGCAGTTTTTGCAGAAGCCTGGCAATCTTCTTTTGCTGCAACAATGGTTCGCCTCCAGTTACAACCAGCCTTCGCTCTTTTGATGGGGAGAAAGTTGACTCCCAAGCATTACTAATCTTGATGGCAGCTTCATTGTAAGACCAATCTTCTGGTTCTTGCCAAAACTCCCGCTTGCTAGTATCCCAAGTATATCCAGTATCACATAACCATCCGTTTGGAACACCGCATGTTAAATTACAGTAGTGAAGGCGCAAAAAGACAGAAGGTAGACCTGCAGTAATACCCTCTCCCTGAAAAGTCGTAAAAACTCCATCACCACTAACCTTTAATTTATCGGGCTGAGGTTTTATTCTCTCTCGATCCTCTGGTGTCGGTTTATATATTTCTCGAGTCATAATCTTTTTTCCAATTTTTCAATATCCTTCCGTGTGCAGATAGCCGCACTTGTAGGTGTTTCCCACAACTTGATAGAGTAAAGTCTCAAACCCGTTTTGTATTTATCTTTTATGTGACCATCAAGCTGTTTAAATATCCAGGCGGCAATATTTTCAGAAGTAGGCACAAATGGAACAATAATATATTTCTGTTCGGCATTTTCCTTGAAGAATTTTACAAGAACCTCGTCTTTATTCCACACCATAAACCCATGATCTAACACATTATGAACCCGTTCTGTCGCAATTTTCTTGATATCGCCAAAATCTATCACCATCCCTTCATTAGAAACGCCCTCTATATTTACAAGATCGCCCTCAACACATATCTCGGCTTTATATCTGTGACCATGCAAATTTCTACACTGCGAGTGGTGATTAGTTACCCGATGCCCCATATCCCACTGGATTTCCTTTATAACTTTCATATCATTTGCTTTGTTGGCTGTTTATTTCTCTATAAAATTGATCTATTAATTTAGTGTTCTTTTTTAGTAACCCTCTAAATATCGTTGTTTTCGTAATACAATCTCTTTTTCTTACACCTCTCATACTCATACAAAGGTGTTCTGCTTCAATTGTGACGATTAATCCTCTCGGATTTAAATTTTCCTCTAAAGCATTGGCTATTTGGTTAGTGAGATTTTCTTGCGTTTGAAATCGGTGGCTCAAAATTTCCGTCAATCGGACAAACTTAGAGAGTCCAAGCACTTTCCCGTTGGGAATATAACCAATATGGATTTTCCCAAAAAACGGGAGCATATGGTGTTCACAGAGACTATGAAACCCTATATTCGTTAGGGTTACTAAATCTTTGTAACCGTTGCTTTTAAATGTTTTGAAGACTGTCTTTGGATCTTGAGAGTACCCACTAAGCAACTCTTCATACATCCTGAAAACTCTTATGGGTGTTTCTGCTAAACCATCTCTGGATATATCTTCACCGAAACTATTCAACAACTGGAGGATAAAATTGGTGACTAATTCTTTTCGAGAACCACTCTTATTTGTCATATGTTGGGTTTTAACCTTGCACGACGGCCTACACTTTGATGTTGTGCAGCACGCCCAACTACCGTTGCAATAACTGAATTATACTACAATAAGACGGTATTTGCAAAAATTACGAATTACCTGAGAGCTCTTGAAAGTGCTTTTAAGTTTTCATTACTCAGTTGTTGAAAGGGTTTGTCCAGAACATCATTAGGAATATCCATTTCTGAAATAATAGCCCTTGCTTGATTTTGGGTTAGTGTTTCACCCGAAAGTCGTGCAAGTTCAATTAGTCCTTCTTTTAAGGAATTCTTTGTCAATGGGCTGTATCTTGATGTTACAAACAATCTTTTTAACAGATAATCCCGCTTGCTCAAGTTCATCCCCTCTCTTGTTTTGGGCGTTAATCTTATGATTGCTGAGTCAGTTCTTGGAACTGGAAAGAATTTCTTTTTTTCTATTGTTCTGATTACTTGAGGATTAAAAAATGTCTGAGTTAATAAAGTTAGTTGACCAAATGAAGGATCAGTTTCGCTGCCTACCTCCATTGCATGCATAAACCTCTTACCGACGACAAGGGTAGCATCATGCATTGGAAACTCCGTAATTTTATGTAAAAATGGTTCAGTAATATGGTAGGGTAGACTAGCAATGATCTGCGTTCGCCCCTTGCGTTTCCCAACCAATGCAGACATCTCTAAAGCAAGAATATCGCCGTAAACTATTCGAACATTTGGATTGGCTCTTTCAATTTGTGTCAAAATTGGGCTATAGCGCTCGTCTATCTCTACAGAGACAACTTCATTAGCTCTTTTTGCGAGTGCTTCCGTTAATTGCCCAACTCCAGCTCCAATCTCAATAACTGTTGCTCTCGATACAACAGAATCCGCAAGTGTATTAATTGCATCCTCATCCACCAAAAAATGTTGTCCCAGATTTTCGTTGGGTCTAATTCCCAATCTATTAAGCCTGTCAATAATAAGTTTTTTTAAGTCGTCTTCTCTCGAATAAAGTCTTTCCATACTTTTGATTTTATTTTGTATTTTACCCATAATTATAAGGTATTTTACCAAGAAACTAGTTACAGAATCCATAAGATACAAAGTTACCCCTCGTAAAAGCCAGATGAGAAGGCTTAGAAAGTTCAGCCTGCTACATCCAACAGTTGTTGTGTATTATACTGTAGGGTAATTTCTGGAAATTCCAGGATGTCTAACCAGTTTGCTCGCCTAAAATCGTTCCATTTATCCAGCCAAATAGGACGAGAGGGTCGTAAAGACCTCTTTTGGGCTGATTTATCGGGCATTTTTGCAGGTTCGAAAATCTTTTCTCCAAATTATCCCGAATTGGTCCCTTTCGACCCGTTAGCCTCAACCACTGCATTGTGTATGAGTTTGAAGACCAAATAAGGGGTAGTTTTTCTGTTTTAAGTAAGCAACATCTAATTTTAATTTTTGCTAAAGATTGGTCATATTTATTTTTTGTTCCTCAGTATTGTTTCAATGTCTTTGGGATCGTAACGCCTGTCGCCTCGCTTATTAACTCTAATAGCCTTTAATTTCCCGCTTTTACCCCACCTGCGCAAAGTCTCTAATGCACATTCAGAACTTCTGCTGCCTGTTTTATGGTTAAAAGTTTTGGTAATTCACTTTTGGTCTTCGGCATACTTATACAAAATTGTACAAATTCTGGGTGAAATTTGCTATACTGTTTTTATGGACAAAGTTAGAACTGAAGCTACTTTAACCTGTCCAAAGTGCGGTAAAGACCAAAAGGTCACCATCCATGCCCATCGACGCCTGTCAACACTTCTACAAATGCGTCCACTGTGGGGAAATGTTAAAGCCAAAAGAAGGTGACTGCTGTGTTTTTTGCTCATATGCCAACAGCAAATGCCCGCCAAAACAAATAGGATCTCAACAATTATGAAGATAAACAAGGAATGGCACTTGGCAAACAGGATGCCTAAAAATCCAACACTCGATCAGAGAGTCAAATGGCATGTTGAACACGCCAGAAATTGCTCTTGCCGTCCTCTTAGTGGAAAAATCTTGGAAGAGATTAAGAAACGAGGCATTAAAGTCTAAGCCTGAATCTGTGCTATTGTAGGACTTTCAAAGGTTAGAGGTGGTGGCGTAGAGTGTATTATCCTCCCGCAATCGTCTCTCTGGGTTATTATTCTCACTTTTCTTTTGTTGGGAAGTATCAATCCAAACCTGAAGTCTAATGTTGTGGTTTGGTAAGTTCTATCCCAATCGAAAGTTTTGACATGAATGAAGTATATCAAAATTTGAACTAATTTCTTATTCTGCCTTTCGCCATTTTGTTTGACCTTCATGATCGTATAATTTTACCCCCATCTGAGTTAATCTGTCTCTGACCTGATCAGCTTCTTCATAGCGTTTTGCTTTTCTCAAAGCATTTCTCTGCTCAATTAGTCGTTCGATTTCCCTTATATCATCAACCTCTTTGTGTTCAAACCTAAAAACGCCAAAAACTTTGTCAATTTTTCTAAAAAACTCTATTGCACTTTTCCCAGCCTCACCGTCAATATTTCTTGCCTTCAGATAATCATATATAAGAGACAAGGCTTGGGGGGGTGTTAAAGTCATTATCAAGAGCTGCTATTACACCTGCTTTTAACTCATCCACCAGTTCTTTCTCTTTAGCCGAGGCATACCCACTATCAAGTCTAAACATAAACTCATCAATTCTCTGCAATGCCTGCCTAGACTGTTCCAGGACATCTTCATCGTATGTCAATGTAGATCTATAATGACCACTAATAAACATAAATCTCAATACCCGCGGATCATTTGCTTTTAGTGCCTCTCTAATAGTTACTATGTTTCCCAAACTCTTTGACATTTTCTCTTCTTTCATGTTCAAAAACCCAGCATGAAGCCAATATTTTACAAATGGGACTTTGCCAGAAACGGCTTCCATCTGTGCTATCTCTGCCTCATGATGGGGAAACATTAAATCAACTGCTCCACCGTGAATATCGTACTGAGGCCCAAAGATAGTTTCTGTAATTGCTGTATCCTCGATATGCCATCCCGGTCGACCGTTCCCTATATCAGTCTCCCAATAAGGCTCTCCTTCCTTTGCAAATTTCCACAAGCAAAAGTCATTAGGTCCACGTTTTTCAGGATCTTCATCAACTCGAGAAACACCGTCGGACGGTTTCACATCAGTCCGCCCCGAGAGCTTGCCATAATCAGCGAATCTAGCAATTTCAAAATAAATTCCACCTGAAGTTCGGTAGGCATAACCTTATTCTTGGAGTCTCTTTACTTGATCAACGATTTGAGGTATAAAGTCTGTTGCATTAGCATATTCAGTTACAGCATCATTCCCAAGTGCCCGCATATCATCTATGAATATGTCTCGATACTTATCGGCTAATTCACGCCAAGAAGTTCCTCTTTCGCGAGAGCGATTTATAATCTTATCATCAATATCAGTTATATTTTGTAAGTAGTGTACATCATAACCTCGATACCTTAGATATTTAACAATAAAATCAAATTGGGTAAATGTCTTTGCGTTGCCGATGTGTGCGTAATCATACACAGTAGGACCGCAGACAAACATTTTTACTTCTCTATCGTCGCCAATCGGCTCAAAACTCTCAGTGCTTCTGGATAGAGTGTTGAAAATTTCAATACTCATTTTAATACTTTATTGAGCAATTTTATCATGTCAAGCGCCCCTTTTAAGACAATTGTATATACTGATATAATTATGAAGAGTAAGAAGGAGGTGATAAATAAATGAGAGAAAGGACACTAGATATTAACCCTTTTGCAACAAAATTTGCGGAACCAATTGCGGATGAAGATATACTCGACGCTACTGGTTATTATGACGAAGAAACACAAACATGGATACTAGAAAACGATGGTTCTGATTCATCAGTGTTAATGTCTGGTTTAAACCCCGAACGTCCCCCTACAACTTGTCAAAGAATGACCAAAGTAGGAGATAAGCATTGGACAAGTGACACTTATGTAGATGATTAAGGATATCCCATGGGCAAAAGTATAGGTTTCTTTCGAAAAAATAAAGACTCGAATAAAGAGTTAGTAGTTTTGTTTGAGAAAATTCAAGAGATCAGAGCAAAAAGTTCTGATCGGGACTGGGAAAATAATAATTTTGTCCAAGAACTAGAAGTTTTAGAGGGAAGAGTTCGTCGAAAAACATTAAAACTCCTAGAGAGAAAAAAACTAAAAACCGCTGATGATTTTTATAGAGCATCATTTATCTTCCACCATGGTAAGGATTATAAGTCATATTCAATAGCAACGGCTCTTGCTGCCATTAGTCATCATTTGGGAGACCCATGGGGAAAAAATTTATATGCTGTTGCTTTGGATAGACTATTATTAAGCATCGGTCTACCGCAACAATTTGGTACTCAATACGTTAAAAAGGGAGGTAAATATCAACTTGCTCCCTTTAATAAATCCACCACAGACAAAGAAAGAAAGAAATATCTTGTTGAACCACTGAGAAAACTAAAAACAAGAGAAAAAGAACTAAATAAAAAAAATTAATATCTATTACCTTTCAGAAGATCAACTATTTCATTGGAGATTGGAAGACCGGTCAAATCCTCTACCCAACCCCACTGACCATTAGGATTAATTTCCAGAAAGATGTATCTTTGATCAGGGGTCAATATCATATCTATAGCCCCAAAGTTAAGCCCTAGCCTACGAACAAGGTTAATGATTTTCTGCTCAATCTCACCAGGAAGTACGTGTACTCTGTGCACTAAATTTAAGGTATCTCTTCTCCAATCAACTTTAGCTTTGTCACTCTCTTGTGAGTGAATCTCAACTGAGAAAACCTTGTCACCAACAACTGTAATTCTTAATTCAATATCTTTCGGTACATATTCTTGAAAAAGCGCTGGTGTATATTTGACTCTTTCAATATCTACAATATCATTTTCAGAGACCAAACTTGTATAAATGGCAGAACCCTGACTTTCATCTAAAACTATTCCGCCTCCGAGTCGCTTAATAATCACTCCTTTTGACTTGGCGGTTTTTCTGAAAAATCTATCTGCATCCTCAGGGTTATTTGTTATTAAGGTTTTCGGTATCTCAAGACCAACTTCGCTAGCAACTCTAAGCTGTCTTATTTTTAACTCTGCCACCCGATTCTGCTCAGGATGATTAACCCAAACACAATCTAATAATTGCCACAACCCCATAATCGTGGCTCTACTTTCTTGTTCTGCAAAAACATGAATTGCCGGAGAAAACTCGGGTGGAAATTGAAAATCTGCAGGGCGTCGATACCAAACGCCGGTAACTTGATTACCACGAATTTGCCTACCCCGAGGAAATCTTAGGATCTGCTCTCTTTCATCCCCATTAAACAAGAGAGAGAGACAGAAACTTTTAGAGGAAAATCCTCTGTATTAAATCTAACAAAAGGAATTCTTTCTTCATTCAACTTTTTAGCAATAATATCCACATGCGGATCCAGTTTCCGACTAACTATCAAAATTTGAGGACTTTCCTCCCGAAGATTCTCTTTGTTAAACTCTCTCTCAATCATATTTTCGAATTATACAGAAAATTTGTCCAGCTAAAGCTGTTTCAAAGATCATCTCTGGTGGAATTGACCTGATAATCCTACCGTATTCGTCCCTCTTAGTGATAATTGTGACTGTTCTTTTGTTAGGAAGTATAAATTCAAAATCGTAAGTTTTGACATGAATAAAGTATAGCAAAATTTGTCCTGATGTCCCGATGAGTTATGAAGTTATATGCTGTTTTGCTAACTTGATAGCATCCCTAAATATCGCCTCACCTGTTTTTCCCCACTTAACATAATTTGTTACTTCAGAGGCGGGTACAAACTTTCTCTCCCAAGTACTGTCGTTAGCGGGATCAGGAGTTTGAGGGTTAAGCTTTTTAAGTTTAGCAACACATCTAACTTGATAAATTGCTTTATCAGGATCATTATCTGGAAATATAACCTTTTGTACTCCTAAGGGCTTAATGCCCTCTACCTCAACATCAACCTCTTCCAAAAGCTCTCTTTTCAGAGTATCTTCAATGGATTCCCCCTCTTCAGGATGTCCACCAGGAATAATCCAACTACCTTCTTTTGATTCTCTACACACCAATATCTCACCATTATCATTAAAGACAATTCCATAAACTTGGGTGATTGGGGAGTAATTTTTAATATCATCAGTTTTAATCCAAGTATTTGTCACTTTAGTACCTTTGTATAGATATATGTCCTGAGGGTATTTCATTTTAATAAAAACTTGAGAATAAAATCTGTGTAAAGCTTTTGAGCAAGTCTTTTATCTTTCCCATTTATTTTTGAGAAATTATGGTTTGCTCCTTCGACAGTAACTTTTTCCTTTTTGGCATTTTTATATCCGTCAAACAATTTATTTTGCGCTTCAAATGGCACCACATCGTCTTTGCTTCCTTGAAGAAAAAGTAGTTTTCCTTTATATGCTTTCACTGAATTAAGAACTGCACTTTCAGAAGGACAAGTAGAAAGAATAGGTTTAGTAGAGTCTCCATATCCCGTGCCCGTTCCAGCCAAAACCAATTTATCAATATACTTAAATTTATCCTTTAAGGTAGAAACTACTGTTCCCCCTATTGAACTGGCAACTATGTAAAGTCTTATCTCTTCCTTCTCAACTCCGAATAAAAACTTACTTTGATCAAGTACTAAATCTACGGCATCAGCCAGATCTTGAGCTTCTTGGGCAAAGGTCTTGCCGCTAAAAGACTCTTGTTGTTTTGCAAAATCGCCGTCAGTTGGAAAAATATTCCAGTCTCTAGATGAAGAAAAATGCACAACGTTTGCAATATTCTTCTCCAAAACCTTGTTGCCCAAAAATTTAGACTTTGACCCCCTGTCGCCCGTCATTGCATACAGCCCGTGGACGTTTAGCAAAACCTTATTTGTTTTTTTCTTTGCTTTGAAAACATCAAGCTTGATGAGGGACTTGTAATTGCCTTTAAGAAACACCTCCATGGATCTATTATCTCATAAAAATAGAGATATCCTAACAACAAACAACCCTTGATGAGTTCAAAGGTTGTTTGCTAGCATAAGCGGTTTTTAGTTACGCGACATAAACCTCATATGGTGGCCAGCGAAACCTTCACCTTGATTTTTTACAACAAAACCCATGAGGTATTTTAAATCAATATCATTTTCCTCGGCCCATGCCCGTAAATCATCGTGCATCGCCTGCATCTCGGCCATGCGGGCTTCGCGCTCTTCTTTAGTCAGATCGCTAGCCGTAATATCACGATGGTGCTCATCCCTTAAGGCTTCAAGCTCGGCACGTTTATCTAAGATAAGCTCTTTTTGTGCTTCGGTAATGTCCCCGTTTACAACCGCCTCGCTCCAGCGATCTTCATAGGCCATCTCCATGCGAACGCGCATATTATTTCTATCTTCATCAAAGACGGCCTGAACTTCGTCTTCGTTTAATCCAAAACGCTGGGCAATTTTTTGCACCAAGGAAGTTTGAAAGGAATTATCGCTTTGGGCACTCACCATGTTGTCCGCAAAAAGCAAGGCGCCAACGAGTACAAAAGTCAGTGCCGGAATAAATAAAGTGACCTTATTAACTTTTTTCATCTTCTTCACCTCCTTTCTTTATGTATCTTCAATCTAGCAGCCAATTCTTAAAGTTTGCTTAAAAATAGACTGCCACAGCCCAAGCTTTATTTAAACCCAACCGGCCAAAATCACAATGCCCATGGCAAGCATAACAATACCTGCTATCAAATGCAGTGCCCTAAGCCTTTTTTGACGAATTTCTTCGGCTTTATTTGGATCAAAACCTTTATAAACCGCCAAAGTTATCAAAATCATGGGGTTTACAAAAATTAAATTATAAATAAACAAATAAAAAATTGCCTGAGCATCAAAAGCATTTTTGGCAAGCATACCCAGTATAATTATGTATGGACCGCTGGTACAGGGAAGTAAAAACAAGCTCACCAAAAAACCTACAAAAAACGCACCCCTTGGACTTGTAACGGAACGGATAATTTTCTTTAGGCTCGGCCTCCAAGCCATCGGAACTTCCATCAAAAAGCCTTTCCCATACCAAAAAAATCTTTTAAATTAAGAAGGCCCAGAATAATGGCTACCCAACCTACAGCTTTAAATAAAGTGCCGGAGACCCCGCCGATGCTTATAGCTTTATACAAACCTAGTCCCATCAAAAAGTAAGAAATAAATATAGAAATTGAAAAAGCCAATCCTGAATACAACCCCTTTTTGGCATCACCTATAGCCAAAACCGTAGTCATAAGAATTATTAAAACCGCAAAGGCACATGGGTTAATCGCATCCACTAGACTTCCTGCAATTACAGCTGCAAAGGTAATGCTTGATTTGCCATTATTAACGTCTTCTGCTGGGATGTCTGAATTTTCCGTATCGTTCAGATATTCATCAGCAAATTCAATAAATCCATTAATGATCGGCGTATCTCCAATAAGCACTTTATCTCCGATTACTACCGCTGGTACTCCCCGCTTATTATCCGGCACATCCAAACTTTCCATTAACGTGTTAAACAATAAGGCGTTTTCGCGGTCAAAATAAATTTCTTTTCTTTCTATGGGGTAGCGCGAGTATAAGTCTTCAGATGTAAAAAATTCATCTACCCGTCCACAATGGGGACAGCCGGTGCCGTAAAATAAATATATTTTTTTATCGTTACCGGCTTTTGCAGAAACATTAAAAACAGTTAAAAACCCGAGTCCAAAAAGAGTAAATATAATTATAATTTTTTTAATTGACATAATTTACTTTCTTTTAAAAATAGCCGAGATTAAAAACATAATAGTACCCGCAATAATCACTCCCGGCCCAATTGGTATTTCAAACATTTTATAAACTACCACTCCCCAAAACCCAGCGACAGCACCTATAAACGCCCCGCCAAAGGCGTATTGGTTTATGTTTTTACTAAAATTTCTGCTGGTTGCCGCGGGTATAGAAACAATGGCTGCCGTTAATAGACTTCCGACAATCCTCACGGACAAACCAATAACTAAAGCAACCATAGCCAAATATATTAAATTATATTTATCTACGTTTATGTTTTCGGATTTTGCCAAATCTTCAGAAATCGCAATAAACACCATTTTTTTATAAATTTTGTAAATAACCGCAAAAATAAAAATGGAAGAAATAAAACTCACACCTACAGATACTAAAGAAATCTGGGAAATATCTCCGATTAACGCCACCACCGTTTCTTCTTCGGGTAGAAACAAAAACGCAATTGCCACTGAAGAAGTGAATACAATGGCGGTCAAAGTCTCCATTGGCAATTTCGTCCAACGTTCAAAAATCCAGATTAAAAATATAGCCACAGACAATACTAAAAAAGCTCCCAAAGATACATCAAACCCATATATTAGTGCAATGGCAATTCCCGGGAGGGTTAAATGCCCTAAGGGTCCCCCGGCAAGTGACATCCTTTTTGTCAACATCAAAGTTCCCAAATAACCGGCTGCAGCCGTTATGGAAACTGTCAAAATTAATGCCAATAATAATTTTTCATCCATCATTTGTTATGAAGGTAATATTTCACGCCAACACCATAGAGATCTTTTAAATTTTTTGTTGTAAGGGCGCGGGATGGCGGGCCATAACAAACGTTCTTTTTATTAAGACACAAGACATTGTCAGCATGCTCCCAAACAATACTTAAATCATGAGTAACCAGCAGTATGGTTAAAGCTTTCTCTTGCCAAAATTTATGAAGCAATGAATATATAGTCTCAGCTCCACCAACGTCTATACCGGAAGTCGGCTCGTCAAAAATTAACGTGTCCGGCTCATCAACCAATGCCCACGCGATTGACAATCTTTGAAATTGGCCGGTAGATAAATGTGACAATCTCTTGTTTAAACAGTCTCGTTCAAGTCCGACAGATTCAATACTGTTATAAACCTGTTTATCATTAACATTTTTAATTTTAAAAAAATCGTTCACAGTCAAAGGCATTACCCCACGCCTTTGCATTAATTCGCTTGGCGGTAAATAACTTATATTTTTTGTGTGCCAATATATTTCCCCCTTACTGGGAATTATCCCCAGAAGTGCACGAAGAAGAGTCGTTTTGCCGGCTCCGTTTGGACCCAGAATTACCAAAGTCTCCCCCCTTTTTACCCGAAAACTTAAATTATCAATAATTTTTTGATCAGCTAAAATTACCGACAGATCTTTTACTTCCAGTACTATTTCGTTTTTATTGCCCTCCATAATTTCCTCTGCATTCAGCGCATAAACCATAAAATTCCAAAACGTGGCGTTTAATCAAAAAGCCCTTACCCATAATCTTATCCAGATTTTGCAAAAAACAGCCGTCAATATCATCAACCTTACCGCATTTATCACAAATTAAATGATGGTGGTGAGCGAGATTTGCTAATTCAAAAAATCTTTCATTGGAGCGCAAATGAACTTCTTTAAGGTAATCATTTTCTAACAAAAAAAGTAATTCCCTATAAACAGTTGTTAAGTCAACAATTACATGTTTTTTGGTTAATTTTTTATAAATTTCTTTTGCTGATAAAGGTTTTCTTGCCTGAAAAAAGATATTTATTATTTCTCTTCTGGCTTTAGTAATCCTAAAATTTCGTTTTTGAAGATCGTTGATAATTTTTTTTGTTTGCATAAGATATTCGCCGTATTTAAAAGATTAATGCAAATAACTTGCATTTGTCAACCCAATGTAATTTCAATTTTAGGAAATATTAGGTAACATTTGGCAATTTCTGGTAATTTCTGGTAATCTTAAGATATGTTAATTCCGCCACGTTATGCGCTAAATTCACGGATCGTTGAATTATTAAATTCTATTGACGCCAGCCGTGAAGTAATTGAATCTATAACCATCCCCCCCAAAATAGAACAACACATCCGCCGGCAATCGACGTTAAAAAGTGCGCTTTTCAGTGCCCGGATTGAAGGGAATGAAATCACTGAAGAATCCTATAGTACTTTTCCTTCAAAAAACCAAAAAAAGATGGAAGTTACCAATATCCTGCGTGCTATGAACTGGATAGTAAAAAGAAGAAAGAAAGACACGGCTCTTGGGGACATTCTGGCGCTCCACAAAGAAGCCATGGATGGGTTGAGTGAAAATGCAGGCAAATTTAGAATTCAAAATGAAGCCATATACAATAGCGCCGGTATTGCCGTTTATATGCCCCCTCCGCCCAAACAAATGAATCATTTCTTAAAAAAATTAATTAATTATATAAATAGCGACAAAGAAAAGTTTGTCCCCATCAAGGCCATCCTTTCGCACTATACTTTTGAAAAAATACACCCCTTTGAAGACGGCAATGGTCGTGTGGGAAGACTGCTCATCCAAAAAATCCTTTGGCAAGGTGGCTATGGCATGAAAGGGATTTTACCATTAGAGCAATATTTGGAAAACAAAAGAGCAAATTATTACCGCGCTCTGGAAGAACCTGAAAAAGACACGACAGATTACGTGGTTTTTATGCTGGAAGCTATCGCAGAAACGGCAAATGAGGCAAAAAAACTGGTATTGAGCAAGCAAGAGGTTCAAGCTTCAGATTTTTTGTTACCCAGGCGGGCAGAAATATACAAAATAATTACTGACCAAAAAATGGTTAATTTTGATCAAATAAAAAGGCGTTTTGCTGCCGTCAATGAACGCACTTTAAGATACGACCTTAAAAAACTTATCGACGAGGGGTTTATCGTAAAACTTGGCAATACTAAGGGGGTTTATTATAAATTGGCAAAATCACCAAAATAGGTTATTTTGTAAAAATCAATCCCCGCTTCGCCGGATGCTTTTTCATCCGAGCCACTATCGCCTATTAACAAGTATTCATTTTTGGGAATATCGGGGTCGTAAATAAATTCAAACCCGTCGATTTTTGGTTTTATATAAGTCACGTCATCACGTGTGATTATTTTTTCCATAAATTGAAGAATACCCATTTGATTTAAAATAGGAACAACGGTTTGCCTGGTATTTGACGTCCATAAATATTTTTTGCCAAATAAAACTTTTATCTGGTCTACCAATTCTTGGTTTATTTTAATGCCTTTCAGTGCTTTTTGCTCAAACTCACGGTTATGGACAATAATTTTATTTCTGATATCTTTTCCAAACTTTTCAACAAAGCTATTTTGCAATTCACTTAAGTTAAGCTGACCGTTTTTTCCTTTTACAATTAGATCATGATCAAGCGAGGAAAGCTCCCGCTCGATTCCCTCAAACCACTCGTCCCAATTTATCATCAAGTGCACAAGCGTATTGTCAAAATCAAAAATAAGCTGGCTCTTGGGATTTTTATCCAAATGCGACAAAAGACTCATAGCTAGATTATATAACCAAATGGGATTTTACGAATGAAGTTACTGGTTTAAAAATTCTGAAGCATTTTCAAGCATTGACGACATATCCTGGAATTGAACTGTTTCAGGCAGTTCAAACTGCGAGGCATCCGGAGTCCAAGGATAGCATTCATAATCCATCGCTTTGTTTATGTCTAATGCGCTTGCCTCTCCCCCAATTTCCGATAAGTCAGTCAACCCATCCAGAGAAGCTGTAAAACCCTGTGTTTCCCCCTCCATCCAAACATATGCATCTGTTGAATTCAAAACCACGAGATGGGAAACTGAGGCCTGGTTGTTTACATCGGACTGGAAATCCCCTCTTATATTTCCATCGCCAATAAAAACTGTGCCTACAGCACCGGTTTCGCTATCAGTAAAAGTGCACAACTGGTTTTTTTGTTCACTGATGATGCCCGACAGTGAAACAGTATCTGTCGTTACTTGATCCGGAGCTTTTTGTTCAGTATTTGGTACACTGGTATTTGTTTCCGGAATGACCGTTTCAGGAGGCTCCTCTTTATCTCTGCCTACAATAAAATATGCACTTAAGCCAACGACTAAAACTAAAACTACAGCTAGAGATCCATATATTAATTTATTCATATATCTTAAAAAGATTATATAGACTATTTAAACATTATTCAACCAATACAACTTCTTCGTCCAAAACCGGGAGGTTGACCTCCCCCACTTCAGTCTCTCTTCTAATATTTAGGGCCAATGGTATGCGTGCCTCATCCTCACCATGAGTCAAAAATACTTCTTCAACATTCTTTATTTGTTTGAGCCAATTGATTAATCTTGGCTGATCCGCGTGTGAACTTAGTGTTTCTATGGCATCAATTTGAGCGTTTACAAAAATTTCTTTACCGTCTATAAAAACTCGCTCGGCTCCTTCTTTTATTTCACGCCCCAGGGTTTCCTCGGCCTGGTAACCGACAAACAAAAGCATTGTGCGTTTTTGGTTTAGATATTTTTTTGCATGGGACAATATCCTCCCCCCATTCATCATGCCGGAGCCTGCAATAATGACTTTTGCTCCTTTTTGCTTGTGAATCTTTTTGCTTTGCCCGCCTTTTGCCGTAAACACCAAACCGGGAAAAGAAAAATTACTGGTGCTGATTTCGTCCTTATGATCCATATAAATTTTAGTTACATCAAATGCCATGGGGCTATCCAGATAAACCGGAAGGTCGGCACTTACCACCCCTTGTCTTTTCATAGCGGATATCATTTCCAGTAGAACCTGTGTTTTTTGGATAGCAAAAGCGGGAATCAATAAGGTCCTTTTGCCTCTATCTGCTTCAACAAGAAAACGCGCAAACTCGGTCACGGGATCACTCGTGGGGTGAATTTTACCGCCATAAGTAGACTCCATCACCACCCAATCGGCGCTGTCTATAAATTCCGTATAAGGAACCAAAGGATCGGGATAAGAACCAATGTCACCACTAAAAATAACGCTTTTACCGCTTGTTTTGTTGGTAAATTTAATGCTGGCTGCGCCCAATATATGCCCTGCGTTGAAATATTCTACCAGTAAATTTCTAAACACTACCTGTTCGTGAAATGAAACTAACTTAAATAAGGCCAAAGTGTCAACGACATCGGAGTCTGTATACATTGGTTCATAAAAATTTTCATATTCGGCAATTTTTGCGGAATCAAACATGACAATTTCCGCCAATTCGCGCGTAGCAGTGGTTGCAAATATTGGCCCGGAAAATCCGTTTTTTACAAGTAACGGGAGCCGGCCGCAGTGATCCAGGTGTGCATGAGTCAAAAATAAGGCATCAACTTCTTTTGGGTTAAAACTAAACGGACGGAAATTCAACTCTTCTTCCGCACTGGTTCCTTGAAACATCCCAAAATCAATTAATACTTTTGTTTTATTTGCCGTAAGTAAATAAGAAGATCCGGTAACGGTCCCGGAAGCTCCTAAAAATTTTAGCTCCATCCATCCATCTTAGCAAAAAAATTATTTAAATTGCCAGAGAAAGCTTATCATACGCCACATCCGCTTCCGAAGGTATCGGGTGAAGGCAGGCTCTTAATTTGCTTTCGTGTTTCTGCATATCCTTGCCCGCTGGAATAAGTAGATCCCAATACCACCTTAGGGTCTACTTCTGTCCAGTCTATCCCTTGTTCTTTAAAATAAGTTGCCAAATCCAAGTATGTCTGTGGAAACCAATAAGAATTTACTTTTAAAGCAAACTTATACATATCTTCTTCGGAAACATTATTGGCTGCCATCAATTGCAAAAGGCCAAGCATAGCCATTCCATGATTACAATCCGGAAAATGAGTAGAATTACCGCAACATGGTCTATAAACACCATAGGCTACTTTTTCAACCAATTCTTGCTGGCTCTCTGTCAATTCCAGATATTTATGAGCGCTATAATGATCCATTACATCACCTTTGGCCAATATCCAGCCTCCTGTGGAGGCAAACCTACTTGCATCTCCTCCGTATCGAGGATCCGACATTTCTCCGTTTATCAATATTTCATTTCTATTAGCAAGACCAAAGGCCCAAAGCAAATTGAGCAAATATCCACTATTTTGTTGTGTCATAATAACAGAACCTTGAAATTCATCGGTTAACATTTGCTCTTCTTTGGCGCCAAGTCCTTCCGGGTAAAGTTTTCTAAATGCAACCTCATTAATCACTCCATCTTCTATCAATTTTCCACCAAGATCTCCCCATACAATCGGTAATTCTACACCGTTTTCAGGTAAAACCAGCTCTTCCGGGTTGCTTTCATCGCGTGTGTTTTTAACTAAATTTTCCGGATTTGTATTATTTTTATTTAAAGTAGTTATAAATAAAATAAATACGATTATTAACAACATAAACGATGAGGAACGCCAAAAGAGAAGCGATGACGTTTTTGGGGGCAAGTTTATATAATTTTTCATCTATATATAAAAATTTAGAACCACATACATTCCCAAACTTAAAAGCAAAATAGAACCTAGACTTACAACAATTGACTGATATGGGAATAACGCCTTGCCATTTATTTTTTTGAGATATGTGTTTGCATAATCCGCAAAATAAAACAAAACTCCTCCCAAAATCATTCCAAAGGTTAATTTGGGAATATCATAAATAAGTCCGTTATGTTCATTTATGAGACCCAACCGATAAAACGATATCAGAGTCGAGACAAAAATTACTAAATAAAGTAAAAGTCGTTGAAAAGGAATATAAGTTTTTTTTAGTAAGTTATGGATCCAAAAACCCATTGCTCCTAAAAAAGCCCCCATCCATATACCGGTAATTGAATCGTCTATACCAAAAATCCGGGATAAAGATAAACCAGCTCCTGCGCCGGCAACACACAACGGGCAATGGGCAAAGGCTGGTTTGATGAATAAAAACATTCCTAAAAAGGATAAAGGCAAACTGAAAAAAATTATTTTTTTTATCATTTTACTACCGTACCATTAAATGTAAGATTCACTGCAGCCAAAGGTTCACTGAACGTTAAATTAACCACTCTATCAAAAGGTCCAGTGCCTTCCGGGCCGTGTGCAGCCGGATCAAAATTTACAATTACTTTCGCGGTTTCTCCCGGCTCTATTTTATAATTTAAATTTGGATTTCTATCTCCAGGGTGCTCCATGCCAAAAAACCGCGACTGCCTATCGCCTACTACTATTTTAGCTTCGGTACACATGCAGGAAGTTACAATTTTTTGCAATATCATGGGTGTACCGGTATCATTTTTGAGTTCGTATTCTTTGGTGACAATGCCGCCTCTAAGCGGCACTTCACCCAGATTATAATTTTCCGGAATTATCTGTAGCCCTTCCACCTGGCCAAGGGGTTGTGTGTTCGCGTTTGCAGTTTCACCGCTTTCGCGCTTTATAGCCAAAGCAAACACAAGAAGCAAAGAAGCAACTGTTAAACCTAAAAATATTTTAACGTCTTTACCCATATTATTTTCCGTTTTTATCAAACAAATCTACGATTTCTTTTATTAATTTTTCCTTTTTGGCCTTTGGAGCATTTATATTTGCTAAAACACAGCAATCAAGATGCCCTTCTAATATAATCTGGTCAATTTTTTTTAGTGAAGACTGTACTGCTTGGGATTGATGAATAATATCAGGACAGTATTCTTCATCCTCTACCATTTCTCGAACTTTTTGCAGATGGCCTTGGGCAATTGCCAATCTACGCAGAGATTCTTTTTTTACTTCAATATTCATCTTATTCCCCCTCCCTGGGATGGGGATATAAATAAGATATAAAAAACTTTAAACTATGTCAAGAAGTAGATTTACTAAATAATGAGAAATTTGGAGGGTTTTTCTACAAATTTTTCTTTGCAAGCTTTACTGCAAAAATAATAAATTTTCCCATTGTATTTATATGTTACGTTTGCGGATTTTGGACAAAGCCTTTTGCCGCATACTAAATCATGTGTTAAGGGGACCAATTCATCCATATTTTTTTCAAGCTCAGACGCTAACTCGGTATCCTTATATCTTTTTGCCAAAACTTCGCGCAAAGCATCGCTTGCTTCTATAAAATTTTTATCCGAAAGTTTATAAAAAATATTTTTTCCTTTTCTTTCTGTGACAACAATCCCGGCTTCACGAAGTGTCATTAGATGCTGGCTAAGATTTGCCTGGGGAAGATCAAGCTTTTGTTGAATTTCCCCAACACAAAGATTTTTTCCACGAAGCAAATGAATTATCTCCAAACGTTTAGGATGGCTCATGGCTCGCAGAAGCTGTGCATGAAGCTCAAACATTTTATTGTACATTTTCATTAAGACATTACCCTCAAAACGTTTTTAAGTCAAGACCTTTTTTAAATTAAAAATTTAAAAGTAATCAACGCAGATCTGCAATCGCTTGTTCCAATTGAGCCAAGGGCACAGCACCCGGAATATAGGAAACCTCACCCGTTTCCCTGTTCATTAAAAAGTTACCCGGTGTACCGCTAACTCCTGCAGATTGCCCGCCCGCCATATCGCTATCCACTTTTTCTTCAACACTTTCATCGACAATACAAGTATTATAATCATCCGCATTAACACCCAGCTCAGCCGCAATACCCACCAAATCGCGGTCAACGACTGCCGTTTCACTTGTAAAGATTCTGTCAACAAATGCCCAAAACGCGTCGTTGCCTGCAATCCTCCCTATACATTCAGAGGCTATAGCGCGGGGTCTGGCGCTTGGATGGATTGTGTCCAAAGGAAAATGTCGGTAAACCCATCCCACATCGTTATCTTTTTCAATAAGTTGGTTGGCTGTTGCATGAAATTGCTGGCAATATGGGCATTCTAAATCTGAGTACTCTATTAGTAAAATATTTCCATCGGGATTGCCCGTTATCCAATCGCCGTCATTTATTTCGGGTACATCGCCCGGAGGCGGAGTTGGTTGAGACCCACCTGCTGCCAAATTATTCGGTGCATTGGTCCCGGTTTGATTATCTTCTAGCTGCTGGACGCGCATCCACAAAGTGCCGATAAAAAATGAGGCTACTACTAAAAGAATTACTAAAATCACTGTTGGGGCGTTTTTTATTTGCATCTAAGTAACAAAGTTTAATTCAATATTATGAATATATAGGCATATATAAAGCCTGTCAAGGACTTTTTGATTTGTGCAGGTTTTTGGCTTATAAAGATAACTCCGGATATCAACAAAGCCTTAAGCTTTCCATGATACACTTTAGCTCCGTCTGCCAAATACTTCTGTGCCTTATCCCCAACCTTTTTTGCGGATGCACCATGGTGATGAAGAATGGAAAATTTTGGCAAGTAGTAAACGCTTATGCCTTCTCTTTTTAACCTCCTTGCATATTCAACATCTTCAAAATACATAAAAGTTTGCTCAGACAACTCCCCTACTTTATGAAAAATAGTGGCAGGTATAAGAAGAGCCGCCATTACTACCCCTTCAACTTTTTGCGGCATATTTCCGGCCGGTCTAAATAATCCATAAGCTTGTTTTTTGCCAAACCAGAATTTTTTTATTGCTCCCGCTAGAGTCGGCAAAACAAAGGCCGATTCCTGGACAGAACCATCCGAAAGTATTAATTTGCAAGAAGCAACGGCGTTTGGATGTTTATCTAAAAAAGAAATCATATATTCAACCGATCCTTTTGTTACTTCTGTGTCGGAATTTAATAAAAGAAAGTATTTACCCCTGCAGTAATTTAAAGCTCTGTTGTAACCGCCAGAAAATCCTAAATTCTTTTTAAGTTGGATCGTTTTTACTTTAGGATAAATTTCTCTAATTCGTTCTATTAAACCGTCATTAGAATCGTTATCTAATACTATAATTTCTTTTCTGACCTGCGAAGAAACATTCTTGTGCAGACTTTTTAATAAATCAAGCGTTAATTTCGCCGTTTTGTAATTTACTATGGCTATGGAAACGTCAAAGGGAAAGTGAGGAGCAACTTCCGGCTGCTTTTCAAAAAAACCGTGGCGCCCTAAAAAGAAATCGAGAACACCTTTTTTTTGGGCTTTTCTCCCGAAGATAACTTGCCTAATGGCTTCACGCACGAGGGCAAATTTAGTTTTTAAATTTGCGTATTTAAAACCAACATACAATCTGTTTCTTGTTAATAAATAGTCTGTAAAAAAAGAACCAACCCCTGCCGTTTGCGATACTTTATGATAAATACTGGCTTTTCCGTTGTACCATGATTCAAAACCTGCAAGGCCAGCCCGCATGACAAAATCAAAATCTTCATAGTAAGCAAAATATTTTTCGTCAAAAAAACCTATTTTTTCAATAACATCCCTCTTAACCATAAAACAACAACCACTGATAAATTCCGTTTTTTCCACCCCCTCGTATTGCCCTCGGTCAATTTCATCTAAACCCCGGTGGTGAGAATATATATTATTCCAATCGATCGTCCCTCCGGCAAACCAGATAACTTTGCCTAAATCGTTTTTGGTGTAGCGGTCTTTGTAAAATTCATAACCGGGGGCAAAATATATTTTGGGGCTAACTATTCCGACACGTTTATCAAGCTTAAAAGTTTTCAATAATTTTTGTAAAAAATCACTATCTTTTACTAAAGTATCGTTATTTATGACCAGGATGTAGTCCGCACCCCAAGACATCGCATATTTAATACCCCGGTTATACCCGCCCGCGAAGCCTAAATTTATACCGGTAGGTAATAAAACAGTATTAGCAAAAAATTCCACTTTATTTAAAGAAAGCGGGTCTTTTGAACCGTTATCAACGACAATAGTTAAGACATCCAAATCGGTTTTATTAACTAAATCAAGGGATTTTAATAAATCAAATGTGTGGTCGTGTTCGTTATAATCAACTGTTACTATTGCTATTTTATTTTTATTCATATCTTTTGCAAAACACTTTTGTGCGCCAAAAAAAGATTTTTCTTTCCGAGTAATAAAAAGACGATCATCCTCCATAAAGAACCGATATAAACTATTATTTTGATAAAACTTTTGCAATTGGGGAAATGTTTGTTTGCGTAATATATTAGTCCGGTTTTTTCCAAAATAATTGCTTTTGTGTTATCCCCTCCACTACTGGATTTATCTAAATGAACAATAGAAAACCTTGGCGTATAAACCACTTTGAAACCATGCTTATGAATGCGTTTGTACCACTCAACTTCTTCTGTATACATAAAAAAATTCTCGTCAAAACCTTTAGTCTTTGTATAAACCTCTTTTTTTAAAAACATAAATGCTCCCATTGCCCAGCCAATCTTTCTATCTTTAGCAAAGTAACCTTTATAATTTGCGTGCACAGGTGGAACTAGATACCGAATTAATGGTAAATTCGCAATTCCCAACATCCAGGTTGTGATGTTTAATGGATTAGGCAACGAGCCGGCGCTGGGCTGCAAGTTACCATTTTTAAAATTTAAACGGCAAGCCAAAACATCGCATTCATTTTCACTCATATATTTTCTGGCTTTAATTAATGTGTTTTTATCTACATAAGCATCCGAATTTAAAAGAAGAAAATAATTTCCACTGGCGCGGCGCATGGCATAATTATTGCCTTTGGCAAAACCCAGATTAATGTCTGAGCGCATTAATTTCACCCACGGGTGCTTTTTTGCAATCATTTCAGCCGAGCCATCAGTGGACGCATTGTCCAAAACGATTACTTCCACTTCCCTTTTTAGTTTTTGCTTGAATTCCTTGACAGCCTTTTTTAATAACACCAGGCATTCATTGGTAATTTGGGAGGTATTATAGGAAAGAATTATTACGGAAATTTCCATGTCAAAATATTTTGTGTCTTTCACAATTTTATCATGTAAGCGTAAAACTCCAAGCGTTAGCTTGGAAATATAAGCCACAAGGAAACTTCATCATTTAGCCGAACAATATTCTTTACTGGTTTTTGACACGACCAAGTGGTAGTCTAAAAAAATAATAATATGGCAAAAACCAAGTACCAAGAATACTATGAACTAATGATCGCGAACAACAAAGCTTTATTTGACGATTTCAAAATCATTCACGACCAATTTGTGCTTGAACCTCAAAAATACCAAGATGAATTTAATAAAAAGGGCGAAGAAATAATGAGGGTTGTTCACCAATGGGAAGACAGGCTTTGCAATCATTCAGAAGGAAGCGGTTATGGTTTATATAGCGCCAATTTAGCAGAAAAATTCAAAAACCAAATTAGAAAAAATTTTCCTAAATTCGACGAAATCGGAGTAAAAAGATCTTTCTTTTCTTTAAATAAAATCAGTCCGAAATAATCAAATAGACAGCTTTTGCTTTATCATCGGATAAATATAGCTCACCTGCCTTCCCAAATTCCAAATCAACCGGCCTGCCCAAGGCAGTTGTCCCTTGTAAAAAGCCGGTCAAAAAATCTTCCTCAGAAACAATATTCTCTCCCTCAACATCCAAGCGCACTACTTTATATCCAACCGGCGTGCTTCTATTCCAAGACCCATGGTACGCTACCAAAAGGTCTCCTTGCCAATTTTGTGGGAAAAGAGGAGAGTTAATAAAAACCAGACCCAATGGCGCGCTATGGGCCTCAATTTCATAAACGGGGGAGGCGGTTGAATCACAAAAAGATTGGTCACCATCCTTCATTGCCGGATCATATATCTTGTCTCCATAACAATAAGGCCAACCATAATGTCCCTCTTTTATGATATTTATTTCATCCGGCGGCTTATCGTCACCTAAAAAATCTCTGCCCATTTCTACTCCCCACAGTTTATTTGTAGACGGGTTGACTTTTATAAACACTGCATTTCTCAAACCTTGGGCAAACACTTGAGGGTTGTCTCCGTTGGCATTTGATTTTATGACTGCCGCAAGCCACGGATGATTTTCCCGGCAGACATCACACGATGAACCAAGAGACACATACATCGATCCATCCGGTGTAAATTCAATAGTCCGGGTCCAGTGCCTGCCTCCGGCGGGTAAATCAAAAAGTTTTTTATCAAACTCGGCTGTTTTTTCATTTTCATTCCAAATATAGCGCACCACTTCCTCTTCTTCGGCAACGTACAATTTATCTTCCCAAAATGCAAGTCCATGAGGTCTATTTAGCCCTTGCAATACCACTTTCTTTTCTTCGCTTGTGCCGTCTTTATCGCTGTCTATTAAAGCTAATACTTGGCCCTGATTGGGAATCGAAACCAATAAAGACCCTCCCGGCGTAATCTGTAAATCACGAGGGCTACCCGAACCCATCTCATCTGCAAAAACGCTAATCCTAAACCCTGCCGGAAGCTTTAAAGGCACATCAAGAGGTTCGCCGCGCAGCCTTTGGTTTGTTTGCTTTACTTTATCGGCTGCGTTTTCGGTTACGGGCAACAAAGGCCTTAAGTCTCCTACTTCACGCCTCAATACATACCACACCCCAAGTATTCCAACTAAGATAAGAGCACTTATAAAAACCGCTTTTTTCATTCAAAATTGATGTCCCAATCCAAACTAGGAACTCTGAGCCTATCGTCTCGAAAATTAATTTCTTGAAGCTTTAACTCTATTGATTTAATTTTTTCTTCGATCGCGAGCACCTCTTCATCTTCTGCATACAAAGACGGCTCTTTTGTATCTTCTACGTGAGTAGGAAACGGCGTGGGCGTAGGTTCTATGGGTGGCGTAGTTTCTGTCATAAAGTTTTGATAAACATAATAAATAATCAAAAAAGCCAAAACAACAATCAACACAATTACAGCTACTTTTATAATTAAATTTTTAATCCCGGAATTAAAGGAAAAATTAAATTTTGGAAAATTAAATCTTTTCGGCTTATCCGGTGCAACAACAACGGAAGCCTCCGGGATATGCGTGTGTGTTTGAGGATTATTTTCTTCCATTATTTTGTCTTTATTTGTTTAATAATTTCAATCATATAGCTATTTGCCTCTCTTAAATATTGGTTAGCTTCCAGCAGATGCGTTAGCACATTCTCATATTGCGATTTGCCTGTTTCCCGGCTTGATTGCGACTGAATTTGAAAAACCAAATTTTGTGCTTCTACTTCTTTATCCAAAGCCCTGATTAATTTATTTTCAGTTTCCAGCACCCAACGCTCGGCAAAAGCAACATCGTGGTCTCCTTTTTGCCTAATTTCCTGAATTTTACCTTTAGTCTCGTTCAAGACTGCCGTCATGTCTTCACGCGTGCTTTTTAATTTGTAATAAGGAATGAGGCTTAAAGTCTCATAAGTAAGCCTTTGAGTAAACATAAACCTATCATAAGCTTCCTCTGAATCACTTTCTAAATCATTGAGTGTCCCCGCGCTCGGTATAGTGTCTTTGTGGTTTTCAAACCAGGCGATATCAGCATCTATTCGGGCAAAAAGACTATTTTTAGCTTGTATATCCACCGCATCTTCTTCAAGCAAACGCATACGAAGCGCCCTAAGGTAAGTAATGACAACATCGTCCCGCGCCGCTAGCATATTTACGGTTGCCAGCTGGGCTTTAGACTGCGATGTTAAAGTTTGCGCCTGTGAATATTGTGCTTTAGCAAGCAAATACTCTCCATGCGCATCTTGATATAAATCCGTCATATACACATAATCCTGGTATGCTTTCTCGTACGTGAACTCTTCTTCCTCGGCAAAAACCATATGAAATGAAAAAAACAGCACAAAAGTGGATAGGCCTAAGGCAGATAATTTTCGCATATTTTATTTTATAACAAAAGCATACTTACGCCACGGGCTTTAACTGAAAACCATCCTGACCGTCAATTATTTCCCAGCCCATTTGCTGCAATTGAATCCTTATTTCATCTGCTTTGCCAAAATTATTCTCTCTTCTAAACGTTTCCCTCTTTTGTGCCAAATCAATTACTTTTTGGGGTATTTTTACTTCTTCTATATTTATGTTTCTCATATTAAGGCCAAAGACTTCGTCAAATAGATATAATAAGTCCAACTTATCTTCCGAGGGAATGTTGCTTTTTACCATGTCCCACATTATTGCCAATGCCTGTGGCATATTAAGATCGTTATTAACAGCCTTTAAAAATTCACTTCTATATCCATCTACTTTTTCCAACTTATCCTGGGATAATTGCTTTCGTTCACTTGCTGATGGATTTTTAAGATCAAGCACAATTGAACGCAAACGCTCAAGCGACTTTTCTGAAGCCGCGAGCGCTTCCCAGGTAAAATTTAAAGGTTTTCGGTAATGGCCGGTTAAATAAAAATAGCGCAAACTCAAATACCCAAACCCCTTTTCAGCTACATCCCAAAGTGTATACGCATTTCCCAAACTTTTACCCATCCTTCCCCCATCCACAGTTAAAAAGGCGCCGTGCACCCAATATTTTACAAAAGGTTTTTTACCGGTGGCTGCTTCGGATTGGGCAATTTCATTTGGGTGGTGAGTGCTTCTCAGGTCTTCCCCTCCCACATGAACATCAAACTGATCACCCAAGTACTTGGTACTCATGGCAGAGCACTCAATATGCCAACCCGGAAACCCTACACCCCAAGGGCTTTCCCATTCCATTTGTCTTTTAGTGTCAGTGGGGGAAAACTTCCATAAAGCAAAATCTCGAGGATCCTTTTTTTCAGGATTAGATTCAACCCTTACCCCTTCCTTAATTTGGTCTAACTCTGACAATTGCCCATATTTAAAACCTTTAGCTTCATAAGCTTGAGTGTCAAAATAAATAGCATCTTGAGTTTTATAGGTAAAACCTTTTTCTTCGAGTTTTTGAATCATACTTATTTGTTCAGCGATATGGTTAGTAGCTTTGGGAATTATATTGGGACGAATAAGATTTAATTTTTCCAGTCCTTCCATAAAATCACTCGCATAAAAGTCTGCTATCTCCCAAGCAGATTTGTTTTCGCGTTTGGCTGCTTTTTCCATCCTGTCCTGTCCTTGATCTGCATCTCCTTCGTTGTCTCCGGTAAGATGTCCTACGTCCGTAATATTCATTACATAAGTCACATCGTAGCCGTTTAGCTTCATTGTTCTGAGTAAAAAATCGCCAAGCGTATACGTGCGCCAGTTGCCGATACTCACATAGTCATAAACCGTAGGGCCGCATGTATACATGCCGACTTTGGGCGGATTTAAGGGCTTAAATTCTTCAATTTTTTTGCTAAGCGAATTATATAACTTCATGCCCTATTGTAACATTTGTAACATTTAACCTTTTTTTCTTCCGGTTTCGCTTTTTGTAACTTTATTTTTAATAGCACTAAACACGCCACTGCGTTTTTTACTTCCGGTTTCAATCGCCGGCCGGTAAGGCTGTTCTTCTTTTTTGTCTCCCCTAAGTGCTTGGTCCGACGCTTTTTCCCATTCTTCACTTTTTTGCCGGGATACGTAAGCTGCTTGTTGTAATTCCTGCTCTTGTAAAGCCGCCAAACGCCTCTGGAGTGATTCTAATTTTGCCCGATTTTCCTGATCATGTACTTGGCGATCGTAGCTGGCATTTGCCATCTCTTGAGCCATATTGGTGACGTACTCGCTCCTACCCTGTCGGTCAGCAATCTCAGGCAACCCAAATTGCTTTTGTACTGATTTGATTGTTTCTAAAGCTTCATCGGTTGCCAGTGCTTTTGCGGCTTGCATCCCCCTTTTAACCTGAGTTGTCGTGGTTTTTTTGATATCCATGTTTAAATATTTTTTCTGCCTTCAAATGCCTGTGATAGTGTATTTTCATCTGCAAATTCCAGATACGCGCCGGTCGGTACCCCCACACCCAAACGGCTCAAGACAATCTTCCTGCCGTTTCCGTTTTTTTCTGCAATAATCTTTTTTACTTCTTTGGCTATATACATACTCGTTGCCTCGCCTTCCATCGTAGGATTAGTGGCAACGATTACTTCAAGCTCATTTGGTGCATTTTTAATCCGGGAAAAAAGGTCGTCCAAAAAAATTTCGTCCGGTCCGATGTTATCCAAAGGATTGATGCTTCCATGAAGGACATGGTAAAGACCAAAGTATTTTCCCGTTTTTTCAAACGCAACAACATCCAACGGTTGCTCAACCACTAAAATTTGGGCCTGATTTCTATTCCTGTCACTGCAAATAGCGCAAGGGCTTGTTTCAGAAACACTTTTACATATTTCGCATAGCACCGTATCGCGCTTAACACGCTCGAGGGCATCGGCAAAACTATCGAGCTCGCTCTGTGGTACATGAAGCAGATAATAAGACAGCCGTTCAGCGGTCCTGGGCCCGATACCCGGTAACTTTTGAAAAGAATCTATTAGCTTTTGTAAAGGTTTAACGCTCTTCATATTCAAAGGTAATTCTAACAGGTTTTGTTAATTTTATATAACCTAACCCCTTTTAAAAAAATTATTGGAGTTTTCCCAGAAGTCCGCCCATGCCACCCATCTGGCCCATCATCTTTTTCTGGATTTCTTTTTGCGATTTTTCAAAGGCTTTATTGATGACCTTAACCAGCTCACTTTTTGGCTCACCATCGATTTCCAAATATGCAATCTTCATATCTCCCGTAACCTTAACAACAATATTTTTATCCTCATGTCTAAACTGCATCGCTGCCAATTCTTTTTGCAATATTTCCATTTGGGCGATTTCTTTTTCAGAAATTCCCAAAGCTTTTGATGCTGCTTTTCGTTTTACTTTTCCTAGCATTTAATCTCCAAAGATTTCCTTTGCAGCTTGAATAATATCATCTTCATGGGTCTCAGTCAAAGGCGGATCAGGTGAAATTGATTCGCGTCTCTCCGTTACCTCATAGGAGACGTGTACACCTGTACCCAGGATGCTCCTGCAAATTTGCTCAAACATCAGTCTATTTTTTTGCATTTCCAACTGTTCTTTGTGAAAACGGTAATAAACGCCGATTTTTAAATTTTCTCCATCAAAATTAAGCAAATAAGCTGAGCGTAAAAGTGCCTCAATCGTAGTATTTTTGCCGCTTACTTCTTCCAAAATCTTATTCCAGACATTTTTATCCATATTTTTTTCATGACCGTTTCCGTTGACTTTGGTATCTACCGATGCCGCCTTTTTTTTGACTTTATCGCTCATATTTTGATTCTCATCCGGGGCAGGATTTGAGACTTTTTTTCTTTGTGCTTCTCCATAGGTGATTACGGCCAGCTCCAATGGAAGGCTAGCGATCGGGCTAATTCGCAAATTGTTTCTCGCTTTAAATAATAATTCAATTAATTTATAAGTTCCGTCAGAATCAATTTTATATGCAGGTTTACCATCTAGTTGAAGCGATAACAAATGGTCTCTAAGTAGAATAATCAACTGATCTACAAGGTCTTTTATCGACCCGTTGGCTTGGCAATAAATTTTAATCTCCTTAAGCGCCGCATTTATTTCACCATTTGCGACGTTTTTTAATATTTTTTCTGATATCTCAGACGAGCCCCCTCCTCCTTGAAGAATTTCTTTTATTTTTGATATATCGTCGGGTAAACCGGCAGATATTAAAGTTTCTAAATTCTTTGCCGCATCGCGGAAAGAACCCCCCGACGCTTGCGCAATAAGTTTAAGGGTCTCACGACCAAGCTTTAATTTTTCTCCTTTAGAAATTCTTTTTAACTGCCGGATAATTTCATCCTCCCCTGCTTGATTAAAAACGATTTGGGTTAGGCGCGAACGGACGGTTTCCGGAAGTTTTTGTGGATCGGTTGTAGCTAAAATAAAAATTACGTGGCTTGGTGGCTCCTCAAGGGTTTTTAAAAAAGCATTAGAAGCTTCAAGGGTTAGCATGTGGGCTTCATCTAAAATATATATTTTTTTTAACCCAGAAGTCGGAGCCAGGGCAATATTCTCACGCAAGGAGCGAATATCGTCTATTCCCCTGTGGCTTGCTGCATCCAATTCCACCACATCCATGTGAGTACCCTTAGTAATCCTTAAACAGGCCTCACATTTATTGCATGGTTCAGCGGGTTTATTTTTATTTTTCTCGCAATTTATGGCCTTTGCCAGAATCCGTGCGGCAGACGTTTTACCTACCCCCTTGGGGCCGGAAAATAAAAATGCATGCGGGAGATTACCCGAATTTATTATCTCCAAAAGCTTTGTACGGGCCTGAGTGCTGTCAAGTTCAGAAATAGTTTGCGGGCGGTATTTTAAATAAAGGGTCATTTTATATATATTAATCGTGGTGAATGCCAATTAAATGTAACGCGCCGTGGCAGGCCAGATCAACTACCACATCGTCAACCAGCCGGTTTTCTTTTTTCGCATACTCCACTGCTTTTTGGTAAGAAACGACAATTTCTCCCAGATGGAGCGTTTTATCCGGTGGAAATTGAAAAGGCCCTTTCAGTTCTGCTGTGGGAAAAGACAAAACCGGGTGCATCGCCGCCGTACCCACTTCTTCTTTCAAATAATCAAGGGCATATTCAATCATTTTACTATGGCTTACGATAGCCACAGAAGCCTCGGCTTCGGATTGGAGCCCGTTGTCCAAAAAAGTTTTTACCACAGCATCTTTCACCTTTTTTGCACTGACCGGATAATTTGATTGTTTATATATGTTTACAGTAATCATCCCAACTTTTCTTTCACCAAAGCTGCTACCCGCGCCCCATCCGCACGCCCGTGAGATCTTCTCACTACTTGTCCGATAACTTGTCCCATTTGCGAAAGCCCGCTGGCACCTGTTTCTGCCAATACTTCTTCTACCAATTTTTCCAAGTCCTCATCACTCATCTCCTCGGGTAAATACTCTTTTAAAATCTGCATTTCCTGTTTTTCTTGTTCGGCAAGCTCGGCTCTCCCCGCTTTTTCATAAGCTTCGATAGCCTCCACCCGTTTTTTTACTTCTTTGCGGACAACCGCCAGCTCGTCTTCTTCGTTCATGTCTGGCTTGTCTATTTTTACGTTTCTAAGCTCGCTTAAAAGCATCCGAAGGGTGGACACACGCACCCTATCTCTGGCCTTCATGGCTTTACTAATTTGTGCTGTTAGTTGGTCTACTATGATTTTTGCCATTTATGTTTGGTCGAGAGCTTGTTTTCCTCCGACAAATTCCCCTCCCAAAAGATGCCAATGCAAATGTGAAACCGTCTGAAATTTCCCCCCGTTAAATACCAATCTATAGGCATCTTCTAATTTTTTACTTTTGATTATTTGTTGGGCAGCTTTCGCCAGGAACACCAAAACATCGTTATTATCCAATTCCATAAATGACTCTATGTGTTTTTTGGGTACTACTAAAATATGTGTTTCTGCAATAGGTTTTATACTATCGAACGCAATTATATTTTCGTCTTCATACCAAATTGTGGCGGGTGCTTCGCCTTTGACTATTTTGCAAAAAATGCAATCTTTTTCCATGTTGCCACCAGTATAGTATTGGAGTAAATTTCTCTCAAGTGGTCAAAAGGAGTCACTTTAATTTATTCAAAACTTGTTCCAAGTCAAGGTACTCAGTGCCGTCGGAATTTCTCATTTTCCATTCATACTTCTCACCGGTTTTTTCTGAAGATACAAGCCTTACCGGAATTCCGATCAAATCCGCGTCTGCAAATTTTTCTCCGGCCCCTGTTTGTCTGTCATCCCAAAGCACTTCCACTCCCAGCTCTATAAGAGAATCATAAATAGCTTGCCCACGTCCACCCGGCAGATCAATTAGATGAACTGCAAAAGGAGAAATCTCGGGACTCCAGATAATGCCGCGTTCATCATGGCTCACTTCCACCCAAGCACCCATGGTGCGCGTTGTCCCGATTCCGTAACTGCCCAGATAAGGATATTTTTTATAGCCGTTTTCATCGGTATACGTAAAATTCATTTTCTCACTGTAGCTTGTGCCAAAACGAAAAATATTTCCCACTTCTATCGATTTACTGGAGCCGATAATCCCTTCCTTGCATTTTGGACAAACACCCCCCTCTTTTAGTTTGAAAATCTCTTTATTTTGAGCCCAATCACATTTATCGCAGTAATAAACAAAATCTTCTCCGGAGTCTGCAAATACCTGCATTTCATGGGTGATGCCCTCGGTAAAAACTCCACCACCGGCTTCGACTACATGCATATCGAAACCTATACAGGCAAAGATATTTTTGTATGCTTCCGCCACTTTCCAATAGTATTCATCCAAATCATCCTGACTGGCGTGGATACTATACAAATCCTTCATCATAAATTCCCTTCCACGCAAAACACCCGATTTGGCTCTAAGCTCATTTCTGAATTTTGTAGAAAAATGATAAAGTGCAAGCGGTAAGTCCTGATACGAAAAAACGTGCTTTCTTGCGAGGTCTAAAAAGATTTCCTCATGTGTAAAAGACAAAGCAAAATCGCGTTTTCTGGCATCGGTAAGCTTATACATAATTTCATCTGCCTTGTCCCACCTACCAGTTTCATTCCAGATATTTTTAGGGTGCATTAGTGGCATCAAAATTTCCTGCGCCCCGATTTTGTTTAGCTCTTCAGAAATAATTTTATTAATTTTATTAACCACCTTTTTCCCCATGGGCATAAGCGTCCATGAACCTGCCATCATTTGGTCAACAAAACCTGCACGGACCAACAACTTGTGGTTGACGCTTTCTGCACCTTTTGGTGCTTCTTTAAGAGTTTTTGGGAAAAGTTCCGACTGTCGCATGAACCTAGTATATCATTGCACTAGGCTCTCAACAAAAGCGCTCAGAGAGCCTGCCGAAATAAGCTTGGGGATTTCTCCGGCGGTCAACACCAACATCAACATTAACAAAATTACCATACCAATGGTGTGTATCATGGACTCAACCCGGGGTAACATCTTTTTACCTGCAACACCCTCGACGATAATTATTAATAATCGGCTTCCATCCAAAGGAGGAAACGGCACTAAGTTTATTATTGCCAAATTTATGGAGATAATTGCAGTAAAATGCAGTAGATTAACTAGCCCCGCCCGGGCAGCCTCGGCCCCAAGCCCAGCTGCACCGACAGGTCCCACCAAACCTTCCGGTTTAGTTCCAGAAACAACATCAACAATTAAACCACCGAATGCTTCAATTATTTTTTCGGATAAATATGCGGCCTTGGTAAAACCATAGTAAAGATAAGTAAACGGCGCTTGCCACAAGGAAGGTGCCACTATGCTTTCCGGTAAATATCCTACCCCCAACAGACCCCTTTCTTCAGAGTATTGTGAAGGAAGCGTTACTTCGGTCTCATAAGTTTTAATACTTCCGTTTTCTTCCCTTTCATATATTAAAGTGGCAGTTTTTCCTTTATTTAATTCAATCTCCGGTAAAAAAGATTCAGTTAGAGTTAGACGCTCTCCCCCCAGCGCCACGATTACATCGCCTTCTTTAAGGCCCGCGCTTTGCGCCGGTGAATCCGTCAAAACGCTGCTAACTAACACTCCTTTGGCAACACCTCCAGCGTAAGCGTATAAAGCTGAAAATACGACTACAGCAAAAACAAAATTCATAAATACACCCGCCACAGCCACCAAAGCTTTAGCTAGCGGAGGTTTGTGAGAAAACGAACGTTCAGGGTATTTTGCCTTTTCACTGGGGTCTTCGCCATGCAATCTGACAAAACCTCCCAAAGGAAGCGCATTAAGCGAATAAAGGGTTTCACCGAATTTTTTACCAAAAAGACGTGGAGGATATCCGATCCCAAATTCTTCAGGCCAAATACCCACCATTTTTGCCACCAAAAAATGTCCAAATTCATGGACTAATACTAAAATTGAAAGCGCAATAAGCGCCATGATTAAAAGTGGAATTACAGTTGGCATATTACGAAGACAACAATTCTTTCTCTTTTGTTTCCCCTATATCTTCAATAGATTTTGTAAAATTATCGGTTATTTCCTGTAATCTTTTTTCAGATGCAAACTTTTCGTCCTCGGATATTTCCTTATTTTCATAAGCATCTTTTATATCTTTCATTGCGTTTGTCCGAATCTGCCGAAGCATAATTTTACCGTTCTCCAGTTTGGTACCAAGAAGTTTAACATATTTCTCACGGTCTTCGGTAGTCAGGGGTGACATAGTAATTCTAATAATTTCGCCATCGATAGATGGATTAAAACCGGCGTTACTTGCCAGTATACCTTTTCTTATTTCACCAATTACAGATTTATCCCATGGTGAAATTACTAAAGTTTGGGCATCGGTTGCAGTAATAGAAGCCAGTTCGTTAAGCTTCATTTTTTGTGTTCCGCCGTAAGCATCTATACTAATATCCTCAACTAAAGATGGAGCTGCACGGCCAGTACGGATAGAAGATATGTCATTTTTTACCATAGATACCACCTCTTCCATTTTTTGCTTTACTTGATTATCGTCCATTTTCAATCCAATTATACCAAATAATTACACAGTTAAACGCCAATTTCAATGCGTGTAAAGCGCCCCAACTTTATATTTTCACCGGTTTTTGTAATAACCTCTTTAATTTTATCTTCCACTTTTACACTGGGGTCTTTTATAAAATCCTGGGCTAGTAGTTCCTTTTTATCTTCTGGGTTCATGGATGCAATTTGAAGTGCTATATCATTGGCTAAATTTTTAAACAGATCGTTTTTAGCCACAAAATCTGTTTCGCAAAGAAGCTCGACCAAAACCGCAACTCTGCCAGTGTAATGGCTGTAGGCAACGACTATCCCCTGCCCGGTTTCCCGGCCTTCGCGCTTACTCACTTTGGCAAAACCTTCTTCTTTTAAAGCTTTTAATGAAGCTTCTTCATCTCCATTTTTTTCCACCAAGACCTCTTTAACGCGAGCCATAGGAGCCCCCGATTCTTCTCTGAGCCGCCGGATCATGTCAGCTGTAATTTTTATTGCCATTTTATTTTTTAGTATTTTTGGGTTTAACTTTTTTACCCTCTGCAATTGCCTCGGATATCAGCTCAAGTGCATACTCCAATGATTTGGCGGCATCGTCGTTCATGGGTATCACCCAATCAACATCGTCTGGATCGCCATTTGAGTCTACTATGCCAACTGTCGGGATTCCAAGCTGTTTTGCTTCTTTCACTGCTCCTTGCTCTTTATGGGTATCAATTATTATCATAAAATCCGGGAGTTCCTTCATTTCCAAAATGCCACCAAACTGGTTTTCCAATTTTTCGATTTTGCGAGCAAGCTTTAATCTTTCTTTTTTTGTATATCCGCGTTTTTGGGCATTGGCTAATTCATCCTTTAGACCACCTAGTTTATCGATAGAATTTCTAATTTGTTTAAAGTTAGTGAAGGTTCCGCCAAGCCATCGCTCAGTTACATACCACAAGCCATGTTTTTGGGCTATTTCTTTTGTCTTCTCCCTTGCCTGTTTTTTAGCGCCAACGATTAAGATGTTTTTATTTTCGGAGGCTGCTTTTGTAATCTCCGCAAGAGCTTCTTCCATGGCACTTTGAGTTTTTATTAAGTCAAAAACATAAATACCGTCGCGTACGTCATACATGTACTTTTCCATTTTCGGGTTCCAACGGCGGTATTGGTGCCCGAAATGGGCGCCAACAGCAAGTAATTTTTCTAAATCTATCTTTGGCATATAATTTTGTTCCTCCTTATTTTCCGCCATCTGTCAGAAGTAAATCAGGAGGATCTGACTAGATGTGTGTGATGTATCTATTATATGGCAAAAATAGATAAAATCAAGCCGTCGGATTTGCTATATCTATTGTTTTTTCTGAAGCGATAATTACATTTTTTAAAAGCTCGGCAATGGTCATAGGGCCAATGCCCCCAGGGACCGGGGTAATGAGTTTTGCTTTTTGACTGACATCTGTTTGCACCTCTGGTTTAGGAGAACCCACATCTATAACGCTTGCTCCTTTTTTAACCATATCTTTGGAAATAATTCCTGCTCTACCCGTTGCCGCAATAATTATATCTGCCTGTTTTAACATTTTGACTTTATCTTTCGTATCCATATCCACCCCGGCTACGCTATAGCTTTTATCAAGCAAAAACTGCGCAGTCTTGCCACCAACCATCCCTTTGGCACCGACCACGGCAATGCTTGTCTTATCCGAATTAGCGGCTATTTCAACCACCTCATAGATTGCTTTGACCGTTGGGTGTATATACGGGCTATTTGTACGCAAACCATCTACATCTTTTTCTCTGGCAATAGCTTTTACAATTTTTTTTGAATCAATGTTTTTCGGAAGCGGCATTTGGACCATAATCCCATGGACATTACTATCTTTATTTTTTTCTTTTATAAAGTCCTTTATTTCTTTTGTGGTGGCATTTGCTTCCAAAATACGGATAGTAAAGATAATACCCACGCGCTCAGCTGCTTCTTTTTTTAGTCTAGTATAAATTTTACTGGCTTTATCATCACCCGCCAAAATAGTCACTAAATGGGGAAAAATACCATATTGGGACTTTAACTCGCGTACACGGGTACGGATAATGTCCTCTTCCATCCGGGCATGCGCGCGCCCGTCAAAAATTACAGCCATGGAAAAATTATATCATCTTGAGGCTAAAAGTTTTAATCCGGACAATCGGCTAACGCTCCCTCAAGACCAACGTACACTAATAATTTGCTCCAAATATCCTCCGGTACTTGTCCGTATATTTTGGGAGCAATTTGATCTCGCAAATATGTGTATAAAACAATGTTTTGGGCGTTTCGTTTCCCTAAAACCTCAATAAGAAGATCTTTGTATTCATGCTGTTCGAGAAACATCTCTCGCAACCCTGGCTCATAGGGAACATCAAATTGACCAAGAAACTCTCTCAAGGCTTTCCAGTCTCCCCCAGATCTTTCTTTTAAAGACATTTTTTAACTTAAATCTATTGGGAATTTTTTACAAAGCTTTTTTACTTCACTTCGTATCTCTAATAAAAATTTGTCTTTAACGATATCAGCTTTGAATTTTTTCAAAGTTTTTCTTCTTTGCTCATCGTCTTCTGGCACTTTTTGGGTACCAACCCGTTCAACCACGTCGCTCACCCACTTTGCAATCTGTTTCATTTCCCTCTCTTTCATTCCCCGGACAGTTATAGCAGGAGTTCCGAGCCGTAATCCTGAAGGATAATAAGGTGAACCTGTATCATTAGGAATTGTATTGCGATTAGTAACAATTCCGGCAACCTCCAATGCCCAAGCAACATGCCAACCGGTTGTTCTTTTATTTCGCAAATCTACCAAAACCAAATGCTTATCAGTACCCCCGCTTATGACCTTAAAACCATATTTCTGTAATTCAGCCGATAGTGTTTTAGCATTCTTAATCACCTGTTTTGCATATTTTTCAAATCCCGCCGTTTGTGACTTTTCCAAAGCTATCGCTATTCCAGCAATACTGTGCAGATGCGGACCGCCTTGAAATCCGGGAAAAATCGAGGCGTCTATAAGTGGCATAAGTTTACTTCTTGCAAAAATTAATGCTGCACGCGGGCCGCGTAAAGTCTTATGGGTTGTCATCATCACTACATCGGAATAAGCAAACGGAGATTTATTTACCCCCCCGGCAATAAGTCCTGCCTCATGGCTCACATCAGCTAAATAATATGCACCAACTTCTTTTGCAATTCTCCCCATTTCAAAATGTTTAATCTCCCGGGGATATGCAGTGCCTCCGGAAATCAGTAATTTAGGTCTAAATTTCTTAGCCTCCTTTTCGATCTCAGCGTAATTTAACACACCTGTCTTAGGATCAACGTGATAAAAACTAACCTTATATGTTTTTGCCGAACTGGTTATTTTTTTACCCCCGTACTCCCAACCATGGCTAAGGTGTCCCCCGTCAGATAAATACATTGACAATATCCTATCTCCGGGTTCCAATAATGCGTTATAAATAGCCAAATTAGCAGGCGTCCCACTATAAGCTTGCACATTAACTCCCCACTTTTTAGGATTCAATTTAAAGGCCTTTAGAGCTTGATCCTCGCAATATTGCTCAATCCGATCAACTATTCCCATTCCCTGGTAGTAACGCTTATTGGGTTGCCCCTCAGCATATTTATGCATTAATACCGACCCAACAGCAGCTCTGACCTCAGGATAGGTATAATTTTCAGAAGGTATCATCATAAGTGTTTCCGCTTGCCGTTTTTCTTCTTGGGCAATTAAAGACTTGAGGTTTTGATTCATGAAAGAATTCTAGCACAAAAAAGGCAATTGACCACTTAGATAACAGGATGTAGTATCAAATAAATGAAAGGGCTCCAAAAAGAGGAATTTTCAAAATTATTTTCAGAAACCTTTAAAGAGGTTGTACTACCAAGCCTGGATAGTATTCAGGAAGATGTTAATGGACTCAAGCAAGATGTTAATGGACTCAAGCAAGATGTTAATGGACTCAAGCAAGATATGGAGGTAGTTAAAAAAGTATTGTTTAAAGTCGAAGAAAAAATAGATAAACACGATGATCACCTTGAAAGACATGATGTTGAACTCGATAATCACAGAAAAAGATTGACTAAGTTAGAAAATAGATTGGGAGTGCCTTCTTAAGTTGGTTTGCCGGGGACTATGTGTACAACAGGAAATTACAGTGAGCCTTTCAACCATTTCTTACCTTCTCTCCTGGAACATGAAGATAAAGATCTTCCCTTGGTAAACCAAATACCCCATATTCCATCTCTTCCATAAACTTTAGAAAGTCCTCTTTATATCTCAGGTGTAACTCGCCCACCATTGTAGCAGCGAGGTTTGGGTCAACTCTGTCAAGGTTGCCAAAATCAACTTTCAAGAATCGTCCAACCATAGCTCCAAAAAAGGATTCTTCATATTGAGGAAAATCAAAAGTACATACTTGTAGACCAGTTTCCTCCGTGATTCTTGAAGTAAGCAATGCAAGCTGGGTTTTTTGCCGCTTCGGGCAGTACCCTCAAGAACTATAAACCGACCTCTTTTTGCCATAAATTAAACTAGCCTGCCCTTTCCATATTCATCAAGTTGCCATTTCCAAACAGGCTGGCCGCACCAACGAACGCCTTCCGGGCACTTTCCTGTGCCAGCCCAAAAAGCCGATGCACAAGGCGCCACAAGTAAATGTTCCGCTTCGGGCAGTAATTTCAAAATTTCCTGCGCCTGAGCTATTGATATAAAACCGATTTCTTCTTGGGCCAAGATACAAAGCCGTTGCTTTAAGCGGTGCGCCCAATCGAATAAACTACCACTTTCCACAACGCGAATGGCATGGGCATTTGGCAAAAGCGTTAAAGCGGCTTCTTTAGGTACCCCTGTCTCGATAAGTCTTTCAACATTTGTATAAATTTTTTGCATAATTAAATCATATCTTTCTTTCAATTCGTCATTTTCGCGAATTATCATGGGAGTGATATAGTCAGGCCGCCCGCTATAAGAAGCTTCAATAAAAGGTGTAGCCCCAGGAGTCATCCTGTGCCTTTGTCTTTGTGAATCTGCCGTATGAGAAAGTTTAGTGGCAAATGTAAGATGGGCCATAAATAAAGATTGTGTGATTGGGTCCAGCATGCCTGTTTCAAATGTATCTGACAAAACCGTATTTTTTTGTGGGTCTAAAAGTAGTGTCAGAGCCTCTTCATCACTCATCTCACTTTTAGATTTTTTCAAGACATTTTTTACACTTATAGCTAAAATTTCCGACAAATTACCGGGTGCGTTCAATAAAACACTGTCCCTTCCATCTAAAAATGCATCAAATTCTTCGTTCGCACCCAAGACCTGTTGTGTGGTAAAATTTTGTGGCCGTTCAGGTAATACATCCGGCAATTCTTTTAAAAAATTCCCATCGTGTTTAACAATTTCCTCAACCATTCTGGCTATTACAAAACGTGCTTCATCAGAAAAATTATCCTGTCTGCTCGCACGAAACAGCCTAAGAAGCTGAATTTCGCTTAAGGTATAAAACATCGTCGTCTTTTGAGCAATTGGCAAAACGTATCTGGCAACCTCCAAACCTACTTTATCTATTTTTGTTTGCAATCTTTCCACTGTCTTGGGGACTTTCCAACCGGCCGGCGGGTACATCTGTCTTACCCTTCTTTCCACCTCCGGAGGAAGTAGTTCTATTAATTCAAAATATGCATCGTTGGCAAAATCAGCAGCTTCCAAAAACATTTGCCTTTGCTCTGCTGTTAAATCACCAGGAATTAGGTAAGCCCCTCTTTTCACTTCAGCATAACGTTGGCTTTGCTGTTCTGCATTGTAAAATCGGACAGCATTAAAAATCTCATGAGTAGCACTCCTGGATAGCCCTTCTAAGTGCCAGGTCATGTAATAATGCATCCTGGTCGTATGGTGCCCAGCTTCCAAAGTGCTGTCTGCTACACTGTCTGCTTTTCCACCTTTCCTTTCTGCCATCCGTGTAATACCGGGGTTGTAGCACTGATAGGCAGTAGACACTGCTACATCGCGCGGACCTAGAGTGGACTCTCCAGTCGGGCTTCCCGACTCAAGGCTTAAAACAACTTGTGGAGGATTTTCCCATTTATTTGCTAAAGCTAAACATTCTTGTAAATATTCTTGGACGGTTTCTTTATGAGGTTTTTCCCCCTGTCTCTCTCTTTCCATTTTTTAACTATCTTTTTATATCCTGTAATTTTTAAATTTACAAGAAGAATTTTATGTATAATTAATTAAATGAACAAAAACAAAAAAAGCGGGAAGTATGAACGTCCTAGTTGGGATGATTATTTCTTGGAAATCATGGAAGTTGTTGGCCGCCGTTCCACCTGCGATCGCGGACGTACAAGCTGTATAATTGCCCGTGATAAGCAAATCCTTTGTACAGGTTATGCAGGTGCACCGTCAGGTCTCCCTCACTGTGATGACGTTGGACACCAACTCGAAACTATAACTCATGAAGATGGCACACAAACAACCCATTGTATGCGTACAGTCCACGCTGAACAAAATGCCATTTGCCAAGCAGCCAAAACCGGCGTCTCTATAAAAGACGCAACCGTTTATGTAAAAATGACTCCCTGCAGAACTTGTGCCATGATGTTAATTAATTGCGGAGTAAAACGGGTTTATTGTGAGAAAAAATACCATGCCGGAGAAGAAAGTGAAAAAATGTTCAAAAAAGCCGGAATAAAACTAGAATATAAATATAAAACTATAGAAAGATATAAAAATCAGTAAATCATCTATTATCTCCACTTCCGCCAAGCTTGTTTCTTTTCATTCTCGACTGCAGTTTTTCCAAATTTTTTTCAGCAACATGAGATAAGTTTAATTTTAACTCCGTAGAAAGCTGAGCAATATACCATAAAATATCTCCCAACTCTTTCTCAATTTCGTTTCTTTTTTCAGGAGTTATCTCACCATTATCATCACGAATTACTTTTTTTATTTTTTCCGCTACTTCTCCAGCCTCACCTGCCAATCCCAAAGTTGGATAAATATAATTAGCTCCAATATTTGGATAAACTGCAGTTTTTTTAGCTAACTTTTGATATTTATCAAAATCCATATAATTATTTTACAAACAACTTTTCTCTGTAATACTTAGCTCAAAGATCAAACCCTGCTCCTTCGGGATTTGTTAATTCTCGCTCCGCCAAATTTTCAACCAACCTGTGTTTTTTTACCAACGTTAAAAGAGTATTTGGATCAATAACCATCCATTATTTGTAACAAACCCCAGGGAAAATTGCAATTAAAAATGCGGAGCCGGTGAAGAGACGATATTTTTATATTTTGTTTTTCGCCTCTTCACCGGTTTGCCTTGCCCATACTACTTATTTCTGATTTGGTTTCTGCTCTTCGCCCTTTTCTTCGCGGTAGACACGCAGGCCTATCTCGATGTCACCATCACGACGTCGACGCTTTCGACCCTGCCGGAACTTGTTATCCGCTGGGCGTGGTGTATTCATAAAAAACCTCCAAATGTAAACAGGGCAAAAGTAAAAGTATTATAACGCTTTTGAGCTAAATTCGCAAAAAAGACTTGTAAAGTATTTTAGGAGGAGGAAGAAGGTTTTGTATTTTGCCTTGGTTCTTTCCAAGAGGCAAATTTACAATCAGGATAACGCGAACAGCCAAAAAATTTCCTGCCTTTTTTAGTTTTCTTGACAATTACATCACCTTTACCGCATTCCGGGCATTTCATGCCGGTTTTGTCTAAATATTTGTCTGTATAATCACAATCCGGGAAGCGGCTGCAGGAAACAAATTTACCAAAACGCCCAACTCTAATCACAAGTTCGCCCTCTTTGCACTTTGGGCATTTTTTTCCAAGTTTCTCGGTTTCAATTTTTACCCGCTCGGCCTTTTCCTGGACATTTCCCAGCTTCCCCTCCAACGGATTCCAAAAATCCCCTATCACTTTTTTCCACTGTTTTTCTCCTTCGGCAATCTCGTCCAGCTCCCGCTCCATATCTGCCGTAAAAGAATAGTCAAACACGTCAGGAAAATTTTGAAGCAAAAAATCATTTACCGTTTTTCCGATAATTGTTGGGGTAAAACGGCCTTCTTCTTTTTCTACATAATTTCTTTCCTGGATCGTAGATATAATGGGCGCGTAAGTACTTGGCCTCCCAATACCCAATTTCTCCAAAGTTTTAATCAGGCTTGCTTCGTTATACCTAGCAGGTGGCTGGGTAAACTTTTGCTCGGCATTAACTTTAACCAAATCCAGGGGATCGTCTTTTTGGACCTCTGGCAACCTTGGGTTATCTTCATAGACATTTTCCATAATCCGCCGCCACCCGTCAAATTTCATAATCTGCCCTGTTGCACGAAGGTCATACTCTTTGTTACCCGTGGCCACGACGTCTATTTTTGTCTGATCATAAACGGCGTCGCTCATCTGACAAGCCATAAACCTTTTCCAAATAAGATCGTAAAGTTTTCTGGCGTCTGAGGCGAAACTGCCTTTCATTGGCCAACTGTCAACCGCATCCCGGCTTGGATTTGTCGGCCGGATGGCTTCGTGGGCTTCCTGGGCACCTTTACTTTTGGTTTTGTAAAAAAGCGGTTTTTCCGGCAAATATTTATCGCCGAAATTTTTTTCAATATAACCTCTTCCGGCAGCCACGGCAGACTGGGATAAATTAAAGGAATCTGTCCTATGGTAAGTGATCAAACCCTCTTCATAAAGCCTTTGAGCTATACTCATGGTTTTCTTGCTGGACCAACCCATAAGGTTTGAGGCAGCTTGAGTCAGGGTGGACGTGGTATAAGGCGGATATGGCCTTTTTCTAACTTCTTTACGCTCAACATTAAACACTTTATATTTGGATTTATTAAGGTCCCTCACTAGTAGATCGGCCGCTTTTTTGTCGCTGATTTTAACCGGTTTTCCTCCAACTTTTTTTAGCTCAACCGAAAATACTTCACCTTTGGCGGTTTTGACATCAACCTTTATCTCCCAATATTCCTCGGCTTTAAAGGCTTCTCGTTCCCGCTCACGCTCAACAATTAAGCGCACAGCCACGGTTTGTACTCTTCCGGCAGACAAGCCACGGCGTACTTTGCGCCACAAAAGCGGAGACAATTTATAACCGACCAAACGGTCCAAAACTCGTCTTGCCACCTGGGCATCAACCAAACAATTATCAATTTTTCGAGGATTTTGCATTGCCTCTTCCACAGCCTCTTTGGTAATTTCATGAAAGACTATGCGCACTACTTTCTTATGATCAAGCTCCTCCATTACATGCTTGGCAATTGCTTCGCCTTCGCGGTCCGGGTCTGATGCTAAAAATATTGTATCTGCCCTTTTGGCTTCTTTTTGCAATTTTTTGACAGTATCGTTTTTTTTATGTACACGAACATAGTCCGGCTCAAAACCGTTTTCGATATCCACGCCAAGCTTACTTTTGGGCAAATCTTTAATATGGCCCATAGTAGCTTCGACTTTGAAATCTTTACCCAGAAAACGCCCCAAAGTTTTTGCTTTAGTTGGTGATTCGACGATTATTAAATTCATATCTTAAATATTTATGACAGTACTTAGGTACTCTAAAACATCCTCGGCACTATTTGCAACTTGCGCTCCATTTTTCACTAACCAGTTTGATGCCTGGGCCATAGGTGCGTTGGTGACACCTGAAACAGCAAACACCTCACGGCCTTCATTTGCGGCATGGGCAGCGGTTGAAAGTGTACCACTTTTTCTCAGCCCTTCAATGACAACCACAGCCAAAGAAAGCCCGGCTATAATCCTGTTTCTTGCCAAAAAATTTTTCGGGAGAGGCTTTGTCCCCATCTCAAACGGACTCACCACCGCACCATTTTCAATTATTTGATAGTATAAATTTTTATTTTCAGGTGGATATATCACATCCAATCCGGAACCTAAAACAGCAATTGTCCTACCTCCGTTTTTTAATGCTTGCCAATGTGCCTCTGTGTCCACACCTCGCGCCATCCCGGAAACAATTGTTACCTTTTCTTTAACCAAAGCTTGGACAAATTGCTTGGTTTTGGCTTTTCCAAAAGCTGTCATATTGCGGCTTCCGACAACGGCTACCGCTAAAGCATCTCTTGGCTCAATTGTCCCTTTTATAAAAATATGTTGCGGCGGACTGCTAATTGTTTTTAAAAGTGAGGGATACTGCTTATCACCTAAGGTAAGTTTTTTAATTTCCATTGGCGGTAAAATTCCTATTATGAAACCACCAGTCAAATATTTCTCGCGCTATCGGAGCTGCTACCTCAGAACCTTCACCACCGTTTTCCACCAACACGGTCACAATTATTTCCGGCTCTTCTACTGGCGCATAAACCGTAAACCACGCGTGCGTTTTATCTTCATCAGGGGTTTCTGCTGTACCCGTTTTACAGGCCGCCTGGGGAGAAAAATCAAAAAAAGGATAAGCAGTTCCCCCCAGGCTACAGGCACCCACCATCCCTTCTCGAATTTCAAAAAAAGTTTCGGCTTTAACTCCCAAATCCGAACATTCAGCTTGTCCGGCCAAATGTGGTTTACAAAATTTTCCTCCATTAGCAAGCGCCACTGTCATAGCATTTACCTGAAGAGCGGTGACTTCCAAATCTCCCTGGCCGATTGACAGATGGTAGGTATTCCCCAAAAACCAACGCTCACCTTTGACGGCTTTTTTCCACTGTGGCGATGGCACTAAACCATCAATCTCTCCGGGTAAATCAATCCCTGTTTTTTTGCCAAAACCATAAATGCCAGCCCATTTGGCAATGTTTTCAGGCCCTGTTAATTCTCCTACTTTATAAAAAAAAGTATCAGTTGAGCGGGCAAGAGCGCGTGGCAGTTTTATCATACCCTCAGTCTTTCCGTATTGCGTAAAATACCAATTGGCATATGAGTAATCATTAACGACTATCGCTCCGGGGTCATTATATTCATAGTCTGGTCCAATCGCACCTTCTTCTAAAGCAGCTGTTGCCGTTACCATTTTAAAAACCGAGCCTGGATGATACGCTCCTCCCAAAGCGCGGTTAAACATCGGTAGACTTTTATTGTTGAAATATTCATCTATTTTATCTGTATTTTTTAAAATAAAATCGTTCGGGTCAAATGATGGGGATGAATACAGTGCCAAAATTTCTCCCTTAGGATTAGATACAATAATTGATCCTTCCATGCCACTCAGACGATTGGCAATAATTTTCTGCAGGCGGTAATCGATTGTGGTTTTTAAATCTTCTCCCGGTACTGGTTGCTTTCTGCCAATAGTGCGGGCTTTATTTCCAAAGGTATCTACCTCTACCAGCTCTTCACCATCAATCCCCCGAAGCAAACATTCATAATAAGCTTCCAGTCCGCCTCTTCCCACCATAGTACCCAAACTTATTACTCCTTTATTTTGGCATTCACCGTCCACGCGAAACACCTCTTCTTCGTTGGCCTCTCCCAGATAACCACTGACATGCGCAAAGGCAGAACCCAAAGGGTACAATCTTTGCCACTCATTAATGGTATCTTCTGATATTTCACCGTTGTATTCTTTTTTTATAATCCCTTGCTCTTGATCAAAAATAATTTGCTTTATAATCTCTTCATTATCCACCAGAACCTCTCCGCCACGCGCTAAAATTTTACCCCGAGGTGCGTTGATAGTTATTCGCCTTACCCTATTGTTTTCTGCAAGAGAACGATAATAACCGCCTTTTATGATTTGCAGTTCGGCCAGTCTTCCCACAAGGATTAGCATTCCCAATAACAAAATTCCACGAAAAAACCAGAGCAACCAGCTTTGAACTTTTTGGGAATTTAAGGTTTGCATCTTATCAAAACACAGTTTCACCTATTTAATCTAAAATATCAAGGTCGATAAAAAAGCCTGCTTTAGGTTTGTCGCCCAAAACAGGCTTACGCGTCATTCTATTAGTACCTGAGCCGTGGCCGTTTGTGTCGCGCTTCGGTTTTCTAAAATCCTTTGGTCCTCATGGTAGAGGGCCGACATTATCCATATAACCAAAACTACAAATATTGCCACGAAAAACCAGATTATTATTTGCAAAACTCTTGGGATGTCATAGATGTTTGTATCTTCTCCACGATCCATGGCTTTTACCCCTTTGTTGTTATTAACGAACGGTTTTTTGCGAAAAAAAGTATAGACGCGCCTTATGAAGATTGATTAAACTGAAGCAAACGATTTGCTCCACAATAATAAATTGTAACACAAAATTTATTGAAGACCGCTTGTGACCCTGATCCTTTTTAATAACGCCGGGTCGTTTAAAACCTTACCGCAACCTCGCACAACACAAGAAATTGGGTCATCAGCCACTGTTACTTTAGTTTTTGTAGCTTCAGAAACCATTTCAGCAATTCCAGCAATCAGCGACCCACCCCCGGCCATTACAATTCCCCGTTTCATAATATCGCTAACCAGCTCCGGCGGGGCTTCCTCTAAAGTATCTTTTATATGCCCCACCAACTCCTGGACAATGGGTGCCAAAGCCTCCCTGACTTCGTCGCTTCCTAATTTTTGTGACCTGGGTAGCCCAGTTTCCAAATCACGCCCCCGGACAACCGTGAATTTTTCTTTTTTATCTTTATCCACCTCGACGGCAGATCCTATGGTTATTTTTACTTCTTCTGCCGTCGGTTGCCCCAAAAGCAGTGAATACTTTAAACGAAAATAATTAACAATTGCTTCATCCATCTCATCACCGGCGATACGTATCGACCTTCCCAGCACAATTCCCCCAAGGGAGATGATGGCAATTTCGGTAGTACCGCCTCCGATATCAACAATAAAAACACCTGTAGGGTCTTCCACTGGAAGCTCAGCCCCGATTGCGGCTGCCATGGGCTCCTCAACCAAATAGGCGCTTCTCGCTCCTGCCGAAAGAGCGGCGTCCACGACAGCTCTTCTTTCAACTTCGGTTACGCCGGAAGGTATGCCAACCACCACTCTTGGCCTTGGTATTTTGGGAATAATTGTGCCGGATTCGTGTACTTTTCTAATGTAGTGTGTAAGCATCGCAGCCGTTGCATCAAAATCCGCAATCACCCCGTCTTTTAAGGGCCGGATGGCTTCAATCGTCGCCGGAGTTCTCCCCTCCATTTTTTTGGCTGCTGATCCTATAGCCAAAATCTCTTTGCTTTTTTTATGTCTGGCAACTGCAGATGGTTCGCGGATAACAATACCCTTACCCGCCACAAACACCAAAGTGTTTGCGGTACCAAGATCAATTCCTATGTCGTGGCTAAAAAATCCAAAAATGCGATTTATCATGAGTTTTCAAAGTATACCACCGTAAGCTAGAATGGGCTTATATGGATCGCGCCTATTCACTCCTTTTGTTCATTTTACCTTTTTTATTTTTCCCTTATACCAGTGAAATTTTTGAAATAAACAAGATAACCGTCTTATACCTATTTGCTGGAGTTATTTTATTAACAACCAATTTTATCGCTTTAAAAACAAACACTAAATCGTCGGTAAAAATTAATATTTTTAATCTAGCTTTAGCTTTTTTTGTTTTGGCCGGAATGATTACAACATGCTTTTCGGTTGATTTAAAAACCTCAATCTGGGGCTACTATTCACGCTTTAACGGCGGACTCCTCTCTATTTTCGCTTATTTCATCCTTGTTGTGGTTTATACAAATTCTTTTAAACATAAAGACTCACTCAAACATATAAAAATTTTATTAATAACCGCATTTCTCCTTTCCGCCATTGCCATACTTGAACATTTTAATATCAGCCTAACATGTATGCTTTTATCCGAAAAAATAAATAATTCCTGCTGGAGCCAAGACACGAGTTCGCGCGTTTTTGCAACTTTTGGCCAACCCAACTGGCTTGCGGCTTATTTAAGCGCCATCCTGCCATTGTCTTTAATACCTTTTATTAAAAACAATAATTACAAATATTTTATTTTGCCCAACCTCACTTTTTTAGCAATAATATTTACGCGGTCACGCTCAGGGCTTTTATCGCTGGGGGTATCTTACTTAATATTTACTCTTTTTACTTTTTACCGGACAAAAACTAAATATATTACTAAAATATTTACCTTATTAATATTTTTTCTGGTTATTTACTTTTTTACTAAACCCCAAGCCACCGTAAACAAAAATCCTTATATCAACATCACCCCCTCCACTCAAATCCGTTTTTTGGTTTGGAAAGGGGCCTGGGATATTTTTACCCACAACCCCATTTTGGGAACCGGCCCGGAGACTTTTGCCTATTCATACTGGAAATATAGGCCCGAAGAACACAACACAACTTCTGAATGGGACTATACTTACAACAAAGCACACAACGATTACTTACACATCCTTGCAACCGAAGGTTTGGTGGGTTTTACCGCATACATGGGCGTGATATTGGTAGCCTTATATTTTCTTATTCCACGATATAAAGACAAATATTATTTTACCAAGCTAGGATTATTATCAGGGTATATCAGCCTTTTGGTTAGCCAATTTTTTGGATTTTTAACCGTTAATACGTCCCTTTTATTTTTTCTCTATCCTGCGTTTGCGATGAACCTATCCAGGCCAAACATACTAAAAAGAATGAAGCTCCCTCGAGCTTACGCCCATGGTTTTTGGTCAAGGGGCATAAATTTAATTATTATTTTCATAAGTTTTATTTTTATCCTCACAGTTACCCGATTTTGGATAGCAGACGTTTTATACAAAAATGCAAAAAGGGATAATCTTGAATCTTTAAAATTAGCCTACAGTTTGCATAAAGAGCCACTTTATTTAATTAAACTGGCAAATTTACAATACGAAAACGGCCATTTCCTGCAAGAATCTTACCAATTAATTGATGATGTTGTACTGCAGCACCCTCAAAACACCAGAGTATTGGAGATGGCATTTGATTTTTATATGGAAACCGGTGCCCTGGATGGAAACTATATAGATGCACAAAATTTAAACGAAAAACTAAAAATTTTAATGCCAACAAATGCAAAATTGTTTTACCAAGAAGGGTTTATTTTGGCACAAAAAGGCCAAAAAGATAAGGCAATAGAATCACTTTTAAAAGCTGTTCATCTCAAGCCAAACTATGAAAAAGCCAGAATACTTTTGGGCTTATTGTACGAGGAAATGGGAAACCACAAAAAAGCCCAGTGGGAATTTCAATATGTAATAAACAATATTAATCCTGAAAACAGGACTGCCATAACAAGACTCAAGTAGAATTGATGTTATAATACTCCCATGAAACTGGTGGATATCAAACACAAAGCCTTGAGAAAAAAGTCCATAAAAATAACCAAACTGGATAAAAAAATAAAAGATTTAATTGCAGACATGAAAAATACGCTAATCTCACAAAGCGACCCCGAAGGTGTGGGCTTGGCGGCTCCTCAAGTGGGTAAAAATCTACAATTATTTATCATGCATTATCCAGAGGAAGGATTAAACTTAAAGGTTATTATGAACCCCAAAGTCATTAGCGTGAGTAAACAAAAAATAAAACCTAAAAAAGACGGAAACAATATCCTAGAAGGATGTCTATCGCTTCCTTACTATTACGGACCAATTTCAAGGGCAAAAGATATCACGATTGAATATTTAAATGAAGACGGGGTCATAACAACTGAAAAATTTGAGGGCTTTTCATCACAAATAGTACAGCACGAGATAGATCATTTAAATGGCAAGCTGTTCATTGACCATATTTTCAAAAACAAATCACCTTTATACTACATCCGGGGAGAAAATTGGGAGGAAGTAAAGCTATGAAAGTTGTTTTTTTTGGTACCCCAGATTATGTAATTCCGGTATTAATGGCCCTGCATAAACGTTTTAATAAACCACCGGAAAAAAATTTACTAGGGGTTGTTACGCAACCCCCAAAAATTGTTGGCCGGCGAAAATTTAGGGAATTTAGCGCAGTTGACAATTTTGCCCATAAAAGAAAAATAGATATAATTCACGACCCTATGGATACACCCGGCGGAGACCTGGGAATACTGTCTGCCTATGGGGAAATTATTCCCAAAAAGGTTATAGACCGCTTTAAATACGGCATCCTAAATATACATCCCTCAATTCTCCCGGAATTTAGAGGAGCATCGCCTACTCAAGCCGTTATTGCCCTGGGAAAACAGACGACCGGCGTAAGTATTATCAAAATGGATGAATTTCTGGACCACGGACCAATTGTAAGTAGTTTCAAGGATGAGGTGTTACCGGGTGACACCAACGAAACTTTGCGCCAAAGGTTATTTGCGCGTGCAAGCGACTTTTTAATGGAAATGGTAGATGACTATATAGCAGGAAAAATTAAACTTAAACCTCAAGACCACGACAACGCCAGTTACACAAGACAAATAAATAAAGAGGATGGTTTTATCCCTCCTGAAATATTAAAAAACGCACTATTGGGTATAGAAACAAATAAAACACTTGATAATTTTTTTATTAAGGACACTAGGTTTATAGCCAATGCCCAAAATATTGAAAGGTTAAGCCGCGCATACCATCCCTGGCCGGGTATATGGACTTTAGTTAACACTAATAAAAATGTTAATGACCCCAAAAGACTAAAAATTATTAAATGCCGACTTGTTGACAATAAACTAATACCTGAATTGGTTCAATTAGAAGGAAAAACGGAAGTGAGTTGGAAACAATTTCAGGAGGGTCACCCGAATTTTAAATTTTAAATGCTCAAAGACCGCTCTAAGGCATCTTTTTTGCGGCGTTTTATACATTTAGCACAAAGCATAACTTTTTTATTTCTGCCGTTTTCAACAATGGTTACAGCTTGGAGATTTGGTTTAAATGTACGCGGAGTAATCTGCGCTCTTTTTTTCCACCGTTTCCCCGCAACACCGCGGCGGTGCTGCTGAGACCTTCCATAAACTGTTTTTTTTCCACAAATATAACAAATGCTTGCCATAATAGTTTGTTCCTAACAACTTTTGTATTATAATATGTAATCTGGTTTTTAACAAATAAAACTCATTTTACCACATGATTAACACCTTGTTTACTGATCCAGTTCAATTTGTAGTGTGGCTAATTGCCTTACTTATTGCTATAGACGTACATGAATTTGCCCATGCCTTAAGCGCTACGCGTCTCGGGGACCCTACCCCCAAACTGCAAGGGAGACTAACGCTAAATCCCCTCGCCCACCTGGATCCCCTTGGTACGCTTATGCTTATAATCGTCCGTTTTGGTTGGGGAAAACCGGTACAGTTTGACCCCTACAATCTCCAAAATCCGCGGCGCGATGCCGCCATCATTTCTTTGGCAGGACCTGTTTCAAATCTAATAACAGCAACCGTTTTTTCAATAATTCTAAATTTTGTAATACCAATTGCGCCTTCTTTGTATTTTTTAAATGCAATTTTGCCAACCATTATATTTTTAAATATTATTCTTGCAGTATTTAACCTTTTACCCATTCACCCCCTGGACGGCGGGAAAATATTAGTAGGCATACTGCCACACAATGATGCGGTAAAAATCGATTTATTTTTAAAACAATACGGAGTTTTCCTTTTGATACTTTTAATTTTTCCCATCTGGGGAGGCGTTTCTCCTGTTTTATACCTTTTATCACCAATAATAAATATCTTCACGTCCATTCTTTTACCCGGCTCTTTGCTTATATAGCTCTCTCTACAGGTTGTTTTTCCATGGTATAATTTAGTAGACCCTGCTAAAGGGAACATATCTAGGTACATTTCCTGACCAAAAATTTTTTTGGGAGTTCCGCCCAGGGCGGAATGGCCGTAGCCACGAGGCGTCGGTCGAGCAGGTTTCCGGTTACCCCTTTGTGGGTGCTGGGATAGCTCAGCCCACCTGGTGTTCAGCCAGGAAATTTCCTAGATCCCGAAGGCGGGGTCTTTAGTGGTACAAATTACTGCCAACGTAGCTCAGCTGGTTAGAGCAGCTGTTTTGTAAACAGCAGGTCATCGGTTCGAATCCGATCGTTGGCTCTTAAAAAATTTTGTTAAAATATATTACAAATCCTTGCCAAGGTGGCGGAGTGGACAATCGCATCCCGCTGAGCGGGACGCCCGAAAGGAAATCTATTTGCCAAGGTGGCGGAGTGGACAATCGCACGGGTCTGTAAAACCCGCGCCCGTATGGGCTACGTTGGTTCGAATCCAACCCTTGGCACCA
>DYGT01000006.1:65903-81614 GCA_020724555.1 Candidatus Microgenomatus sp.
GCTGAGCGGGACGCCCGTATGGGCTACGTTGGTAGAGGAACGCAAATTATTGTTATCGTTATGCATGGCGAATCCAAACCTTGGCACCCAAAACCTTTTAAAGTACCAGAAGCAATCCGAGCAGGAGTAACACACTTCCTACTGCTGCCCCCATAATCAAAGGAGTACTGATGCCTGAATCCGGCACATCCGGGGGTAATGTTGGGGATGTTGTCTCACCTTTTGCCGGACTTGTGGGTGTAGCTGTCGTTTTAGGAGTCCCTGAACCGGTCGGAGTAGGTGTCATAGTCGGTGTGGCTGTAGGATTAGACCCGCCTGCACCAGCTGGGGTGGTGGGGGTTGTCGTAGGTGTAGTCGTTGGGTTGTCTGGTGGCGTTGTAGGTGTAGCAGTAGGTATCGAAGATATGGTATATGTGCCAGTACTTTGTGGTATAAGCAAAGTATCATCTCCGGTACTTTTTTGCGTTATAACTGTTAAGGCATTATCAAAACTCATGGTAACGGGGTTTACAGACGGAACAGTGCTGGCTCTAAATGTAAGTGTTACCAAATCTGTAGTACCCGTAGAAGTAAAGCCCCCAGTGCTTGTGTTTATACAAGCAAGGTCAATAAAAATTGAATTGCCCTGCTGTTGTGATGACGGCTGCACAGGACAGCTCCAACTGCCCGTCGCCAATAATTCCGGATTAATTTGTGAATTTTGAAGCCGCAATTCCGGTGAATTATGAACTAAACGTACAGAGATTCCTGATATCACTTCCCCATTTGTGTTAAATCTCACTTTTACATCAAACTCTTCGCCTGCCTCAAAATTACCGGTAGTTGGAGTTATTTCTATGGTTGCCTGCCCGCCGGGAACTGCAGCCTCGCGGCGAAGATCTTGCTGCCTTTGCACCAAAAATACTCCAGCTACCACACCGACGATCGCAAAAATTAAAAATACTGCCGAAATGATAATCTTAGTTCTGCTCATTATTTATATATTCAAAAAACCTATTACTTTATTGTGTACTAATTTCACTGACAAATTCAAGTGGGTAAATCTTACCGTCTTTACTAACGACCTTGGAAATGCCTTCATCTATATTTAACTCGGTGTCTAGATTCTCCACCGTTAACGTACCCAAAATTAACTGCCCTTCTGTAATCGGATAGGCATCGGGGCTGACATAAGCCGCAGCAACATCTAGCGAGCGTTGTTCGTCTTCTGTAATTTCATTAACAGGAAATGTCCAACCCGCCTGAACCAACTCATCATTAGGGGTAAACACCACATCACCCATGCTTTCGCTTACATAAACGCGAAAAGCAAAAGCATTTACCTCAACATCATTAGCCTCAATAAAAACCGTGAATTCACCACTTTTGCCGGAAGTGGCAACAAGCCTTAAGGGCTCTTCAACTTGAAGCATGTCTTGCGGCTCGGTACCATTTTCAATTTGGTTGTTTTCAGGGCGAGTTGGCGAAGATTGCCGCGAAGCACTTCTAAGCGCAAAGGTCAAAGCTATCACAACAACACCCGTCATTATAACGACTAAGGTAAGTATGAGGGCAGAATACTTTTTCATTTTTTTATATTAAACCCGATCACCATCAATCACAAGATCCGTATAATTACTAAAAACCGGTGTAACATCGGATATTCCAATATCTTCATTTTTATTTATATCATACTTTTGGTTACTTAAGTCAACAAGAACTCCCAAAGCTCATCAAAGGACAATGTCTTAGTTAGCCTTAATTATGGGCTGAGCCCATTTATCTATATAAGTATGTATTATTTCTTCTGAATCTATATTTTTGTTCTTATAAACTATTTTTACAAGCATTCCACGCCTGGTTTCCTCAGACCACATTTGGTCAAAAACAAGGTTTCCCAAAGAATAATAAACGGGAACGCTATTGATATATTCATATTCCTGCACTACGTGCGGGTGATGCCCGATTATCAAATCTGCGCCTTCTTTTACCATTATTTTTGCCCACTCGCGCTGTGCACCAGTGGGACTGCCATACTCCACACCCCAATGAGGACTTACCACCAAAACGTCAACCAGTTTATCTGCATCACGAATCGTGGCATAATCGCTTTCAGTTGGCGCGTTTGATAAAAACTCAAAACCTAAAAAACCAAATTTAGTTTTAGCCTTTTCAATTACAACTAATTCACCCATTCCGGTTGCTAATATTTCTTTTTGAGCCAATACTTCAAGGGTTTTATCAATACCTGCTTGACCGTAATTTCTGGCGTGGTTATTTGCCAAAGTCACAACATCTATCCCGGAAAGTGCCAAGCCGTCTGCCATTTCAGGGAGAGCACAAAAAACCATGCTGTTGTAATTGCGCCTGCAGCCGTCCACAAAAGGGTTTTCCAAATTTACAAAAGCAATATCAGCCTCTTTGAGCGTATCCGCTACTAAACGGAATGGGTATAAATAGTCATTAATATCCAGACTTTTAGTCATCACTGTTCTACCAAGCATTACGTCCCCGCCAAATATTAAACTTACCTGTCTTGGCGGATCGGGTTTACTGGATACAAGACGATTTACAGCGGTCGCCAAATTTTCTGAGGGCTTTTCCTCGTTTGTGGTTATTGGTAAAAATAAAACAATAATAACCATAACTAAAGAAACAATTAAAAAAATGGTCACAGATGCCGTTTTTTTACCCATAACTTTTTTTAGTATACCAAGCTTTGGTATAATCTAGACTTGCTAGTGAAGTTTGCATTTTATTGCCCAAGTAGCTCAGTCGGTAGAGCGCATTCTTGGTAAGAATGAGGTCAGCGGTTCGATCCCGCTCTTGGGCTCACAATCTTGCTTGTTATAAAGACTAATGCTACACTACCAATCGACATGGCTAAAAAAGGCAATCGCGAAGTTATAGCCCTGGTTTGCAGCATTTGTAAATCACAAAATTACATTACAACCCGCAACAAGGTTAATATGGAGGGAAAACTTACCATTAAAAAGTTTTGCAACAAGTGCAAAAAGGTCACGGAACACAAAGAATCTTCTAAACTTAAGTAAAATCGCCTCATAAATTTCTATTAAATAATTGCTAAATTTGAGCTAATAAGGTATAATTCCCTATCCCAAATTGAGGGATATTATCGGATAATTAGCACATACTAAGAAAGGGTCTGTCGATGCCAAAGTTTTACGATATAAAACGTGGTTCGGTCCAGCCGGGTCACAAAATTCGAGCTGGCGTTAATGGCTCACCGCTTGAAAATTACTTAAAAAGTAACAGACGGCCCGTCGCTCTCGGTCGTGGCTATAGAGCTGTTACTCTTGGCGAGGAGGTTCTCAAGGACATGCTTCCTCCGGAAATTCAAGACGGAAACCCAGGCGATACTCGATAATAAGTTCATCTCAACCGAGGCTGCCAGCTATATGGCACGCGCCAAGCTGGCAGCCAAACCAATTCACAGGGAGGAATGATGGCGGAAAGAGATCGGTATCAGTTGGAAATCGAACAGGAAAGAAAAGCCAAAAGGGCTAAAATGGTCAAAAAGACCGCTATCATTGCAAGGGTCAAAAAAACCCACGACTCTACAGACCTAAGCAATGATGATCTGTTTCTGGAAATCTACGAAGCACTTGTGGCTGCTGGTTTAGATGTTCACGAAACAGACACAAATCGATACTTGGGCATCCAAAAAAAAGAGAGATTGTCCAGACAGCAGGAGGTTGTATGACATGTTCACATCAAAATCCTGCAAACGCCGCCAAAGGCACAGAGTACATCACTCTAACCCTAGGCGGCGATTTTTTTACTTCATAAGTCTTTATGTTTACCTCAAAAAAATCCACAAATCATGTATAATAAGGAAAATTTAGGCCCGTAGTTAAATGGCATAATAGAGGTCTCCAAAACCTTTGTTGGGGGTTCGATTCCCTCCGGGCCTGCCACATTCAGCTCGCTTTGCTCGTGAACGTAGCAAGCCATAAGTTCAAATCACAATTATCAGAAATATAAAAAACTTTACTTGGGATATACTCCTAATTTAAATGAAAGAGTCAAATCTCACAATAATGGCAAAAATAAAGATGATGGTATTAAATGCGAAAAATATTTCAAAAACGCTGGGTGGCGAAGATTAAAACGCATGCTCAAAAATACTTTAGTACGTTCACGAAGCTGGGTGTACCCCCACCACACCCTTTCAAGGACTCTCTTTGCTTTTAATAAACTGGCAATCATATCCTATATCAGAATTCTTTTTCTAACCTTTCAATGATTTTTGTTGATGCACTAAGTCTTTCCCGTCTATCCAACAAAAGCTTTGCCCCAATTTCCATTGCATTCTTTTGCTTATTCCTCCAAAATCTATCCGCAGCTGGATTAGTAATGAGGAAATCAGGTTGAATTTTTTTATATAGGGACAGGTAAGTCTTATTTGCATTAGGAGAGCCGAAATTAACTATGTCTTTAATCTCAAACACATAATCTATGCTACTCAACTCTGCTAAGACCTCGGCACGGTCTTTGAATTTGTGAATCGGACGATTATTCCCTTTAGATAAACTGATATTTTTATCGTTTTCCAGACCCACTACAACTATATCTGAATGACGCTTGGCAAATCGAAAGAGCTTGATATGACCAATGTGGATAATGTCAAAACAACCAGTAATTAGGCTCACTTTCCTTCCATCGTTTTTTGCTTTTGCCACAAACTTCACCACTTCCGAGATTGATTTAACCTTTCCCATTTTGCTATATGATACACTAACTTTAACTAATTTAAGTTTAGGCTGTTGCAAAAGCGTGGACATACCAAGTATTTTGAGTAACATAGGTTCGAACATCGTCCATCAGTTGCTGCACGCTTTACAAAAAACTAATTTTTATCAATTATGAATCCTGAAAGAAAACTAAAATGCATTGTATCCGGAAGTTTTAGAAAATTTAAACAAGAAATTGACACTGCCATAGATGAACTTACCGATTATGGAGTAACTGTTCTTGCTCCAAATAAAGGCTGGCTTTATATTCCCCCGCAAAGACTATATTCGTCCGATTACAAAGAGTTTAGACCATTGCCGGCCGAACAAGGCATGTCTGCACGCCAATATGAACACTTTAAATTAAAAACAATCATTCAAGTCGGATATATTGTTATATAGTGATATTGTGGCAAAATAGTACTTTTGTAAAACTATACCCTCCTCAAAAACTCCGTGTAAACTAGTTTAGTGGGCACAGCTTTATTTTTTGTTTATACAGCAGGAATTTTTTTTATAAACTGGCAAGGCTTGTTTGAACCGGCAAAAGTAATCTGGTTTTATATTGGCACCATTCCCTTATTTTTATATTGGATTGTAAAAATTTATAAGCAAAAAAATATTAAGTTTTACAAAGCCGATTATTTTTATTTTTTTTGGTTATTAATTCTGCTTATATCAAGTGTCACTAACCACAGTATTTTAGATTCACTTGTTGGCACAAGCTACCGCCACCAGGGAATAATATTCTTTTTTGCTTTATGGATAATTGGTAAAACTTTCAGGTCTTTATCTTCTCAAAATCAGAAAAACTTTTTAAACGGCTTAATAATGGTTGCCGCAATCCAGGCAGTTTTAGTTATTTATCAAAAGTTAAACCAAAGCACGTTAATTGGAACAATGGGTGAAGCAAACGCCGTGGCAGGAGCGCTTTTGCCCTTTTTACCCTACATTAATAATCCACATATTTTTTTGTTAATTTCTCTGGGAACTTTGGTAACGGGATCCAAAATTGCCGTGGCGGTTGTTGTAATGATTTTATTAATTAAACTACCTTTAAAAAACTATATTAAATATTTTTTGGGGTTAATTTTATTGTTGACAGCCGGCTTTCTAATAATTAACAATACCGTCTCCCTGAGCTCAGACTCACTATTCGAAAACCGCAGCATTATCTGGAGTTACAGCATTGAAGCGATATTGCAAAAACCAGTATTTGGCTACGGACCGGAAACTAATGAAGCTATATATGATAATTATTTTGTCGAAGACAACCGGCCGTTAACATTTATCATAATTGACCGGGCGCATAACGTTTTTTTTGGACGTAACTATTTGGTCGGGATTAATTGGTTTTCTTATCTTTGCAGCTTGGTTATTTATATCGCTACAAAAAATTCTAAACCACAAAAACCAACTACTGTCAATTTTGGCCATTTTGTTTTATGCTTTTTTCCAGCCTTTAGGGGTTACCCACTGGGTAATCCTTTTTCTTTTGCTTAATCTCCAAAAACCTGAATTGCAGTGAAGTTTGATAGCACTAGGGTTACGTCAAATATATCTATAATATTATCCCAATTTACATCATAAATTTGGTTTGTGGAATTTAGCGGATTTTGCAACGCCTTGTATTCACTCAAAATCTTACCCAAATCGACAATATTTAAAATATTATTATTATCAAAATCCCCGGCCAGCAAAACTCTATTCTCCCATTCAACGGGCGCTTGATTTACACCAGATAAGATTGTTACGAAGCCCAACTCCTTTCTTAAATGGCGCGAATCTTTAAGATATACAAGATATGTTTTGTTTACAGGCAAATTATCAAGAAGAAGAGAGTATTCACTTCTAAAAACGCCATCCTCGTTTAATAAACTTGACCCTTGATAGCTATACTGATTTCCGCCTGCGTCAAGAAATGTAATCTCGTAACCGGACATCACCGTTGGTGTGTCTCCATCAACTCCTTGCATTCTATAGCCAAAATCAAGTAGTGCTTCACTGTTTACATTAATAGTGGGAACAGCGACCATACCCAAAATATCTTGGGCATTTGCTTTGGAAATCATGGTAGTGGAATCTTCATTATAATAAATTGGGATTTTGCCCCCTTCCGGTTTCTCATATGTTTTTAAATAAAAACGGGCGATACTTACAAGCTCGGTACTTTGATAACCATCAGTACTAAGATTAATCGCTGCCAACTCTATCCTTATTTTTCCGTTTTCCCGAATTACGCTACGGACCGGAAACGCCCAGTTGCCTGTATTTAGCAAATTCTCGTTGGGCTCTATCGTATCCGTGGGGTTACCGTTTACATCAACAATATCAAAATCTCCATATGTCTCAGGAAAAATTAATTCTATAGTAAGAGAAGAAATCGGTTTTGCTTGATCAACAATACTATAAGGACGGAATTCAATATCAACAGATAAAATTTCACCGACATAAGTGGTGGAGGCCGCCGGGTAAACCATAATGTAGCCGGGTTTATTTGGATCTTCGCCTGACGCCGCTTTTTTTCGGACGTCAAATTCCTGCGTTCTTAAACCCCAGATTAAAACAGGAATAGAGATCACCAAAGACAGAAGAATAACAAGCGCCACAATTTCCGATACCTTTAAATTTTTCACTTTTTCCACCTTAATTATATTAAGAATTATTTACACCATGAAGTCAAGTTTTTTTAGCAATTACAATGACAATGATAAAATTAGTTATGGCCTACGAACTTAAAGGAGATTCGAATAACCCATACCATTTATCCGTCGGCGCAGTCGTTATTAAAAACAAAAAAATTGCCCTGATTAAAAAACCAGATGGATATTGCACATTACCGCAGGAAACGCTTTTTCTTAATGAAAGCTTAAAGGCAGGTTTAATACGCGGTATAAAAGAAGAATTGGGAGAAATAGTTAATATTAAAAAATATTTGGGTAGTTTAAAGAGTTATTTCTTCAGACCAAATGGAACAAAAATAGAAAAAACTACACTTTACTTTCTGGCAAAAGCTACATCAACTGCTAAAAAGCAGCAACAAAAAGATGAACTTAAAGACAAAATTCTTTGGCTAAATAAAAAACAAATAACTGAAAGACTAAAACAGTGTAATAATAATGAAACAAAAATAATTAAAAAGTTAACATGATATGACTCCAGAAACCACAATATCACCAGAAACAGAGCCAGTTGAAATTAAAGTTGTGCAGGTTGATTCTCTTGGAGACCCCATTGAAACTTGCAATGTTATTTCTGCTATATTTGCCAATGGCATAGTTTTTTGTGCCGGCATTAATGCTTCTTATCCGGACGATAGCCATATCCACATTGAACACACGAGAATTCAATATATAACAAAAGTGCCCGAGAAAGACATTGTTGGCGGGATCGTAATTAAAAAAGATGGCACTAATCTTCGTATAAGCCATGGCTCTGGCTCTTATGAAGACCGTCTTCCAAGACCAGAAATAAACCGTTACAAAAACGCACTCATGGAAAAATTAAATGATATTTTCCAGAGCTAAAAATTATTTGCTACACCATAACATCTTGCACGCTTACATGAGTATGGAAAATGTCTACTAAAGCCGCTTTATACAATTAAAATGATATATAAAACTTTGAAAGTGTTTGCTAAAATAAGCATAGCCAAGAAGGGAGGCGATTACTTTGGTCGTTGTTAAAAAACGAAAAAAAGGCGGTAGAGAGGAATCTGATGAAGCACTAATTGCCCGCTTTAAAAAACTAGTCATCAGGCACAAATTGATACCCGAATACCGCGAACGCGAACGCTATAGAAAAAAATCAGAAGAACGGGCAGAAAAGAAAAAAAGGATTAAATACCAAATTGAAATGCAAAAACAGGAAGATTAGAAAGCCAGATAGTTTCTGATGAATACTCTTCTGTGCAGTTTGCATGCGCCGTATTTTTTGATGGCTTCGCAGTGGTAGCGGGTTCCATAGCCAACGTTACTTTCCCAGCCATACATTTGGTAAGGAGTTTTAGTGGCTAACTCTCGCATTAAGTTGTCACGGTATACCTTTGCCAGAATGGAGGCCGCTGCTACTGACAAAGACTGCTCGTCTCCTTTGATGATCGGCGTTTGGGATACTTTTATCTTTTTTACTACTTCCCGTCCGTCTACAATTAAATGTTCAAGGTTGCAAGACAGTTGGCCCGCGGCAGACATAAACGCCTTGTGAGTGGCTGGGCCAATCCCATATTTATTTATGTAGGCCACGCTTGAGCGACAGATGGCAAAAAAAGAAGCATTTTGTCTAATCCAAATATCTGCCTCTACCCTCTTTTTTATACTCAACTTTTTACTGTCCTTTATTTCTACTTCGGGCTTGATAAAAGGCGGAAAAATCACTATGGCGGCAACGACAGGCCCGGCAAAAGCACCTCGCCCGACTTCATCTGCCCCACCGACAAATTTCAACCCCCGATCCCAGTGAGTTTGTTCAAATTTAAAATGCGGTCCTTTCATACACCTAAACCATGTTTACGTTGGTATTTTTTAGGATAAAACTGAAGCAAATGAGCCGCCAATCTACCATGATATATACGATAATCTTCTGGGGAAAGGTCTTCAAAAAGTATGGCCCTTTTCACTCTGGGAATTGATTGCAAAAGTGAATTTGCTAATTCCTCATGTTTTACACCTTTTAAATAATACTGAAAAACTGCATCGCTCGGGCTTGTATTTGCCTTTTTTTCAAATCCTTCCCACCAGGAAAAATCATCATCATGAAATTGCTCGGGCAGGGCATCCCTCACGTTCAACAACGCAGCTTCAAAAGTACCCTCAGATACGTTAATAGTTTTTAAATCTCGTGCTTTGGAGATTCTGGGATTATCCTTTATCAGAGACATCCTTTCCTCAACCGCAGCCTTCGCAACTTCCAACCTCTCAGTTTGTGACGAACTTCTTTCAGGTGACATTTTAATGCTAATTATACAATATACTTGTTAATTTATGCGCTCTTGTGTTAAAATTTGTCGCCGTGAAACAAATAACTAATTATTTTCGTGAGGTTCGGGTGGAACTTTCCAAAGTTTCCTGGCCGAAACGCGAGGAAGTTATCAAGCTTACGGCAGTAGTATCAATCATTTCGGTAATTGTCGGAGCATATCTAGGGGCCCTGGATCTACTCTTTACCAAAATGCTTGAATATATTATTAATATTTAAATGGCAGACCAAAACCAAACCAAACCGGAATCAAATAAAGAAGAAGAATCTGTTTTTGAAAAAGGCACAGGAAAGAAAAAAATTCCCGGCCATATTGTAATTAGCCAAACAGAGGACGAAAACGCCCACTGGTATGTTGTCCACACGGCAAGTGGACACGAAGCCCGCGTTTCCGAAACTTTACGCCAAAGGGTAGAAACTATGAATCTTACGGACAAAGTCTTTGAGTTATTGGTACCAACTCAAGACCGCGTCATCATTCGTTCCGGCAAAAAAGTGAACGTCAAAGAAAAAATATTCCCAGGATACCTGCTAATCAAAATGATTTTGGATGATAATTCCTGGCTAACGGTACGCACCACACCCGGTATTACCGGATTTGTAGGCATAGATAACAAACCAGCGCCGCTTTCCGATGCCGAAGTACAAAACATCCAAAAATTCGTAAGCTCTCCGGCAAAACGCTTTAAAACCAAACTGTCTGTGGGCGAAGCCGTAAAAATTACAGATGGGCCATTCAGCGACTTTCTGGGAACAGTCAATGAAGTTGACGAAGAAAAAGGGCGCGTAAAAGTGTTGGTTAGTATTTTTGGCCGTGAAACTCCGGTTGAACTGGATTTTCTCCAAGTTCAGAAGGTGTAATTTCTTGGAAATTTGGTGAAGTTTCTTCCCGGTAAACCTTCACATATCCAATTATCGCATTTGTTTTCAACTCCAGCCATAGGTAATTCTAACACAAATTAGCCAAAAATAAGGATACGGTATTAAAACAAAGGAGTACTTTAAGTTTACAAATTACCTTTTTATCTTTATAATAGCTTTACCTCGCTAAGAACCAGAGTCTTTTTGAGGGAGGTTTATACCGATGGCAAAAAAAGTAAAAACAATAGTTAAAGCCAATTTAAAAGGTGGAGAAGCGACTCCCGCTCCTCCACTGGGTCCGCTTTTGGGTCAACACGGTGTGGCCATTATGGATTTTGTAAAAGCCTACAACGACAAAACGGCGGATCGGCGCGGCGAAGTTATACCCGCAGTTATTACCATATACGAGGACAGAAGCTTTGATTTTGAACTAAAATTAGCCCCAGTTGCCGACATGATCAAAAAGACTTTAAAAATCCAAAAAGGCAGCGGCGCTACACCCCGCGAAACCGCAGGTACCCTAACTCAGGAACAATTAACTAAAATTGCCCAAGACAAAATGAATGATTTAAATACAGATGACGTTGAAGCCGCCAAAAAAATTGTCGCCGGCACAGCTCGATCTATGGGAGTAAAGGTAGAAAACAAATAATATGGGGCAAACAAAAACAGCTGTCATCGAAGGCCAAACAGATAAAAACCAGACACCCGGCGAAACAAATGAGGTGGAAAAAACCGGACGCGACCGCGTAGTGGGACAAAATGGCCGTGGTAAAAAATATCAGGAAGCAAGAAAGCTTGTGGATAAAAACAAATTTTATACAATAGGTAAAGCCGTAGAGCTTGTTAAAAATATGTCTTATGCCAAATTTGATGCAACGGTAGAGCTTCATCTTGTAGTTAAAAAAGACAACATAAATTTGCGTTTGGATATGCCTCATGCAACCGGTAAAAAAATTAAAGTAGAACTAGCCAACGAAAACACCATAAAGAAACTAAAAGCCGGAAAAATAGATTTTGATGTTCTTCTCGCAACTGCCGATTTTATGCCTAAATTAGTACCTTTTGCAAAAATTTTAGGTCCAAAAGGTTTGCTGCCGAATCCAAAAAATCAAACCCTAATTAAATCCGAAAAAGATGCAGATAAATTTAACGCAACCGCCACGGAAATCAAAACAGAAAAAAAGGCTCCCTTGATCCACACAGTTGTTGGAAAAATTAAAAACACGGATAATGAATTGGCGGAAAACATTCAAGCTGTATTTGATGCTATTGGCAAAAAACAGATCGAAAAGGCATATCTCACCGCCTCCATGTCCCCCAGCGTCAAATTGGAAATTAGCTAAATTTTAGTAAGTGACTCAACCCAAGGCTAACGAAACAAGCCTAACAATATCTTAGCCACGGAGGCGCTACTGTTTTCCATGCTTTTGTTGTGGATGAAAATGGCATGGTCTGGGACCCTATCGTAGACGTTTGGGGAGACGTTAAAGCTGAGAATTAAAATATCTACTGTGATCCACGCGAAGTGCGACTTGTTTTCGGGTCAAACGGATTAGCACCTTTTGCATAATGGTGTGTATTATATGGATCTTGATTAATACCAGTATCATCACTTGGTAATCTAAGTCTTTCTGGTATTTCGGGCTTAGGGGTTGATGGTTGGGCGGTACTTGTATCAATCATTATTTTTTCTCCTGGCTTTGCTCTATCTACTGTCAACTCTGGCCATGTTAGGCCGCTATCTTGTTCTGACTCTTCTTTTTGCTGGGCTTTCTGTGTCTTTTGTACTTTGTCTCCTTTATCTTCCATGCAAAAAGTTTAAATAAAATAAGTAAGACTTGTCAAGTCAATCGTATAAAACCGATGGGGATGAGTGAAGAAGCGCTACCTTGATACTAACCTTCGGAAAATCTCAGATAAAGAGCTTGGAGGTAAACTAGCTGTCGTTGTCGCGGGTACTGGCACTCCGGCCTCTGCAAACTTTTTATCAATATCCACAATCTGATCTTTCCTTGTTTTTCTTAAACCTTTCCACCAGGCTTTATTGATATCCATATTTAACTCTCTCAACTTCTCATTGTAGCCTTCTACTTCTGGATCTAGGGAGGCAATTGCCAACAGCTTGCCTGCCACTTGCATAATTCCCCTTCCTTCAGTTCCTTCCTTACCTCCAATTTTTCCTTCATACTCTTTTTCAACAGCTTCTTGGTAACTCCACACTACAAAATTTATGAATCTTTGCTTTCCCAGCACAGCCATCACACCCAATGTACGATCAACCATTTGTACTTGGCCGTCTTCCTCATCACTAAAAAAACTGTCATCTATAAGCGTATCTACGCTGAAATCCTTCCACCTTTCTCCTTTTGGTGCAGACCTGTCATATACCTGTACACCAGTGACATTGCCTTCTTCATCTAACGAAACTCTAGAACGAAACTGAGAAGCACTCACTAACGACTCTCTTTCCACGCCCCTGAGCTCAAAGTTAGCTCCAGACTCTATTAGTGCTTGACGGATGACACGGGCATCTTCTTTTGTAATTTCCAGAGGGTCACCGTTAGCACTTGCTCTCTCTACTTTCGAGAGGAAAACTTTTTCTAAATTCTCAACGGCTGTACTTCTTTCAGGATCTGCCATATTTATAATTATACTCTTTTAATCAATTTAAACAAAATGTCGGCAGTACAAAAGGCGTACTTGGCTGGAGGTACGGCGCTTGCACTTTGAATTGGTCACGGGATTTCAGTAGACCTGGATTTTTTTATCAGAGAAAAAATTGACGAGACTCATTAGATAAAGTTGATATAGCAGCGATGAAGATCCATGCTTTGGAAAATGGGTGTACAAAAAGAATTTAGCTTGAAGCAAATGTTTAAGTTTTATGATCAAAAATATTCTTTATTAAATGAGCATTTATACGCTATAATCCGCAGTCTTGGTTTTTGCCGACGCAGAGGCAGATGGGAAAAACCCAAGAATGATAGTTGATATTCCTTGGGGTGAGGTAAAGCAGTTTTTTGAAACAGAATCAAGGCGCTTGGCTAAAGAAAAGTTGAGAGTGTAAAATCATCTTAATTGAAAAAAATTAAATATATCAGTAGGTATTTATAAAATTTGACTGAAAATAACAATCCGTTTATAATAAGCTCATCCAAAGACAAGGCGCAAACAAATAAGCCGCCTCGAGGATAACAAGCAGTAGTTAGTCCCGTCTTTGGCGGGATTTTTTGTTTAAAAGCCATGACACCAAAAGCAGAAATCAAACCAGAAAAAAAAGATTATTTGGCAAACCTCGCTGAAACCTTTAAAAATGCCGGATCAGTTACATTCGTGGATTACACCGGTATGGATGTGGCAACCCAGCAAAGCTTAAAAGCAAAACTAAAAGAGTCCGGCAGCCGGATGTTTGTGGCAAAAAATACCCTCATTAATTTGGCTGGTACAAAAGCCAATCTCCCCGAGGAAGTTATGGGCAGCCAAATCCTCTCCGGCCAGACCGCGGTGGTCGTAAGCGGCGATGACCCGGTTTCCCCCATCCAAGCTTTGGGTGAATTTACCAAAAGCAGTGAAACCTTAAAATTTAAAGCTGGAGTGGTTGAGGGAGTATTTCAAAGCAAAGATAGCCTTCTTGCCATATCCAAGCTTCCGGGGCGCGAGCAACTTTTGGCCAATGCCATAGGTGCTATTGCCGCCCCCATGTACGCTTTGGTAGGTACGCTTGAAGGAAACTTACAAAAACTCGTATTTATGTTGAGTGAATATGCAAAAACAAAGCCTGAAGCCGCGGCTTAAGGCATTTTAAAGGGGGTGTAAATTATGGCAGAAGAAAAAACTAACAAAGCATCTAAAAAAGTAAACGATCTGGTTGAGCAAATTTCCGGTCTTTCTGTATTGGAATTAAGCGATCTGGTAAACGAACTTCAGGATAAACTTGGAGTTTCCCCGGCAGCAATGGCTGCACCAGCTACAGGGCAAGCTGCTACACCCGCAGAAGGCGGAGACACAGCCGCCGATGAGGGCGGAAACAAAACGGTTGTCATGACCTCTGCCGGCGACAACAAAATCGCTGTCATCAAAGCCATCCGCGAAATCAACCAGAACCTGGGTCTAAAAGAAGCAAAAGACATGACGGATACTGTTCCTGCTGAGATCCTAAAAGATGCAAAAGCCGAGGAGGCAAAAGAAGCCGCAGAAAAACTTAAAGCCGCAGGAGCCACAGTTGAGCTTAAGTAATAGGCTTTTAAAAAGAAAAACCCTGTGAGTTGTGTGTGAGTCCTCACAGGGTTTTTGTAAGGTCTTTCTTAGACTAGGTCTGAGTCTCGATATACGACCAGAGCAACCCAATTGCCCGCGGTGGGACAGAAGCAATCTTGGCTGAAAGAGGGTCACCATATTCACTGAAATTTTCATCAATTATTCTGATGTCTTCTTCAGTGTTTCTTGGATCGTTCCTTAGCCAACGCCAAATTCTACGGTTTAGTCGACGCTCAAACTCATCCCACTCTTCGGGCATAAGCGCAATTGCTAAAATGTCAGCAAGAGCTTGTTGCAAACCACGCCCTTGTGTGCCTTCAATAGGCTCTCCGGTTTTGCTACTAATGATACGCTTTCCGCCGTATAGTTCACCCAGATAAGCGCAGTACTCAAGTAAAAGCTTCGCCAGTTTGACACCAAAAATTTTTACTATTGCAAGCCCTCTTCCTCGTTCAAGATTACGGAATTGACTTTCGCGAAGCGAACCCATTGTTTCTTCAGTGAGGTTCAAATCAATGCCTGCATCGGTCAAGTCGTTACGCATTTTATCGATAACTTCTTGGGTAAAACGAAGTGGTTCCCCTTCGTCCTCAGCAGAGACAAAAAACTCAAAACTGACGATTTTTGGGGTAATTTAAGCCCTGAACAATTTTTGAGGGTACTCAAAAGTCAAGGATTCAACCGTATCAACCTAAACATCCGCGATTTTATCGCGATGTATCCGGAAGAAAATGTGCGAAAGCAAGCTTTGCAAGTCTGGATAGATGATATTAAAAGTATTGAGATAGACGGGTATCTAGACATAACGCGTGGTAAGGCATTGATGGTGCTTGACCAGCTTATGGAATTGCATTGGACCGGGACGGTAATTATTACCAGC
>DYGT01000007.1 GCA_020724555.1 Candidatus Microgenomatus sp.
GAATTACCAGACACCTGAAGAATACCTGGTGTCGCATATCTAGTTACCTCGTACGGCTAAGTGCTTTTAATTTATGTATTGGTAAACATCGTGTGGAATTTCTTGATTTTGGATTAAGTAAATTGCTGTTGGTGACAATTTATTTAAAATTTCCTCGATATCCTCAGATGACGCTTTATTTAACATATTTTTGTATGCTCTGTATTCTTGGAAATTAAACTGTTTTATGGTTTCAACGTCCATATTTTTATAAAACCGGTCAAGATGCTCTAAATTATAATTAATTTTTTGCATAGCCCAATAGGACCGTACAATCGCGATTTTTTCATATAGACCGTATGGGGTTTGGTCAATGAGCTTCATGCTTTTATTTGCCTCGTTTAGAGCTTCGTTCCAAAGTTCGTAGCCGTCTGGTGATAAACTGGCCAAGTAATTGTAATCTAGTGTTTGGTTAACCGTGGGAGGAGCATATTTGCCCATTAAGTAATCTGAATTGATGCCGGCAAAAACAAAAAATATGGTACTTACTCCTAGCAACTCGAAAATATAGAGTTTATTTTTTGCCTTAAAGTAGCGCAAAAGGATGGTTAGTAAAAGAAGCATTAAAACAAGCAAAATAGCTATTCCGTAATATCTGGTTTTTGTTAGGCCGTGGGCTTCCATATAAAGATAGATCCTTCGAAGTACCGAAATGGACAAAGTAAAGTTAAGAAATATTAGAAGCGTATTTATGGATAAAAATAACTTATCTTGTTTTAAACCGCGGTAAATGACAAGCCCAATGCCGCTGATTGTATAAATGATTAAAGTTGTAAGTAGCAGCTCAAAAAATCCCTTTTTAACGTAGTCAGAAAAAGTATAAATGCCGTAAGCCGAAAGGTCTGCCATGTTTTTAAGTAAAAACAAATATCTAAACTGAATAAATAAAAAAATAATCAAAATCAAGCAAGTTACAAGACTAAGCATCAAAAAGGGGATATTTATAGTTTTGTTTTTAGGCATGAATTGGTTAAACGGGGAACGGGATGTGCTTGAATTTTTGAAATATATAAAACCAGCAATAAGCATGAGTCCTAGAGTGGAAAATATTAATCTGCCCACAGTGTTCCATAAAATCTGTGAGCGGAAAAACTGGAGACTAAATATATTATTTACGTAATGGCCAAAGATTGGATCCGCGGCAGATAAGAGTAACAATAAAACTGCCGTAACCGGAGTGGTAATTAATAAACCAAGGATAAATTTGGAAGCGCTATTTTTTGTTTTGTTTTTATTGAATGCCCAAAGGATAAATGAATAAAATAGTTTTTTTAAAGTTTGCGCAAAATCAGATAATATTTGAAATGGAAGTAAAAGTAATTCACCGAGAGAGCCAAAACGATTTTGTTTTAAAGTAATTAAATATAATCCAATTATTCCCCAGCTTATGCTACCGGCGCTTAATATAAATCGATCAATAAAATTTGCCCTAAAAATAGAGAAAAATGCAAATATTAAAGAAAATAATAGCGCGATTTTTGCGTAAGAAATTTTTGTACCGCTTTTTCTTGTAAACTGAGCAAGTAAAACTATTAATACAGCGGTTACTACAGTTAGTAAAAATCCAACTGAACCAGGCAAAGGTATAATTATTAAGCCAAATGAGTCAGTATTAAAAGGAAAGTATAAAAGTTGAAATACTACAAAGCCCAGGATAAGCGTTTTAAGTTTCATGGATTATTAATTATAACGCTTTAGTACAAACCAATTGCATTTGTGGCTTGGGGTTGTTACAATTGATAACTGCTTCCCACGGGAAGCGGTTTATTTTTGACTTATGGCAGCACAACAGACTAAGAAAAAATCAGCAATGGCCAGTACGGTTACAGAAGGCCGTGAAGTTGGCTTGGCAAAAATCCGAAATATCGGCATTATAGCCCACATTGACGCAGGAAAAACCACAACAACCGAGCGCATTTTATTTGAAACTGGCAAGACTTATAAGCACGGCTCAGTTGATGAAGGAACAACGGTTACCGATTGGATGGCTCAGGAGCGTGAGCGCGGAATCACGATTGTCAGCGCAGCAATTACTACTTTTTGGGATTTACAGACCGATTCTTCGGTGGAAAACGGGCATTACCGCATAAACATCATTGATACACCGGGACATATTGATTTTACCGCAGAGGTTGAGCGTTCGCTACGTGTGCTCGACGGAGCTGTCATGGTCTTTGACGGCAGAACCGGTGTGGAAAGCCAGTCAGAAACCGTTTGGCGTCAAGCCAATAAATACGAAGTTCCCCGCATCTGTATTTTAAATAAATTAAATCTGATTGGCGCCGACTTTGAAGGAAGCATAAAATCTATCCGCGACCGGCTCGGGGCAAATGCCGCTCCTATTCAGCTGCCAATAGGCAATGAACACAGCCTTCGCGGTGTGGTTGATTTGATTAAGATGAAAGCATATACCTACAAAAGCATAGAAGATAATAAATTGACCGAGGAGGAAATACCTTCTGACATGTTAAATATGGCCCAAGAATACCGTGAAAAATTGGTTGAGACCGTTGCTGAATTTGACGACACTTTGCTTGAAAAGTATTTGGAAGGATCCGAGGCGACAGAGGCTGAAATTAAAAAAGCCATCCGTAAAGGTGTAGTTGCAGGTAAATTTTTCCCGATTTTGGGAGGGGATAATCGTATGGCAACGGTTCAGCTTTTGTTGGATGCGGTTGTAGAATATTTACCATCGCCTATAGATTTACCACCCATTGAAGGCGTTAATCCAAAAACAGGAGAGGTTATTACGCGCGAGCGTACGAACGATAATCCTTTTTCGGGGATTGCTTTTAAAGTGGTGACAGATCCTCATGTAGGCAGGCTCGTGTATGTGCGCATTTATTCCGGAACGCTTAAGTCTGGTAGCAGTGTTTATAATAGCACCAAACAGGACTCAGAAAGAATTGGAAAATTGGTGCTGATGCACGCGGACGAGCGTGAACTTATTGACGAAGCTTTTGCAGGAGAAATCGTGGCTCTCGTGGGAAGCAAACAATTAACCACAGGGGACACTATTTGTGACCCTGCTCATCCTATTTTACTGGAATCCATAAGTTTTCCGGAGCCTGTGATTTCGCTGGCCATAGAGCCGGCGACCAAAGCCGATCAGGAAAAAATGGGTGTGGCTTTAAACAAGCTTTCCGACGAAGACCCAACTTTTAAAATTAAAACGAACCATGAAACCGGCCAAACCATCATTTCCGGTATGGGAGAGCTGCAGCTTGAGATCTTGGTCGACCGCATGAAGAGAGAATTTAATGTGGATGCAACCACGGGCTCACCTCAGGTGGCTTACAAAGAAACAATTAAAAATATTGCCCAAGGGGAAGGTAAATACATTCGTCAAACAGGAGGCCGCGGACAGTACGGGCATTGTTTACTGCGCGTTGAACCATTGGGTCGGGGGGAGGGCTTTGTGTTTGAGTCAGAAATAAAAGGCGGCGCTATTCCCCAGGAGTACATCCCGGCCATTGAAAAAGGAGTAGTAGAAAAAATGGAAAGCGGAATATTGGCGGGCTACCCCATGGTGGATATGAAGGTTGTGGTTTATGATGGTTCTTATCACGAAGTGGACAGTAGCGAAATTGCGTTTAAGATTGCAGGCTCCATGGCTTTGGAGACTGCTTCCAAAAAAGCCGTACTTACGCTTTTGGAGCCGATCGTAAAAGTGGAAGTAACCACGCCTGAAGAATATATGGGAGATATAATTGGAGACTTAAGCTCCCGCCGGGCCCAGATTCAGGGGACTGAGGATAAAAGCGGAATTACAATTATTAAAGCAGTGGCGCCTTTGGCTGAGCTTTCCGGCTACGCCACTAATTTGCGCTCCATATCCCAGGGTCGCGCCAATGCATATATTGAGCCAAGCCATTACGAGGAAGTACCGGCAAATATCGCGGAGCAGATTGTTAATAAAAACGCCTAAAAGATCCCTCTTGACAAGGCAATAAGCGAGCTGAGATAATACTAACAGTTCCGGTAAATTCGGAATTATTTTTTCGCCCAAAATTAAGGCTTGAAAAAACTAAACAAATATAATAAATTAATAATCTAAAATGGCAGCAGACACAAAACAAAAATTTGAAAGAAATAAACCCCACGTCAATATTGGAACTATTGGCCATGTTGACCATGGGAAAACCACACTAACCGCAGCTATTACAACTACTTTGGCTGCACAACCCGGTAATAATACCAAGCCATATGCTTTTGACCAGATCGATAATGCTCCGGAAGAAAAAGAACGCGGTGTCACAATTAACATAACCCATGTGGAGTACGAAACAGAAAAAAGGCACTATGCTCATATCGACGCTCCGGGGCACGCCGATTACATTAAAAATATGATTACCGGTGCAGCACAGATGGATGGCGCTATTTTGGTAATATCTGCGGCAGACGGTCCCATGCCTCAAACCCGTGAGCATGTTATTTTAGCTCGTCAGGTAAATGTGCCCGCTTTAATCGTTTTTTTGAATAAAGTAGATACTGTGGATGATCCTGAAATTATTGATCTTGTTGAAGAAGACGTCCGTGAGCTCCTCAAGAAATACGAATACCCGGGAGATGAAGTGCCGGTTATCCGCGGATCGGCTCTAAAAGCCCTGGAAGGCGACAAAGAAGCACAAGCACAAATAATGGAATTAATGAAAGCCGTTGATGAATACATTCCCGAGCCTACTCGTGAAATAGACAAGCCGTTTTTAATGCCGGTTGAAGATGTTTTCTCAATCAAGGGACGCGGAACAGTGGCTACCGGCCGTGTGACCCGCGGTAAATTGACCGTAAACGAAGAAGTTGAAATTGTTGGCATAAAAGACACTCAAAAGACGGTTGTAACAGGTCTTGAAATGTTTAGAAAAACTCTTGATGAAACTCAGGCAGGAGATAATGTAGGCATTCTTTTGCGCGGAATTGAAAAAGACCAGATTGAAAGAGGTCAGGTAATAGCAAAGCCGGGTAGCATCCAGCCCCATACTGAATTTGAAGCCGAAGTGTATATTTTAAGTAAAGACGAAGGTGGCCGCCACACACCATTTTTCACTGGTTACAAGCCACAGTTCTTTATAGGTACAGCAGATATTACAGGTGAAGTAACTTTGCCGGAAGGCATTGAGATGGTAATGCCCGGAGACCGTGCCAATATGAAAGTTAAACTAATTGTTCCAGTAGCCCTTGAGGAAGGCCAGCGATTTGCTGTCCGCGAAGGCGGAAGAACAGTTGGTGCAGGACTTATAACTAAAGTTACCAAATAATAATCTGCTCGCACCTTTTAGGACCAACCTATGGCAGCACTAGGTAGAATAAGAGTAAAATTAAAAAGCTACGATCACCGAGTGATTGATGAAGCAGCCGCAAAGATAGTCGATACGGCTATTTCTACTGGTGCCCAAGTGATTGGACCTATTCCCCTTCCCACCAAACGCTCTGTTATTTCTGTTTTAGAGTCCCCTTTTAAACATAAAGATGCCCAAGAGCATTTTAAAATACTTGTCCACAAACGTTTGATTGATATAGAAAACCCATCCGGGCGGACAATAGATAGCCTCTCAAACCTCGATCTTCCTGCTGGGGTAAGTATAGAAGTTAAAATGTAATGGATTTTGTCTCTCGTGCTGGGGAAAAGCTGCAGTTCGCCATTTCCTTTTTTAAAATATCGGCTAAAAACAAAGTAGTGGCAGATTTTGGTAGCAGTACCGGTGGTTTTGTGGACTGCTGGCTCATAAACGGCGCCAAAAAAATATATAGTGTTGATACTTCTTACGGGGAACTTGCTTGGAAACTACGAAACGATCCCCGTGTTATTGTGTTGGAGCGCACAAACGCCATGCATATTGCTTTGCCCGAAAAAATGGACATAATTAGTATAGATACAGGCTGGACTAAACAAGAAAAAATTATCCCCAATGCCCTGAAAAATTTAAAGTCCGACGGGATTATTATTAGTTTGATTAAGCCGCACTATGAGCTTGGTATTGCCAAGCCTTCCTATGAGGATATGCAAAAAGTTATAAATAAAGTGCACCAAGATATAGAAAACGAAGGCGGATTTGTAGAAAAGATAGTTGAGTCGCCCATTACCGGTAAACGTGCTGAAAATAAGGAGTATTTGGCCCTGATAAAAAGCCGCAATCTTGCCTAAGCAAAATTATTTTGTTATAATCAGCCTCACATGGAGGTGGTACTTATTTAAACCTCTTTTAGTTAAGAGAGCCTTAGATTAGTAGGGCGCCTCTGGCGCTTTTTTTAGTGAAAAAAAATGATTAATACCATACTTGCGACTAAAATCAAAATGAGTCAGGTTTTTGCAGATAACCTGAGAGTTCCCGTGACCGAAATAGAAGCCGGCCCATGCACAGTAGTTCAGATTAAAAATGAAAAGAAAGACGGTTATTGGGCTGTCCAACTTGGTTTTGGTGAAAAAAGAATTAAAAATATCACCAAACCACTTCAGGGCCACCTTCGCGGAGCAACAAAAGACAAAAAAGCTCCGCGTTTTTTACGCGAAGTAAGGCTTGAAAGCGAGCCTGATTTAAAAGTAGGAGACCAAATTGTATTGGCAGATATTTTTACCCCGGGAGACACAGTATCGGTAACAGGCGTTTCTAAAGGTAAAGGTTTTGCCGGTGGTGTGAAGCGTTGGAGTTTTGCCGGCGGCCCGAAAACTCACGGACAATCAGACCGCGAAAGAGCTCCCGGATCTATCGGTCAGGGAACAGACCCGGGGCGTGTTCGAAAAGGTAAAAAGATGGCTGGGCGTATGGGTGGACAACAAAAGACAATTGATAATTTAAAAGTTGTTTCCGTTAACCCCGAAACCAATACGCTAACTGTTTCCGGTCCGGTTCCCGGTGCAAACGGCAGGCTTCTTGTTGTCAGGCGCACATCGGAAAGTAAAGTCCAAGAAGGGGAGAAAGAGCAAAAGGAGCAAAAAGAAAATGAGTAAAGTGAATGTTTATTCGACCAGTAAAAAAACTGTGGAAAGTGTGGCATTTCCTAAAGATTATGTTGTGGAGCCGAATCTGGCACTTGTGGCTCAGGCCGTAAGGGTTTTGGCTGATAGGCAACACCAGGGAACTTCTAAGACCAAGACACGCGGAGAGGTAAACCTTACAACGCAAAAATGGTATCGTCAAAAAGGAACCGGAAGAGCCCGCCACGGGGCGAAATCCGCACCCATTTTTGTAGGCGGCGGTAAAGCCCACGGACCGGATGGCAAAAAAAGAGTTTTGAAATTGAGCAAAAAAATGGCCTCACTTGCCTTAAAAAGTGCAATTACACTTAAATTAAAAGAAGGTAAAGTGGCGATCGTTGAGGGCATATCAAATCTGAAAAAGACAAAAGAAGCTGCCGGCTTATTATCCAAAGTAGAAGCCAAGCGCGTTTTAATACTTCTTGGCGAATCAAATTTAGATAAGTACCGCGTATTCCGTAATATTAAAAATGTTAAAGTGTTACCATTTTCGGATTTAAACGCTTATGAAGTTTATAAAGGTGGGACTTTAATTTTTGATGCAGATATTTTTGAAAAAAAGGTAGCCAAAAAGGAGAGCAAATGAAAATAAAGCCTATACTCACAGAAAAGAGTCTAAATTTAGCCAAAAAAGGCAAATATAGTTTTTGGGTTGATCCAAAGTTAAGCAAATATCAGATTAAAAAACTAGTGGGCGACATTTTTGCCGTCCACGTTAAAAAAGTGTCAACTATAAATTACAAAAAAATTGTGAAAAAAAATATGTTGAGAAAAGGTTTTAAAATAACTCCTGCCAAAAAAAGAACAATTGTTACTTTGGCAGCCAAAGAAAAAATAGACATATTTGAGGGAGGAAAAGAGAAATGAGTAACTTAATGACGATTTTGCCCAAAAAATCAGGTCGTTCAAAAGGTACAGTTACCGTGCGCCACCAGGGTGGCCGACAAAAGCGCTATTTGAGGCATATCGATTTTGCCCGAAGCAAACGCGACGTTTGGGGTGTAGTGAAAACCATAGAATACGATCCCAACAGAAACGCGGATATAGCGCTTGTAGTTTATAAAGACGGCGATAAGCGGTATATTTTGGCGCCGGAAAAATTAAAAAAAGGAAATAAAGTTATAGCCTCAGACGTTGCACCACTTGAAGTGGGTAATGCTTTGCCTTTAGGTAAAATCCCCGCAGGGACAAGCGTGCATAACATAGAAATACGTCCGCAAAAAGGCGGCCAAATGGTTAAAAGTGCTGGCGCTTCGGCCGTGGTTCAGGGTAAAGAAGAAAATTTTGTATTAGTAAAGCTTCCATCAACCGAAATACGCCGTTTTGATCCAAAATGTTTTGCCACTATTGGTGAGGTAAGTAATGCCCATTTAAAAAGCCTTAAGGGCTCGACAGCCGGCCGTAATCGTAGGCTTGGTATCCGGCCTAGTGTGCGCGGAGTGGCAATGCACCCTGGAGCACACCCTCATGGTGGAGGAGAAGGGAGAAGCGGTGTGGGTCTTAAATACCCCAAAACTCCTTATGGTAAAAAGGCGGTCGGGAAAACCCGAGCAAAAAGAAAATATTCTGATAAACTAATCGTTGCCCGCAGAAAACCGGGTAAACATGCTAAAAATAAATAATTATGAGCAGAAGCATTAAAAAAGGCCCATACGTAGACGAACGCCTTATGAAAAAGGTAAAGGCCGGTATGGGAGAAAAAGGAAAAGCTATAAAAACTTGGTCACGGGGAAGCACCATAGCTCCTGAATACGTAGGCAAATATTTTTCCGTACACAATGGCAGAACTTTTACTGAAGTATTTGTCACCGAAGATATGGTCGGTCACCTTTTGGGGGAATTTGCCCCGACAAGGACATTCCGCGGGCACGGGCAAGTGGTGAAAAGAATTATTGAGAAAACTTAAATATGGAAGCTATTACAACGCAAAAATACATACGTACATCGCCTCGTAAATTAAGGCTTATGGTTGGCATGATTAAAACTCTAACTCCGAAGCAGGCTATGGAAATGCTGCCATATGCTCAAAAAAAGGCATCCGAGCCTTTGTTGAAAGCGATTAAAACTGCCGTTGCCAACGCTCAAAACAAAGGTATGGAAGTGGACGAGCTCGTTTTTAAAGAAATCCAAATTACTGAAGGCCCGCGTCTAAAGCGCAGTCGTGCGGTTAGCCGCGGAGTGTGGCACCCGATTATTAAACGCACAAGCCATATACGAGTGGTGGTGGGGACTAAGAAAACAGAATCCAAAAAGGAGGATAAATAAATGGGACAAAAAGTAAATCCGGTAGGTTTTAGAACAGGCAATTTCCTTCCTTGGAAATCCCGTTGGTATGCCGAGGGTAAAAGTTATCAGGACTTATTAATTGAAGATATTAAAATCAGAAAAGCTTTGATGAAAAAATTAGAAGTTGCCGGGGTAACCAATGTGGAAATTGAACGTTTACCTAAATCAATGGTAATTAATTTGACCGTGTCTAGGCCCGGAGTGGTTATTGGAAGAGGAGGGTCCGGCATTGAAGATGTTAAGCGTGATATTGTGCGAATTTTAGAAAAGATACGTGGGCAAAAGATACGCGACCTAAAAATAGATTTACAGGTAACTGAAGTTAAAAATCCTGAATTATCGGCACAATTGGTGGCCACACGTATAGCCTCAGACTTGGAGCGCAGGATGCCGCACCGCCGCGTTGTCACGAAAAGCATAGAGCGTGTGATGCAATCGGGCGCAAAAGGCATAAAAATTGTTTTAGGTGGACGTATCGGCGGGGCGGAAATTTCCAGAGTTGAAAAATTCCAGGATGGTTCAGTGCCGACACAGACTTTGAGAGAAAATATTGATTATGCCCAAGTTCCTGCTCTTCTTAAGCGCGGATACGTAGGAATAAAAGTGTGGATTTATAAAAAAGACGAGGAATAAAAAATGTTACAGCCAAAACGTAGAAAATACAGAAAAGAATTTAGAGGGAGAAGAAAAGGAAATGCACAGCGCGGTAATTCCCTATCTTTTGGTGAATATGGTATAAAAGCTTTAGGCCGTGGTTGGCTGAGTGCCGCGCAGATCGAAGCCGGCAGGCGGGCGATTACCAATAGTTTAAAAAGAAAAGGGCGTGTATGGATCCGCGTCTTTCCGGATAAACCAGTGACGTCCCGTGCCGCCGGCCAGCGGATGGGTGGCGGTAAGGGAGATATAGACCGTTATGTGGCAGTGGTCACCCCGGGTAGGATTATTTTTGAAGTGACAGGCCCTAACCCTGAATTGATTGAGAATGCATTAAGAAAAGCCGGAGGAAAATTGCCTTTTAAAACAAAGTTAATAAAACGCGAGGTATAAATTAAATGAAAAAAACACAACTAAAAGAATATAGAACAAAAACAGTTGCTGATTTAAAAAGCGAAGCCGATAAATTAAAAGCGACTTTGGCGGAAATTTCTGTTAAAATTGCATCTTCCAAAGAGAAAAATTTAAAGGCAAGAAAAAATGTTCGGAGAGATTTGGCGCAAGTATTGACTTTGATTAACGAAAAAAATAAAAAAAAGGAGGATAAATAATGCAAATATTTACAGGAAAAGTGATCGCGAAACATGGTGAAAAAACAGCCAAAGTGGAGATTATCCGGTTTATGGCTCACCCCGTTTATAAAAAACGTTTGAAAAGAACTAAAAACTATTTAGTACACGATGAAGTGGGTGTAAAAGTAAACGATAGGGTTCGTTTTATTGCTTGCAAACCTATCAGCAAAAAAAAGCGCTGGAAAATTACAAAAGTTTTAGGCGCCAAAAAAACTAAAAAGGAGGATAAATAAATGGTGCAATTAAGATCTGTATTAAATCCGGCCGATAATAGCGGAGCTAAAGCTTTGCATATAATTGGAATTTCTACAAAAATCGGTAAAACCGCAACTGTCGGCGATGTGGTGCGTTGTGTGGTTAAAAAAGCAGACCCAAACGGGGCCGTTAAAAATCGTGACATTGTAAACGCGGTCATTGTCCGGACGAAAAAAGAGGTTGGCCGCAAAGATGGTACTTATATACGTTTTGACGATAACGCAGGGGTAATTATCGACAAACAGGGTATGCCACGGGGAACACGGATCTTGGGGCCAATAGCCCGCGAAGTAAAAGATGCGGGATACACTAAAATTGCGTCGTTGGCCAAGGAGGTAGTCTAATGCAAAAAATAAAAACCGGCGATAAAGTAGTTGTTATGAGTGGCAAAGATAAAGGCCGTGAAGGTACGGTTGAGCGTGTATTTCCGAAAAAAGGGACTGCTTTTGTGCCCGGAATTAATATTTATAAAAAACATATTAAAAAGCAAATGGCCGCAGACAACAAAGGAGGAGTATATGAAATCCCGAGGCCTATTGCCCTTTCAAAACTTATGGTTGTTGACCCTAAAACCAATAAACCTACTAGAGTTGGATTTAAAATTGAAGGTGGAAAAAAATTGAGATTTAGCAAAAAAAGTGGAGTAATTTTAGATCAAAAATAATATGGCAAGATTATCATTAAAAGAAAAATACGAAAAAGAAATTAAAAAAACCCTGATGCAGGAGTTGGACTTAAAAAGTCCGATGGCTGCACCAAGGCTTCTTAAAGTAGTGGTAAATATGGGTACAGGAGATAAACTCAAAGATAAAGAAAATAAAAGCATTTTAATGGAAGATATGGCAATAATTACCGGCCAAAAACCCAAAGTGCAAAAGGCCAGGATTTCGGTTGCCGGATTTGCCCTGCGTCAAGGGCAGGCTGTGGGGCTTACCGTGACATTAAGGCGCGATAGGATGTATAATTTTTTGGATAAATTAATTAACGTTACCCTGCCGCGTCTTCGCGATTTTAGAGGAGTTTCCTTGAAAAGTTTTGATAAAGCCGGTAATTATACTTTGGGAATTCGTGATTACTCGGTCTTTCCGGAAATCAGTCTGGGTCGTGGGAATCAGGGTATGGAAATATCGATAATAACAAGTGCAAAAGACAAAAATCAGTCAAAAAGACTCTTGGAATTAATTGGTATGCCTTTTGAAAAAGAGGAATTAAATAATTAAAAATATGGCAAAAACATCTAAAGAAGTAAGAGAAAAGAAAAAATTAAAATATAAAATCAGGTATACGAATCGCTGCCGCATTTGTGGCCGGTCACGGGGCTATATCCGTAAATTTGGCATGTGCCGCATTTGCTTTCGTGAACACGCCCACCGTGGTGAAATTCCTGGTGTTAGAAAGGCAAGTTGGTAAAAATGGTTAACTATTGGGTAGGAGATTTTTGTATCCGTATGAAAAATGCCGCTATGAGCGGGCAAAAAGAGATCCGCATACCGGAGACGAAAATGGTACGTGCATTGGCCGATGTCTTTAAAAAAGAAAAATATTTAGACAGTGTGGCCAGTGAAAACGGTGAGCTTGTTTGCCGTCTTTCTTATCGGAAAAAACAGCCAGTACTTTTAGATCTTAAACTTGTATCAAAACCCGGTCTTAGAATTTATAAAAATGTAGACGAGCTTTCTCAACATAAAGGAGCGTCTTGGCTGATAATTTCTACCCCAAAAGGGTTGAAATCTTTAAAAGATGCTTTAAAGCAAGGTGTGGGCGGTGAAGTGATTGTGGAGGTTTGGTAATATGGCACGCTTTGGTAAATTACCAGTATTATTACCTGAAAGTGTAAGCGCAGACATCAGCGCGGGGTTAATCGTGATTAAAGGACCGAAAGGTAGTTTGGAAAAAAGTTTTAATCCGCGTCTGGTGGAAATAGAAAAGCAAGATAATCAGCTTTTGGTAAATAAAAAGGGAGTGGGCAAACAAGCAGAGATGTTGCGCGGTACTATAAGATCTCATCTTTCCAACATGGTAAAAGGAGTAATAGATGGTTGGAGCAAGTCTTTAGAAATCAACGGTGCCGGTTATCGCGCGGAAACTCAAGGCAATAAATTGGTGATGAGTCTTGGCTATTCACATCCTGTAGAAATTGTGATGCCTGAAAATATTAACGTTAAAGTTGAAAAAAATATTATAACCGTTGAAGGAGTAGATAAAGAAATGGTAGGCCAGGTGGCTGCGATAATCCGGAGTAAAAGAAAACCGGAGCCATACAAGGGAACAGGTATTAAATACAGCGATGAAATAATCAGAAGAAAGGCCGGCAAACAGGCAGCAAAAGCCGTATAAAGATGTTAAAATCAAATCGTAAACAAAGAAAAAACCGTATCCGTGCCAAAATAAAAGGCACAAAAGATAAACCGAGAATGAGCATTTATCGGTCTAATAAGTATATTTATGTACAGCTTATAGACGATGTTTCAGGAAATACACTTATGTGCTCAAAAGGAATAAAGGCGCAGGACGTGGGTGAAGAAATCGCCCAAAAAGCCAAAAAAGCAAAAATTAGAAAAGTAGTCTTTGACCGCAGTGGTTATCGCTATCATGGTAAAGTGCAAATTCTGGCAGATGCCGCAAGAAAGGGCGGTTTAGAATTTTAAGGCTATGGAAAATAATAACCTCGAAATGCAATTAAGCGAGTTAGAAGAAACAGTAGTACAAATTAACCGTGTTTCTAAAAAAACCAAAGGTGGAAATCAAATGCGTTTTTCGGCTTTAGTGGTAGTAGGTGATAAAAAAGGAAAAGTAGGCGTGGGATTATCTAAGGCAAAAGATGTCCGTGGTGCAATCCAAAAAGCAATTTCTCAAGCAAAAAATAGAATGATTGAAGTGCCGATGAACAATACTACTTTGCCTTTTGAAATTGAAAAAAAATATGGTGCCGCCAAAATACTTTTAAAGCCGGCGCCGGTTGGGTCCGGAGTTATTGCCGGAGGATCTGTGCGAATTGTTTTGGAGGCTGCTGGTGTCCGGGATGCCGTTGCCAAACAGCTTGGTACTAACAACAAAATTTCAAATGTATATGCCACTATTGAAGCTTTAAAAAGCTTGAATAAGTTAGTAGAAATGAGAAGCAAATGAATAATTTACCAAAAATAAAAACCAAATCAGGAAAAAGATTGGGCCGTGGTTATGGTTCCGGAAAAGGTGGCCATACATCTAGCCGCGGAACAAAAGGACAAAAGTCCCGCCGTAAAATGGGTATTTTATTTGAAGGTGTTAAAGTGAAAAAGTCGCTATTAAGGCGCTTACCCCTGTCTCGTGGTAAAGGTAAATTTAAGGCAAATCCCAAGAAGCCATTACTTTTAAGCCTTGATGATTTAAACCAGTTTAAAAGCGGTAGCCTTGTTAATATAAATAGCTTAATTGATTCAGGTGTGATAAAAGCCAGCGAAGCTTCCTATGGAGCAAAAGTTGTGGGGCGGGGCAAAATCGAAAACAAGCTAAAGGTGGCATTACCCGTCACTAAGTCCGCAGCTGCAAAAATTAAAGACGCTGGGGGTACAATAGAGGTATGATTAATTCTATTTTAACTTTTTTTAAACGCAGTTTTGCCTCTCCGGCTATCCGTAAAAAGTTTTTAATTACCGCGGGTATTTTAGTGGCTTTTCGTTTAGCTGCACACATACCGGCTGCAGGGATAGATAGGCAAAATTTGCAGCAATTGTTTGTCGGTAGTCCCCTGCTTTCACTTTTGGATGTATTTTCCGGAGGAACGCTAGCTAATTTTTCCATAATGGCTTTGGGTCTTACGCCTTATATCAATGCGTCTATCATAATGCAGCTTATGACTTTTGCAATACCAAAGCTGGAAGAGCTTTCCAAAGAAGGTGAATTAGGGCAGGAAAAAATAAACCAATATACTCGTTTTTTAACCGTACCTTTGGCTATTTTTCAATCCTTTGGCATGTATGCACTCCTTCGTAGCCAAGGGATTATTGGTGGATTATCACCCCTTGCGCTTTTGGCTTTGGTGGTTACGATGGTGGCAGGCACGATGCTTGCCATCTGGATGGGTGAGTTGATTACGGAATATGGTGTGGGAAACGGAGTTTCATTTTTGATTTTTGCCGGGATAGTGGCCCGCCTTCCGGTATCTTTTGGCCGCTCGTCTGCAACAGTAGCCAGTGAAAATATATTTAGTATAGCAATATTTGCGGTTTTAGCAGTTGTGATTATTGGTTTAATTGTTTATGTGAATGAGGCTGTGCGGCGCATTCCCATTAATTACGCCCGTCAATCCCGCTCTAATTTGCCGGGATCTAATTCAAATTATATTCCCCTTAGAGTCAACCAAGCCGGTGTAATTCCTATCATTTTTGCCGTTTCTTTGGTTTTGCTGCCCTCCATGCTCGGCCAATTTTTATCGGCAGTGAATAATCCATCAGTTCAGGATTTTGCTTTAAAAATGTCCACAGCTTTTAATCCCCAGTCAGCCATTTACAATATTTTGTATTTTGCTTTGGTAGTTGGTTTTACTTATTTTTATACTTCTGTGGTTTTTAATCCGGAAAAAATTACAGAAAATTTACAAAAAAGTGGTGCTTTTATTCCGGGAATTCGGCCGGGAAAACAAACCACAGATTATTTAAAACATGTGCTTAACCGCATAACACTGGTGGGAGCGGTTTTTTTGGGATTTATTGCAATACTCCCTTCGCTCCTACAGAGTTTTTTGGGGGTGGCCAATCTGGTGATTGGCGGCACGGGAATCCTGATTGTGGTTTCTGTAGTTTTGGAAGTAACGCGCGAAATTGAAGCCCAGCTGGTAATGAAACGTTATGAAAGGTTTATATCTTAAATGAATATTTTAATTTTGGGACCTCAAGGATCAGGTAAAGGTACACAAGCAAAACTTATTGCGGACAGATTGGGTTTTATACATTTAAGCACAGGACAAATGCTTCGCGATATTGCCAAAAATGACGTTAATTTAGCAAATACACTGGATCAGGGTTTATTACTTCCCGACAAAAAACTTTTGGAATATTTATTTTCTTATTTAGAAAAAAATAATTTATACGACAAATTAATAATCGACGGCTCTCCCAGAACACTTTATCAATATCAGGAAATTATTAAGTGGTTTAAAAGTAAGGGAAAGCCCATTTCTTTGGCAATTTATTTGGATATCAGTGACGCCGAGGCCACGAGGAGATTATCAGCAAGAAGGCAGCATAAAATAACAGGAGAAATATATAATTTGGTAACTAACCCTCCTAGCTCTGATATTAAAGAAACAGATTTAATTCAAAGAGAAGATGATATGCCGGAAGCTATCCAAAAACGCCTAAATGCCTTTCACACTCAAACAGAACCGATAGTAAAATTGATGCAGGCAGATGGAATTTTATTTAAAGTAGATGGAGAACGACCGATAGAAGAAATTTATCTGGATATAGAAAAGGAGGTAGAAAAGCGTGTACAAAATGAATCTTAAATCCCCTGAGGAAATTGAAATTATGCATCAGGGCGGACAAAAACTCTCTGAAGTTAAGAAAAAGGTGCTTGGGGCAATAGCTCCTAATGTAAGTGCCTGGGATATTGAAGAATTGGTAACGCGGGAAATTGAAGCGTGTGGCGGCAAATCATCTTTTAAAATGGTTCCGGGATATAAATGGAGTACGTGCATAAACGTAAACGACGGCGTAGTTCACGGTATTCCCAAAAAAGAATTAGTTTTTAAAAAAGGAGATTTGGTGAGTGTGGATATGGGTATATTCTACCGCGGATTTCACACAGACACCTCGGTAAGCGTATATCTGGGTGATGATCCCAAGGTGCAAAGATTTATGGAAGTAGGTAAAAAAGCGCTAAAACAAGGAATTAAATCTTTTAAAAAAGGAAACACTGTCGCGGATATCACGCGGGCAATACAATCTGAGCTGGTGAATGCAAACTACAGCCCTGTTTACAATTTGACAGGGCACGGTGTGGGTAGGGAGCTCCATGAAGACCCCAGAGTACCTCTGGTGATTAGCGGCTCAAGAGATGAAAAAGTGAAACTTGAACCTGGAATAGTTTTGGCTATCGAAGTGATGTATGCCATGGGCAAGGGAGATATCGTCCTGGAAGACGATGGTTGGACTTTGAGTATGAAAGATGGTACAATATCAGCGCTTTTTGAGGAGACCGTCGCCCTAACCAGCCACGGTCGTATTATTTTGACTTAAAATCGCTTTAAACTAGGCTAAAAATTAAGTATAATATGCAAAAGAGAAATATAATTATTGAGGGAGAAATTTTGGAGCTTCTGCCCAATACCATGTTTAAGGTTAAGCTTATTGATGGGCGGGAAGTTTTGACTGTCCCTTCTGGCAAAATGCGCCGTGGTTTTATGCGTTTAATGCCTGGAAATACCGTGAAAGTAGAAATGACTCCCTACGATGAAAAAAGGGGTAGGATTGTTGGAAAGGTTGGTAAAAAAACACAATGAAAGTAAGATCATCTGTTAAACGAATTTGTAAAGATTGTAAAATTGTTAAGCGCAAAGGGGTTTTGTATGTTATTTGCAAAAACCCAAAACACAAACAGCGTCAAGGATAAATATAAAAATGGCAAGAATAGCTGGAATAGATTTAAATGACAACTGGAGAATAGATTATGCCTTAACTCACATTAAAGGCATAGGCTGGTCGCGTTCAGAAAAAATTTTAAATGAGATTAAAATAAAACCAGAAACTCGGGTATCGAATTTGTCAGCTGAAGATTTATCGCTTATCAACAGCCAATTGGAGGGAATTTTGGTTGAGGGAGATTTAATCCGGAAAGTACGCGAAAATATCCAAAGGTTAAAAGCTATTCATGCCTACCGAGGCATAAGGCACAATCGTGGTTTACCGGTACGAGGCCAGAGAACTAAATCTAATGCAAGGACTAAAAGAGGCAAACGCCGGACAGTGGGTGCATTCAGAAAAGAAGAGTTAGCAAAACAAACAACAAGTTGATATGGCAGCAAAAAAAACAAAAAAAGAAATACCATCGGTTAAGATTTATATCTCAGCAAGTTTTAATAATACATTGGTTACCGTTTCCGACAATGATGGTAATACTTTATCTTGGGGCTCATCCGGGTTATCCGGTTTTAAAGGCACCAGAAAGGCAACGCCGTATGCGGCCACGGTTGCCGTGGATGCCGTGGTCCAAAAGGCTGTTAAAGAATACGGAGTGCATGAAGCAGACGTTTATATTAAAGGGCCGGGTCCCGGCCGTGAAGCAGCCTTAAGAGCTATCAAAGCCGCTGGAGTAAACATTAATATGATTGCGGATGTCACGCCAATGCCCCATGACGGGCCAAGGCCAAAAAAGAAAAGAAGAGTATAAAGATGGCAAGATACATAGGACCAAAAGACAGATTATCACGCCGGGAAAATTTTGACCTTTTTGGTAAAGGGGGGAAATTGACGAGACTTAATGTAACTCCCGGTGTGCATGGGCCAAAAGGTAGCCGACGCAAGCCTTCACAGTATGGCAAACAATTAAGAGAAAAACAAAAGGTAAAAAGATTTTACGGAATTTTAGAACGTCAATTTAAAAATTATATGGCTCAGGCTTTAAGTGAAAAGGGTAATACATCAGACGCCCTGTTTTCTTTGCTAGAATCCAGGCTTGATAATACGGTTTATCGTTTGGGATTTGCGGCTACAAGGCCACAAGCTAGACAGTTAGTAAGCCATAGGCACGTTTTTGTTGATGGGAAAAGGGTTAATATCCCTTCTTTCCAGGTTAGACCGGGACAGACCATTACCCTTTCTGCCAAGGCCATGGAAATACCTTCGGTTGCTCTGTTATTGAAAGCAAAAGACGTAACAATTCCAGAGTGGTTGAGCCGCAAAGCAGCAGCAGGCAAAATTAAAAGAAAGCCTGGGCGCGATGATGTTCCTGAACCATTTGAGGAGGCAGATATTGTGGAGTTTTACTCCCGATAATTATTTGCCACTTGTAATTTGAGAGAGTATAATAAACGCTCTCTCATCGTTATTGTATGGGAGAGGAGGTGACAGTATGGAACCATTATTTGAAATAAATATTGAAAATAAAGACGAAAAATATGGGAAATTTGTCATAAGCCCGCTTGTTGCTGGGTATGGTAATACTTTGGGCATATCTCTAAGACGCGTGCTTTTATCAAGCCTTCCCGGAGCAGCAATTACCAAAGTGCAAATTTCCGGTGTTAGACATCAATTTTCAACCCTAAAAGGAATGAAAGAAGATGTTTTGGATTTTCTTTTAAATTTGAAAAAAGTTAATTTTTCTTATGAAGGCAATGGCCTGGTTAAAGCAAACCTTAGAGTTAAGACTCCCGGTGAAGTTAAGGCAGGGGATATTAAGGTTCCCGCCGGAGTTGTGATCGGAAATCCGGATTTAGTTTTAGCCAACTTATCTAAAGGAGCAAAACTGGAAGCAGACATGGTTATAGAATCCGGTGTGGGTTATTTACCCGCAGAAGGACGAGAAGCTGATAAGCTGGGAGAGATTTTGTTGGATGCTACTTTTTCTCCGGTTGAACGCGTAAATTATAAAGTTGAAGAAACTCGCGTAGGACGTGTTACTAATTATGACAAACTTACTTTAGAAATTTGGACAGATGGTACCATCGATCCCGAAGATGCTCTTAAGAGAGCTGCAAAAAACCTTATATCTTACTTTAGTCAAATCGTTGATCCTAAAAAGATAGAGAAGGAAAGCCCTCAAAAAGAAACAGATCTACTGGGACCGGTTGGAAAGCTTTCTGTAGAAGAAATAGGATTACCGACTCGTGTAGCCAATGCTTTAAGTAAATCCGGTTATGAAACTGTTGAAAAATTGGCAAAAGCCAAAGCTGAAGATTTGGTGAAGGTCCGAAACTTGGGAGAAAAGTCTTTGGAAATTATTGATGCAGCATTAGCCGAAAAAGGAGTGAAAAGGGAAAATGCGTAAAAAGGTTTATGGCCGCAAATTAGGCAGAAATCGAGCCGCAAGAACCGCTCTCTTTCGTTCCTTGATCCGAGCTATGGTTTTGGAGGGATCCATTAATACTACGCTGGCAAAGGCGAAAGCCGTGTCGCCAGATTTGGATAAGCTTATGGTTATTGTCGGCCAAAATACGGTATCTGCCAGAAGGCGGATATCTCAGATTGTTGCCAATGATAGAATGGTTATGAAAAAGCTTTTTACTGATTATCTTCCTTTGGCGCAATCGAGACGTTCTGGATTTACAAGAATAGTTCTTATGCCAAAAAGAAAAGGAGATAATGCAACCATGGCAAGAATTGAATGGGTTACCGTCCCCAAAGCAGAGCCGCGAAAAACTAAAAAAGCTAAAGTAAATACTAAAAAAACGAAAAAAGAGGATAAAAAATGAAACAAACCAGTCAGCCTAAAGGAAAAGACATAAACCATGCTTGGCACGAAGTTGATGCAAATGGCCAGGCTTTAGGGAGATTATCCAGCCATATAGCAGGACTTCTGATGGGTAAAAATAAAACCAATTACGCACCCCACCTTGATATGGGAGATTGGGTGGTGGTTAAAAACGCCAAAGCGGTAAAATTAACCGGCCGGAAAGATAAACAAAAAGTATATTACAGACACTCGGGTTACCCTAAAGGGTTTAAGGAAATAAAAGTCGAAAAATTGCGCGTCGAGCAGCCGGAAAAAATAATAATACACGCAGTAAAAGGCATGCTTCCGGTTAATCGTTTAAGAGACAAAAGGATGGCCAGATTAAAAGTATTTGCAGGTGACAAACACCCGTTTCAAAATAAATTAGAAAATAAACAAGTCTAATGGCAAAAACAAAAAAAGAATTAAAAAATTATACATATGCAGTAGGCAGGCGAAAAGAAGCTTCGGCCAGGGTCAGGCTATACAAAGGTAATAAAGAGAGTCTAGTAAACGGAGAAGTGATAGGTAAATACTTTCCGGGAGATGCAATGCGTAGCAAATGGCAGCTGCCTTTTTCTTTAACACAAACAGAAGGCAAGTACTATGTTACGGTTCGTGTTTTGGGTGGCGGTAAAAACGGTCAATTAGAAGCAACAGTGCACGGGATTGCCAGAGCATTTGCCAAGTTAAATGAAAAATTTAAATCTTCTTTAAAACCAGCAGGGCTTTTAACCCGCGATGCACGCAAAAAAGAGCGCAGAATGGTGGGAACGGGTGGTAAAGCAAGGCGTAAAAAACAATCTCCAAAACGTTAATAGTCCCCGGTTCGTTTAATTAAACTGACCTTCATCTTGAGAGTTAATTTTACTTTAATTAAATAAATTACCTACTATTGTACCTATTAGAATTGCCGCTCCACCGATAAACATCATTTTTAGTCCATGTTTAAGGGGTTTTACTTCAAATTTTTTTCCACCGATAAAACCGAGAAAAAACAGAGAAATAATTGAAAAACTAATAGAAACATATATTGCTTGGCTAACCGGTAATAGTAAGTAAGGTGTAATCGGGATTAAACCGGCTACAAAATATGACATGACCATTATCAAAGACGCAAAAAAAGTTGAGTTGCTTTTGTATTTATGGCTTTCCATATCTTCGGTAAATCCCTCTGATAGGTAGCTGCCCACTCCCATGGAAAAAGCTTCGACAAATACTAACACAACACCAGTAATAAAAATTTCTTTTTTGGGCAGCCCCGCTGCTGCAACCCCGCTTAAAAGACCAACAGTTGAAACCAGACTGTCCTCAACACCAAATATAAAATTTTTTATATATAATCTGTAAACCGATATGGTTTGATTATGCATTACTCTATTAATGTTAAGGGATAAATTTTTTTTAGTAAAGCGAGATCGGCTTATTTCGGTTTGTGCTTGACAAAAAGCCCAAGCTTGAATTATTTTTAGCTTAGCAGCCAGCTAGGCTAAAAATAAGCCCGGCTGGAAAAGGGGGTGATTTAATAAATGGATCAAATAGAATTTTACGATGTGAAAAAAAGAGACCGTGTACAAGTACCGGTTTCACAATGTTGGAAAGTAAAGTATGAGCGTCCCACAAAAGATGGCGGAGTACAAGTTCGTTATGCTGTAAAAGCAGAAGTAGACGGCTCTAAGCTAACCAAGTTTGTAAGCCAGGATGTTTGGCAAGGTTTAAGTTGTGAGGAGCGAGACAAGTAAGTTTGAAAATAATTTACTTAAAACAAAAACCCCATGTAAATGGGGTTTTTGATTGATTATTGTGTCGGGGTACCAGGAATCGAACCTGGACCGGACGCACCCCATGCGCCCATTCTACCTTTAAACTATACCCCGTCGTTTCATTCCTGTGTATAGTTTGCGAGCTTACACTTTAAAACTATACCCCGTCCTTTGCTTATTATACCAGTTAGGCTATTTTCTTAAGTTTTACTGCGCCTTCGCGTATAATTTTTACCTTGCCCGTTTTAAGCTCTACCAAAGTAGAAGGTTCACTTGCGAGTTTTCCTGCATCCACATAAAAATCTACTTTATCCCCAAAGTAATTTTCTGCTTCTTCTATTGTTGTTGCAGGCTTTTTGCCTTGGGGATTAACACTTGTAGACACTAAAGGACCGGTTTCGGAAAGTAGCTCTCGAAGCTCTGGATAATCGGGCATGCGGATGGCCAGGCTATTTTTGCCGCGGTGAAGATAGGAAAGCCAATCATTTTTTACCGGCAGAATTACACTTATTTTCCCGGGCCAGATTTTATTTAAGAAATTTCTAGTTTTACTGTCTAGTTTAATTTTTAGCAAATTTAGATCATTTAAAGATGAAATAAGAACCACAAGTGGTTTATCGTAGTCTCGTTTTCGGATTTTATAGATTTTTTCAATAGCTTCAGGGTGGAAGACGCTTGCATGAATGCCGTATATCGTATCAGTCGGCAGAATACCAATTTTGCCTTCACGGATAAAATTTACTAATTTTTTGTGTTTCAAACCAGTTATTTCCATAAATAAGTATTTTACTACATCTAAAGTGGCACTTGTCATCTATGGGATATTTGTGTTAAAACAATGCCATAAATGGCAAGAACAAAAAAAGACCCTCCAAAGGTAGATAAACCCGAAGGTTTATCTGAAAAACTTCAGGCAATAAAGTTGGCCATGGACCAGATCGAAAAGCAATATGGTAAAGGTGCCATCATGCGCCTTGGTGAGCGTGCCCGACAGCAGCGGAACATAGATTCAATTTCCACTGGGGCTATCGCTCTGGATGTTGCTTTGGGAATTGGTGGTCTTCCACGCGGGCGGATAGTGGAAATATATGGTCCTGAAGCTTCAGGTAAAACTACACTCGCCTTGCACGTAATTGCCGAAGCACAAAAACGAGGAGGCCAGTGTGCTTTTGTAGATGCTGAACACGCCCTCGATCCAACGCGTGCAGGAATTATTGGTGTTAATTTAGATGATCTTTTATTAAGTCAGCCGGATTCCGGTGAGCAAGCTCTGGAGATCACTGAAACTTTAGTTCGTTCAGGGGGCTTGGATGTAATTGTGGTGGATTCGGTAGCCGCATTGGTTCCCAGAGCCGAGCTGGAGGGTGAAATGGGGGATGCAATAATTGGCGTCCAGGCAAGGCTAATGAGCCAAGCGCTTCGCAAGCTTACCGGGGCCATCAATAAAAGCAAAACTATTTTAATTTTTACTAATCAGATTCGCCAGAAAATAGGTGTGATGTTTGGCAACCCCGAAACAACTCCCGGTGGATTGGCGTTAAAATTTTATTCTTCGGTAAGGCTTGATATCCGCCGAATTGAAACTTTGAAAGAGGCAGATGAAGTTGTGGGATCGCGTCATCGCGTGCGGGTGGTTAAAAATAAAGTTGCTCCGCCGTTGCGAGTTGCAGAATTTGATATCACGAACGACGAGGGCATTTCCAAAACCGGAGGGCTTTTGGATGTGGGAGTGGAAATGGAGATAATCGGCAAAAGCGGGTCTTTCTTCAGCTATCAAGGCGAAACCATAGCTCAAGGTCGTGAAGCAGCAAAGAGTTACTTAAAAGAAAATCCTAAATTAGCAGAAAAGATTGAGAAAGAAATCCGCGATACATTAGCGTCGGGTAAAAAATTGCCTCATGAGGTAGGAGATAGTTCGGACTCAGACGAAGAATAATTCTTCATGCCCCGCATCACAAAAATTTCCCAGCAAAATAATAAGAATAGGGTTAATCTATTTTTAGATGGTAAATTTGCCTTTGCTTTGGATTTGGAAAATTTTGTTAAGCTTGGTTTAAAAGTCGGTTTGGAATTAAACGAGGTCGAGGTGCAAAAAATTACTTCTGAAGGCGAATTCAGCCAGGTTTTTCAAAAATTATTGAACTTTGCCACGCTTCGCCCAAGAAGTTATAAAGAAGTTTCAGATTGGCTAAAGCGTAAAAAAGTGCGCGAGAGCTTTCAGAAAAAGCTCATAAATAAACTTAAAAAGCTCGATCTATTGGATGATGCGCGCTTTGCCAGGTGGTGGGTGGAAGAGCGGCGTGAATTTCGCCCCAGGTCTAAAAAAGCGCTTTATAGCGAACTTTTTAAAAAAGGGATTGATAAAAATATAATTAAACAAACGCTTGAAGAAACGGGTATAGATGAGATTTCTTTGGCGAAAAGGGATTTAGAAAAAAGAAAGACAAAGTGGACAAAATATACGGACATTTATGAGCGCAAACAAAAGCAGATGGAATACTTGGCACGCAAAGGTTATGGCTGGGACGTGATAAAAAAAGTGGTAGAAAATAAAAAAAGCTAGATTGACTGATTTGGCGTTAGGCAGTAAAATAGACAACAAAGGAAATTATGAGAGAAGTAACAGGAAACAATATGCTTCTTTTGGCTTTATAAAATTTTAGCCGCTTCCTTTTATTTAATATTATTTTTATTATGGCAGAAAAAACAGAATCTGATATCAAGGAGCTTTTAAGCGAACTTAGAGAGGAAAAAGCACAGCTTGAGAAACGCGAGCAAAACCTAAAAAAACGCGAGGAAGAACTTTTAGATAAATTGAGCAGAGCAGCTTCAATGACAACCGAAGAAGCCAAAAAGGAGCTTCTCGCCGAAGTGCAAAAAGAATTAACCGGTGAAATAGCCAGACGCATAAAAAACGCCGAGGAAAAAATAAAGCAAAGCGCCGCTGAAAGAGCGCGGGAAATTTTGGTGGACGCCATGAAGCACGGGGCAACAAATTATGTTGCCGAGTATACCATATCTACAATTACGGTCCCGAGTGAAGAAGTTAAAGGCAGAATTATTGGTAAAGAAGGAAGAAACATCCGGGCATTTGAGCGTGCTGCATCTGTAGAGATCGAAATAGATGAAACCAATGAGATTCGTCTGTCCAGTTTTGACCCAATAAGACGTGAGATTGCCAGACGTTCATTGGAAATATTAATTAAAGATACAAGAATTCAGCCATCGCGCATAGAAGAGGTTATTGAACAGGTTAGAAAACAGATGAATGATATTTTATTGGAAGAAGGCAAAAAAATTGTTGAAGCTGTTGGTGAATATGGATTGCCCACCGAATTGGTTCGAATGATAGGGAAATTTAAGTTTAGAACTTCATATGGCCAAAATTTAGCTTTGCACACCATAGAAGAAACTAAAATCGGTATTCAAATAGCCCAGGAATTGGGTGCGGATGTTGAATCTGTCCGATTGGGTGGGCTTCTTCATGATATTGGTAAAGTCGCAACGGAAGACGAAGGCACGCACATCCAAAAAGGCGTTGAAGTTGCCAAACGCTTTGGTATGCCGAAAAAAGTTATCAATATCATAGCCGAGCACCACGAGGACAGGCCGTTTAGTTCTATAGAGTCGGTTATCGTATGGGTGGCGGATGCTATTTCCGGCTCGCGTCCGGGTGCACGTTATGAGCCCCACGAAAATTATCTAAAGCGTATGGTTAAAATAGAAGAGATTGCGGGTAGTTTTGAGGGTGTTACTGAGGCTATAGCCTTTCAAGCAGGTAGAGACGTGCGCGTGGTGGTTAATCCCGAACAAATCAGTGATGAAGCGATTACCGTTCTTGCTCACGACATAGCCAAGCGGTTGGAAAAAGAAGCTGAGTACGCAGGGCAGATAAAAGTTACGGTCATCCGAGAAACTCGGGCTACGGGAATAACCGGTGCAAAATAAATCCGCTTGACAAATGCTTAAACGTTTATTATCCTTCTTCCTAAGATGACAAAAAGACAATTAATCGACCAAGTTTCGCGTAAGGCACATCTTCCAAAACGGTCGGCGACAGAGGCAGTTGATGTCTTTTTGGAGGAAATTGGTCGTACCCTTTCTAAAGGAGAAAAAGTTGTACTATCTGGTTTTGGTACCTTCCGCGTTATCCGTATGAAAGGCAAAACCGTACGTATCCCAAATACTGAAAAATTTGTAACAATTAAACCCCATCGTTCACCTCGTTTTACTCCCGGCAAGGCTTTAAAACGTAAAGTTACCCGTTAATTTGCCCGTAAGTTATATTGCTCGTATAATTTCAGTTAATGGAAAGAGTTGTAATTGTTGAAAAACTTAAAAAAAATTTCAGAGTTCGGGAAAAAGACGCTGGTCTGTTGGCCAGCTTTAAAAGTTTAGTAAGTTCCAGTTATAAGAATATTAACGCTTTAAAAAGTATTTCTTTTTCCTTAAATAAAGGTGAAATGGTAGGTTTTATTGGCCCAAATGGTGCCGGTAAAACCACGACGTTAAAAATCCTTTCAGGCATTCTTTATCCTACATCTGGTTTTGTTCAGGTTATGGGGTTTACTCCGTGGGAACGTAAATACGACTATTTAAACCAATTAGGTCTTATTATGGGCCAAAAAAACCAGCTGTGGTGGGATTTGCCCGCAATAGACAGTTTGGAGTTAAACCGAGCAATTTACAATTTAAGTGATAAAAAATATAAAAAAAATCTTCAGGAACTTACCGAGATTTTGGATGTAGCTGATATTTTGCGCCGCCCTGTGCGACATCTTTCCTTGGGGCAGCGGATGCGGTTGGAATTGGTAGCCGGGTTGCTGCACAGCCCTCAAGTGGTTTTTCTTGATGAGCCAACGGTCGGGCTGGATGTTGTTGCTCAGGCAAAGATCCGAGAATTTATAAAAGAATATAATAAAAATCACGAAGCCACGGTTATCTTAACCAGTCATAATATGAATGACCTTTTGGGGATAGTCGATCGGGTCATAATTATAGACAAGGGTAGTATATTTTTTGATGGAAAATTAGAAAGTCTGGTAAAAAAGTATGCGCTTAATAAAATTATTACGGCAACTTTAATTAACCCGGTGAGGCGAGAAGATCTGGAAAAAATCGGTAGTGTTGTTGAGTATGAATTTCCCAAAGTGGTTTTGGCCGTTAAGCGCACTGTGGCCACGTTGGCTGCTTCTGAATTGCTTCAAAATTATCCGGTAAGCGATTTGAATATAGAAGAAGTGCCTGTTGAGCAAATAATCGTTCAGATTTTTCAGGCTAATGCAGAAAAATAAATATATCCAGGTTATAAAAGCATCTTTGGGCCAGGAGCTTGTGTATAAAACAAGCTTCATATTCACCAGGATCAGGAGTTTACTAACCTTTTTTCTTTTATTTTTTTTGTGGGATGCTGTTTACCGCTCAGGCGAAAATGTATTTGGAATCTCCCGCGAGCAGATGTTGACCTATGTTTTTGGAATTTTAATCGTTAAAGCAATTGTCGCAAATTCAAAAATTTCCTCTCTATCCGGAGAGATTGCGTCGGGTAGTTTAACAAATTATTTATTAAAACCAGTAAGCTATTTTAAATTAAGCTTTGCCAGGGATATTGGCACGAAAAGCATCAATCTTATTTTTGCTTTTTTTGAAATTATTTTTGTTTATTTAATTTTACGCCCCCAACTTTTTTGGCAAACAGAGGCAATATCTGTATTTTTGTTCATAGTTTTGTTGGGAATTGCGGTTGTAACCTATTTTTTCCTTTTGGCTTTGGTGAGTATGGTCCCGTTTTGGCTGGCAGAGCAGACCTGGCCTCCTGTTTTTTTATTTCTTACGATTTCTGATCTGATGTCCGGGGCCATCTTCCCGCTGGATATTTTACCTGAGTATCTTCGTTACATTTTTTTGTTAACGCCTTTCCCCTATCTTTTGTATGTACCGCTGCAAATTTATTTGGGAAGGTTTAGTGTGGTTATGGTTGTTAAATATGTTGCCGTTTCTGTTTTTTGGCTGCTAGTTTCATTTTTGTTTTTTAACTATAGCTGGAAAAAGGGGATTAAGTTGTACCGAGCTGAAGGAAGATAAATGAAAAGATATATAAAAGTTTGGTTAATAATGTCCAAGAATTCGTTTTTGCGCGATTTTAATTCAAAGTTGGGTCTGTTTTTACTTTTATTGGGTAAATTTGTGCGATTTGTTATTTTTGCCGTTTTTTTATTTTATTTGTTAAGCGGTATCGGCAGTTTGGCCGGTTACAGCCGTGAACAGGTGATTTTTATATTTCTGACTTTTAATTTGTTAGACATTTTAAGCCAGTTTTTGTTGCGTGAGGTTTACCGTTTTCGCCCACAAATTATTAGCGGAGATTTTGATTTAGTGTTGGTAAAGCCGATTAAGCCGTTGTTTAGGGCTGCCTTCGGTGGAGCCGACTTTATAGATTTTTTGACCATTCCACCTTTGTTTGTTGCTATCGTTTTTTTTGGCAATGAATTAAATCCGAGCGTTTTTTTGGTTCTAGCGTATATAATTTTGGTTATTAATGGCCTTATTCTTGCTATTTCTTTTCATATTTTAATCTTGGCTTTTGCCGTTCTCACTCTGGAGCTGGATAGTGTCTTGTGGTTGTTTCGCGAACTTTTAAATTTAGGAAAAATTCCTTTGGAAGTATACCGACAGCCGCTTCGAACAGCGTTGGTCTACTTGTTGCCGGTAGCTATCATGATAGCCGTACCCGCAAAGACGTTGATGGGTTTATCTACTTTCAAAGACATATTAGTTTCTGTTTTCGTAACTATAATTTTTTCGCTTGCATCTTTAAAGTTTTGGGATTATTCTTTGTCCCGTTATACAAGCGCCAGCAGTTAATATGAAAAAAAATATAATTGTGATAGTTGGCCCCACGGCAACAGGCAAATCAGACCTGGCTTTTAAGCTTGCTTACAAAAATAAATGCAATTTGGTTTCGGCTGATTCTCGTCAGGTTTATCGCCATATGAGTATTGGAACTGGCAAGGATATTCCTCATGGCTTTTATTATAAAAAAAATAAACCGGGATATTTTACCAATGATGAAATAAAAATATGGGGTTACGACTTGGTGGAGCCTTGGGAGGAATATAGCGTTTCTCACTACCTAAAAGACGCCAAAAAGATATTTAACAATCTAAAAGCGGATAATAAAATTTTTGTTGTAGGAGGCACCGGTTTATATATTAAAGGCTTGGTTGACGGCATAGAAACGGCTTCAATTCCAAAAAATCCGATTTTAAGACAGAAATTAAAAGATATGGATATCCCGGATTTATATGAGATGCTTGGACACTTAGATGGGGTAAAAGCGGCTTCCCTAAATAGCTCAGACAGAAAAAATCGCCTGAGGCTTATGCGTGCAATTGAAATTGCCAGCAGCAAAAAGAAAATCAAAAAAAATAAACCAATTGCTTGGGGTTATAAGCCGATATTTATCGGCCTTGATTTGGATGATGACGTTTTAAATCTGAGAATTGAAAAAAGGATATTAAAACGCGTAAAAGCAGGGATTGAGGCAGAAATAGATTGGCTATTGGCGCATGGAGTCAGTTGGGATGATCAGGCAATGTCGGGATTGGGATACCGTCAGTGGAAAGGATATTATGAGGGCAACAAAAGCATTGAAGAGGTTTTGGCAATGTGGTACAAAGCGGAAAAAAAATTTATTAAACGCCAAAGAAAGTGGTTCAAAAAAGATAAAAGGATAAGGTGGTTTTCGGCAGATAGGAAAAACCTGCAATCAATAGTAGATGAATATATTAAAAAAATGGTATAAGTAAATAAATGCGAGCTAAAAAAGTAGAAATTTCTCACCGCACCATAATTTTTACCGTAGCCTTTTTGGCTTTTTTGTGGTTGGTATATTACATCCGGGACGTAATCTTGCAAATTTTTGTGGCCCTTTTAATTATGACCATTTTAAACCCCACTGTTTCCAAGTTTAATAAAAAGCTCAAAATTCCCCGAGTTGCTTCTGTTTTGATAGTTTATCTATTTGTTTTTGGGTTTATAAGTTTTGGAATGGCAGTGGCCATTCCCCCGTTTGCGGAGCAAACTACAAGCTTTGCCAATAATATTCCGGCATATATAGAAGAGCTCAGTATTCCAGATTTTATCGCCAACGGCTTAACTCAAGAGCTCGCCTCTTTGTTGGGGAATCTACCCTCTCAAATTATAAGATTAAGTGTTTCTATTTTTTCCAACGTACTTTCGGTTTTTTCGGTTTTTATATTCGCACTTTATTTTTTGTTGGCCCGAGAAAATCTCAATACTCAGTTGGCAGAGGTATTTAACGACAAAACTATTGAACAAAAAATTGAGCGCACAATAAATAAACTTGAGCTGAAATTGGGAGGTTGGGCGCGAGGGCAGATAATTCTAATGACAATGGTTGGACTGCTTACTTATATTGGCCTTAGCTTGATTGGTATACCATATGCTTTGCCCCTGGCTTTGCTTGCCGGAATTTTGGAAATAATTCCTAATATAGGCCCATTTTTATCGGCAATACCGGCTGTTGTCGTGGGATTTGGGATATCGCCACTGACCGGTATCGCCGTGGCCGCTTTGGGTATTCTCATCCAACAAGTTGAGAATTATGTATTTGTGCCCAAGGTTATGCAAAAATCAGCAGGAATTAGCCCGATTATAACGCTGCTATCTTTACTTATTGGTTTTAAAGTTGCGGGTATAGTAGGCGCCATCTTATCTGTTCCTGTGGTTATAACTACCAAAGTTATAGTTGAAGAGTTTTTTTCTTTGGATTTTATGCATAAACAGTAAGGTTGCATTTTTAGCCTCGAAATGATATAATTTTTCTGTTTCTGGAAAGGCAAGTGATCAGTCCGGCTTAACCGGACAGGAAAGTCCAGGCAGCAGAAGGAAACGGTGCCCCATATTATCTTATGGGGACGCGTAAGCGCTAGTCAGAGCAACAGAGACGATGTCGGTTCGAAAAACCCTAAAGGTTTGTGAACACGAGTGAAAAGTCCCAGACTAAGTAGGCCTTTTGGTCAATTAGCGGGATCCCGTGAGGAACTAAATTTTCTTACGGGAGGCAATCCTCCCGGCTGCAACCTGCGATCTAGACGTTTGAGGTATCCTTCCCGAAACCGATATTTCGGTACGTCTAAAAGACAGGGCACCCTGTATAAATTCAGGGGTCCCGTAAGATAGGCATAACTGCCATCTCATGGGACAGACAGATGATCACATGCGGTAAAACCGCAACAGAACCTGGCTTATGCTTTCCAGAAACAAAAAAGTCCCCCACCGGTCGGTGGGGTATTTTTTTGCTACAATAGGTCAAAAGAGAGAGTGAAGGCTGTAATCCAAAGAGTAAATAAGGCCGAGGTCATTAAAATTGACTCCGGTGAAGTAGTGGGCAAGATCGGTATGGGTTTATTTATACTTTTGGGGGTAGAGATAAAAGATTCGGAAGAAGATGCCAAAAAATTGGCAGATAAGATAGTAAACCTTCGTATTATGGCGGATAAAAACGGCAGAATTAATTTATCTATAAAAAACACTACCAAAGAGATTTTAGTTGTTTCGCAGTTTACGCTTTTATCTGATATCAAAAAAGGCAATCGTCCTTCATTTTTGCGCGCCGCAGAACCAAAGCGCGCCCGTGAACTTTATGATTATTTTGTTTACAGTCTTAAAAACCATGCCATTAAGGTTGAAACAGGGAGCTTTGGTGATTATATGAAGATTTCCGCAGATTTGGATGGTCCGGTTACTATAGTGATGTAGAAACATGACAAAAAGGTTTAAGACCACAATTTTAAAAATTTTAGGAATACTTACTGCTTTATCGGCAATATTTGTAATAGCTGGAGTGATCGCTGTGGCTGGCTATGTTGCCGGCTATGCTCGTGGTGTTTATCGCACAGCAGCACTATATGGTAAAGACGTAACCGAGGTCAGCCAAAATTCCACTGCTACACCCCTGGTGACTCCAAATAAAACTCACAATATTGCGCCAGCCATCCCCACATGGGGTGGTCCTCAATTATGGGAAGCAGTGAACAAAAAAAGGACAGAGTATGGTGTGAATCCGCTAAACAATAAAGACGAGCTTTGTACTATAGCCGCGATTCGTTTAAATGAAATTTTGGCTATAGGCAAGTTGGACGGTCATGAAGGTTTCGGCAACATGCCGGAGCGTCGCCCGGATTTGCTTCCCATTTTTGAGGAATACACAATAAGCGAATTCCTCTTGTCAGGAGCTCAGACGCCGGATGAAGCGGTTGAGCTTTGGGAAAATACTTTGGGGCACAAAAAATTGTTAACGGGTGGTGAATATGTGTGGGGCTGTATTTATGCAAAAAGTGGTTTTGCCGTGGCCATTGCAGCCTACTGAATCAGGCCGTTTTCTTGTAAAAAAGAAACCAGCCTTTTTTGGGTTGTGTACTGGCGGCCAATACTTACAAATAAACGGTTAAGGTCTCTTCGGTATTCTTGGGGAATGATGAGCATGAGTTCTTTTTCAGTTTCCGTCGGGTTTTTTGTTTTTACCCACCCTAAAAGATTACTGATTCTGTGTACATGAGTGTCAACCGCGATGGTTGGCTTGTTAAAAGTACGCGAAAGCACCAAGTTTGCGGTTTTTAAACCTACACCGGGCAAAAGCATAAGCTCTTTTGGGTCTTCCGGTATCCGGCCGTTGTATTTTTGCAGGATTAGGGAAGATAAATAGCAGAGGTGTTTAGCTTTATTTTTATAAAAGCCCACAGGATATATGAGTTTTTCTATCTCTTCTTGGGATAATTTGGCAAGCGTTTCAAAATCGGGAGCTTTTGCAAAAAGCCGTCCGGCGGCTTTTAGGGTTGTATCATCGTTTGTGCGCGACGACATAATCGTTGAAACTAAAGACTTATATGGGTCTTTTTCAAAAACTTCCAAAGGAATAAGCTTGTAGTGTTTTTGAAATACACTAAAGACTTTTTCGAGGTTATTTGGCTTGTTCATGTTTTTGATATTTGTGTTAGTATAACTAATAGATTTAATATTTATAAAGTGGCAGGAGAACTTTCCGATTTACTACCAGTTATAATAGCTGCTAACATTATATGGCTTATCGGCTTGAGCGTGATGGTTTATGTAGTTTATAATCATTACAAGCGTTTAGGCCAAGGAGTTTCAAGCGGTAATCTTATCAAAGCATTTGAGAGGGTTTTGGCGGAGCAAAAAGAGATTGCCACAGCACAAAAAAATTTAGATAAAAATATAGCGGAGCTGAATAAAAGCTCGTTGACCCATTTTCAAAAAATGGGTCTTATTCGTTTTAATCCGTTTAATGAAACCGGTGGAGACCAAAGTTTCAGTCTTTGTCTTTTGGATAAAAAAAATGACGGATTTGTGGTGAGCTGTTTGCACACCCGTGACCGTACCAGGATTTATGCGAAAGCGATAGACAAAGGTAAAAGCAAACTTGAGCTTAGTGACGAAGAAAAGAAAGCACTAGAAAAAGCTAAAAAATCATGAATAAAAAAATAGTTACAATATTGGGTTTTTTGGGGCTGTATATGCTTACAACCGGAATATCGTGGGCTGGTTTTAGCGTGTTTGGCGGCAATAATATAAGCCAAAATCCATCCGGTTTGGAGTCTGAACGTGACAGAATCGCAAGCCTCCCCAAAACAGAAGTTTGTCCTTTAAATGGACAGATGTTTTCGGAGATTGAACGCGATATCTGGCAGGAGCGTCGGCCAATGGCTGTGGTAATTGAAAACCATACAGATGCAAGACCACAGTCAGGTCTTTCCAAAGCAGATATTGTTTATGAAGTTGTGGCAGAAGGTGGTATAACGCGTTTTTTGGCTTTATATTACTGCGCGGCGGCAGCTCATGACGTAACCATTGGCCCGATAAGAAGCGCGCGTATATATCTTATTGACTGGGCAGCGGAATATGGACCGGAGCCTTTATTTGTTCATTATGGAGGAGCCAATAATATTTGTGGCAATTGTCCGGGAGGCGTTAAGCCTAGGGGTCAGGTGGATCCGCGCGTCATGGCTTTGGAAAAACTTATTAATATGGGTTGGAGGCATTCATCCGGAAACGCCTTGGATGGCGGAGCCAATGTAAGCTACCCAGCTATTAAGCGTGATCAGTATCGTCTGGGTCATGAAAGTGCATGGGAACACTCGGCTATTGGCTCTTCCGACCTTTTGTTTAATTTAGGTATTGAGCGTGGTTTTGGATATAAAGACGATTCCGGAAATCCATGGGTGGATGATTTTGATATGTGGAATTTTGCCGAAGATAGTCCTCAAGCGCCTACCGCCTCAAACATCTCATTTGAATTTTGGCGCAATAAACCGGATTTTGATGTGCGATGGGAATACGACCAAGCTACAAATACTTATAAACGTTTTAACGGCGGACAACCACATACCGATTGGGAGTTTGATAAACCCCAGTTAACGGCCAAAAACGTAATTGTTATGTTTGTTGAAGAAGAAGGTCCGGTAGATACCGAGCTACATATGTATTATGAAGTGATAGGCGAAGGCCAGATGATGTTATTTCAAAATGGACAGGTGATTGAAGGTACATGGGAAAAGGACGCCATGTCCGCAAGGACTAAATTTATGGATGAAAATGGGGATGAAATTTCCTTTGTCCGGGGCCCAATCTGGATTGAGGCTGTGCCCCAAGGAAATGATATAGTATACTAAAGAATACAAAAGTTCTGCCCTTTGTATAAAATATGGCTGATTTAGGTGATTTTATCACTTCAAAAGTAAGAATTAAGATTTTGGAACTTTTTTTCTCCAATGTCGGCGAAATGTACCATGTTCGCGGTATTGTCCGTGAAGTAAAAGAAGAAATTAATGCCGTACGCCGTGAGTTAGCTCGACTTGAAGGTGCTGGCATTGTGAAAAAAGAATCTCGGGGGAACCGTGTCTATTATTGGCTGCGAACGGATTACATGCTTTATGGGGATTTACTTAGCATGGTCGCCAAAACAACCGGCTTGGGTCTTCAGATAATTAGCAATAAAAAGAAAATTGGAAGAGTGAGTTTTGTGATGTTTTCCGGTCAGTTTGTCAGGTACAAAGACCCCCAAAAAGAAGACGAAGTTGACATTTTGGTTGTTGGCGATATTGTTTTGCCTGAATTGGCAACCCTGATCCGCGTGGAAGAATCAAAACGCGGCAGGGAAATAAATTATACGGTTATGAGTAGGGAAGAGCTGGAATTTAGGAAAAAACGACGCGACCCCTTTTTGTTGGGAATATTATCCGGCAGCCGGGTAATGATTATTGGTGATGAGGAGGGTCTTGTAAGTTAATATGTACAAACCCTTGGGCAAGCGACTTTTTTTTATTTTTATTCTGTTTTTTTTGGCGCTTCTTGTTAGTTTACCTAAAAATATTCCAATTAAATTTTCTGCTTTTGGTTTGAATGTAGATAAAACATTAACAAGAAAAGATTTAGACCTTTCCTTTGGCAGATTTAGGATAAAACGAAATTTCGATCTTAAGCTGGGGCTGGATTTGGTTGGGGGAAGTTATTTGGTGTTTGAAACAGATTTAAGTAAGATCGAAGAAAGCCAAAAACAACAAGCACTAGAAAGCCTGCGCGATGTGATTGAGAGAAGAGTGAATTTGTTTGGTATATCCGAGCCCAATATCCAAATATCGTCTTTTGAAGGCCGTGAGCGCATAATCGTTGAATTGCCCGGAGTTGACAATACCCAGGAAGCAATATCGCTCGTTGGCCAGACTGCTCAATTAGTTTTTGCTGAAGTAATAGAAGCTGAAGACCCTGAAAACAGTCAGGTTGTGCCCACAGAGCTCACTGGAGGCGATCTAAAGGGTGCCGGGGTCTCTTTTGACCAAGTGACGGGTAAGCCGGTAGTAACGCTGCAATTTACGGATGAAGGTGCGGAGAAATTCGCCAATTTAACCGAAAAAAATATTGGTAAACCCCTGCCAATAATCCTGGATAATCAAATGGTTTCGGCTCCGGTTGTTCAGGATAAAATTACCGGCGGAAACGCGCAAATAAATGGAAATTTTACTCTTGATCAAGCCAAGGCCCTCTCAATTCAGCTAAATGCCGGTGCCCTTCCTGTCCCCGTGGAGCTTGTTTCCGAGCGCAGTGTGGGTGCTTCACTGGGGGCCGAATCCGTACAAAAAAGCGTTAAAGCAGGATTAATTGGCATCGCCCTTGTATTTATTTTTATGATTGTTTTTTATGGTAAATTGGGCTTAGTTGCTAATATTGGTTTAATAATTTTTGGGACACTGACGCTTGCACTTTATAAATTGATTCCGGTAGTTTTAACGCTTCCCGGGATAGCCGGATTTTTACTATCCGTAGGTATGGCAGTTGACAGTAATATTTTGATTTTTGAGCGATTTCGTGAAGAACGTGCGAAAGGAATTAATTTGGTTTATGCTTTGGAAACGTCGTTTAATCGCGCTTGGGATTCAATAAAAGATGCAAATATTGCTACCTTGGTCACTGCCTTTATTTTGGCAAATCCCTTGAATTGGTCATTTTTGCACGCATCCGGTCCGGTGCGCGGATTTGCCATTACCTTGGCTCTCGGGATTGCTGTGAGCTTGTTTACCGGAGTATTTGTTTCCCGTAATTTACTGCGACTTTTAATAAAAGAAAGGAAAAGTAAATGAAAATAAATTGGATGAAATATCGCCTATTGTACGCCTTTGTCTCTTTTGCTCTGATCGCCTTATCTGTATTTAGCCTCTTAAATTGGGGATTGACACTGGGGATCGATTTTCGTGGCGGTATCGTCATTGAATATCAGATTTCTGGGGAATTTTCATCTGAAAATGCCACTAATCTTTTATCGGATAATGAGATCGAAGTAGGAAGCATACAGCAAATCGGAGAGAATAATTATTTATTTCGTTTGGGAGATATAAACCAGGAACAAAGAGATAGAATTTTAGAATTGTTAAACCAGAGCGGCCAGACAGCGGAAGAAGTGCGTTTCGAGCGCGTTGGCCCCTCAATTGGTCCGGAATTAATCAAAAAGACTATTTACGCACTTTTAATCTCTGCGGGCGCCATTTTGGGGTGGGTAGCTTTGCAATTTAAAAGCATCAAATTTGGTGTTTCTGCTATTTTAGCAATGATTCATGACAATTTCATTTTAATTGGAATTTTTTCCCTGCTGGGACATTTTTATAGCGCAGAGATCGACTTTTTGTTTGTAACTGCTCTACTTACTACTTTATCTTTTTCAGTGCATGACACAATCGTAGTCTACGACCGCATTAGAGAAATAAGAAAAAAACATGGAGGTACTATAGAGGAGGTTGCCAATAGGGCTCTTAGCGAAACCATGCGCCGTTCAATAAATAATTCAGCAACGATTGCGCTGATGCTTATTTCCCTTATGGTTTTTGGTGGAAGCACCATATTTTGGTTTGCCGCAGCGCTTTTGACCGGAACAATACTGGGCACTTACTCTTCACCTTTTGTGGCAGTACCGGTTTTGGTGTTGTGGGAAAAAATACAAAAAAAGCGGTTTAGGAAATAGGTTTAGTTTTATTTAGTGATTTTAGTTCCAAAAGTAATGCTTCTTTTTCATTGGGGATTTGCCGGTTTTCTACTTTAGAAAAAAGTTCGTTTAGTATTTCCCCAATTTTCGGTCCGGGCTTAAGACCAAGTTCCTGCATAACATCGTACCCTGTGATTTTTAAGTCGCGCACAGTAAACGGCTGTTTTTGTACTTCGATAAGCCTTTTTTTAAATTCCTCGGTCCTCCAGCTGGTTTCGCGTGCACCGCTTCCGATTCTGTCTGCACGCCGCAGCTCCAGCATGTCTTCTATATTTTCCGGGCCAATCTTTTTAATAAGACGCCTCAGGGCTGAATCTGTCTGCTTCTCATCTACACTAAACTGGTGCCACCGTACAAGTCTTGTGAGTTTATCCTTTTGGTTTTTGCTAAGCTTTAGTCTGTCTGCAATTTGATTGGCGATCTGTGCACCTATAACTTCATGATTATAAAAAGTGATGACATTATTTTTTTGTTTTTTAAAAGTTTGAGGTTTGCCGATATCATGGATCAGGGTAGCTAAGCGTACTATCGGATCGGTTGTTTTAACTTCTTTAAGGGAATTTATTAAATGTGTGCCTACGTCATAAATGTGATGTCTTTGCGGAGATTTTTGTTCCACCCCAAAAGTTTTTTTCAATTCAGGTAGAATTTTTTCCAAAAGACCTGTTTCATCCAAAAGGAGCATCCCTTCTTCCGGGTGTGGGGAGCAAAGGATCTTAAATAGTTCATCTCGGATGCGCTCTCCGCTGATTTTATTTATTAAACCAGCATTTGATTTAATAGCGTCAAGCGTAGACTCTTCAATTGTAAAATTAAGTTCAGTGGCGATGCGCACGGCTCGCATCATGCGTAGCGCATCTTCCCCAAAGCGCTCGGCAGCATCTCCTACCGCACGAATAAATTTTTTTTCCAAGTCTAGTTTGCCATTGTATGGGTCATGAAGATAAAGCATAAGTTTGGTTTTTTCCTCGATTATTGCCGGTATTTCACTAGCTTTAAGTTCCCTGTTTTTGTTTAAGCCCAAAGCCATCGCATTGATAGTAAAATCGCGTCTTTTAAGATCCTCAAAAAGACTTGTTCCCCAGCTGACTTTATCCGGGCGACGGTTATCACTATAGCCATGCTCGGTCCTGTAGGTGGTTATTTCATGAGGTTTTAAAAAAGTATCTTGGCTGGGAATACCTACAGTGCCAAACTGGTTATTATAATAAGCGTCTTTAAATAACGACATGATCAACTCGGGGGTAGCGTTGGTTGTGTAGTCCCAGTCAACTATGGTTTTATGCATCAGAAAATCACGGACAGCTCCACCAACGATATAAATTTCGAACCCTTCTTTTGAAAAAGTGCTCAAGATTTTATAGACTTCATTTGGTAGATTAAATATCATGGTCTTTTTAAACTTATCCAATTATAGCAGCATAAACGGCCGTGTCTGGAATACCCAACGCATTCTTAAAGAAAAAAACGCCAAAGTAGAGAATATCATTGAGTTATTGCTCATGGCCCGGGGAATTGAAAATAAAAATGATATTAAGCTTTTTTTTGATCCTCCCGACCCGCATTCAATACCTCTTAAAGATATTGGTATAAAAGAAACAGAAATTAAAAAACTAACAGACAGACTGAAAAAAGCTAAAAAGGAAAATGAGCAAATTGTAATTTTCGGTGATTATGATACAGATGGCGTTTGTGCGACGACGATTGTCTGGGAGGTTTTGTATAAAATGGGTTTCAAAGTAATGCCCTATCTACCTAACCGGTTTGAAGAAGGATATGGTATAAAAGCTGATTCAATTAAAAAACTAAAAAAAATTTATCCTGATTTAGGCTTAATTATAACCGTTGACAACGGGATTGTTGCTTTTGAAGCTGCCAGCGAAGCACAAAAGTTGGGGATTGATCTTGTAATATCAGATCACCACGAGCCCGGGAGTGTAAAACCGCAATCTTTAGCGGTAATTCATACAACAAAAACAAGTGGCGCCGGAGTATCTTGGTTTTTAGCGCGGGAAACGGTTAAATTTTTTAAAAGTGATTTAGATTTAAAAGACTTATTGGGGCTGTGTGCCTTGGGAACGGTTGCGGACCAATTGCCGCTTTTGGGTATTAACCGTGCGCTTGTAAAACATGGAATAACGGCCCTTAGAACCACTGACAGGCCGGGGATTATTGAGCTTTGCAATGTCGCACAAGTCGTTCAAGAAAATATCGGTACTTATGAGATAAATTATGCTTTGGCTCCACGAATCAATGCCATGGGCAGGCTTGATCACGCCATGGATTCCCTGCGTCTGTTGTGTACCAAAAACCATACTCAGGCCAAAAATTATGCTAATAAAGTAGGGAAAACCAACAGTGAACGCCAAAAGATAGTAGAAGAAGTTGTTTTTCACGCAGATCAATCGGCAAGCCAAAAAAATTGGGAAAATATTATTGTTTTATCTCACGAAAGCTACCATGAAGGCGTCATTGGGCTGGCTGCAGCAAAATTGGTTGAAAAGTACCATTTGCCCGCGATCGTTATGACTGAAAATGAAGGCATCTGTAAGGCTTCGGCCAGGTCTATTCCCGGTTTTAATATTATTAAGGCTATCCGCCAGCTTGAAGGTTATTTAATTACCGGCGGAGGGCACGAAATGGCTGCCGGCTTTAGCATTAATAAGGAAAATTTAGATAGTTTTATTAATGAAATCGATAAAATTGCCGCTTCTTTGTTAACAGATGAAATACGTACCCGTAAATTACAAATAGATCTGGAATTAGATTTTAATGCTCTTAGCTGGGATTTGGCAGAAAAACTTATTGCCTTTGAGCCATGCGGTGTTGGTAATTTTAATCCGGTTTTTCGAACCAATAACGTTGAAATTAAAGAAAATAAATTACTCGGAAAAGACGGGAAACATTTGCGTTTAATTTTAAAGGAAAGCGAGCGTGAATATGAGGCCGTTGCTTTTGGATTAGGCAACCAGGCAAAAGCCTTAAATGTCGGCAGAAAGATAGACATCGCTTACAATTTGGACATTAATCGTTGGAACGGCAGGGAAAGCCTCCAGTTAAAAATCAAAGATATAATGATATGAGCTATAATTGTTGGCATGCAAAAAGAGGATATAATTACAAAATTTATAGTTTTATCTGAAGAAAACAAAATTCCTTTGGATAAAAATTATTTAAAAAAGGTGTTTGATTTTGCCCAGGATGCTCACGTCGGGCAGAAGCGTTTAAGCGGTGAAGATTATGTGTGGCATGGGTATGAGGTTGGAAAGATATTAGTTTCTTGGCATTTAGATCCTGAATCTATTGTTGCAGGCATTTTACACGATAGTGTAGATGATGGAGCCGCTTCGTACGAAGATCTTAAACAGTCATTTGGTGAGGGTGTGGCAAATTTGGTGCGTGGAGTAACTGTCCTTGGCAATATCCGTTTAAGGGGTAGCCATGACGCCGAATTTGTGGAAAATTTACGTAAAATGTTTTTGGCAATTTCGCAGGATTTGCGGATAGTACTTATCAAGCTGGCAGACAGACTGCATAACATGCGAACTCTTAATTCACTTCCGCCCGATAAACAAAAAAAGATTGCCGAAGAAACACTGGAAATTTTCGCGCCGTTAGCTGAGCGGCTTGGTATGGGGGAGGTAAAAAGCGAGCTTGAAGATCTTTCTTTTCCGATTGTTTATCCGGAAAAATACAAAGAAGTGGTTAGTCTTTCCCGATCCCAATATAAAGAAGCTGCCGAGCATATTACAAAAATGCGCCACACCATATTGCGCTCACTCGCTAAAGAAGGTATAAAAGGCGCTAAATTACATGCAAGAAAAAAACATTTATATTCTTTATGGCGCAAACTGGAAAGAAAAGACATAAAAGGAGATTTTTCCCAGATACACGATATTGTAGCCATGAGGATATTGGTTAATAGTATAAAAGATTGCTATGTCGCCTTGGGAGTTGTACACACACATTATAAACCAGTGCCGCATTTGGGTGTTTCAGATTTTATAGCCCAGCCCAAGCCAAATGGCTATCGGTCAATTCACACCAAAGTTTTTGGGCCAAAAAACCGGATCGTTGAAGTACAAATAAGAACGTTTGCTATGCATGAAGAAGCCGAATACGGAGTAGCCGCCCATTGGGCATATAGCGAAGCTAAAACAACGGGAAAAATATCTGACACCAAAGGTGTGAGCGTAGATATTGACAGATTAAATTGGGTAAAGCAGTTAGCGTCTTGGCAAGAAGAAATTGTCGACTCAAAAGATTTTTTGGAAGCGGTTAAATTTGATGCATTAAGTGATCATAATTTTATTTTTTCTCCCAAAGGGGATGTCTACGATTTACCGGTTGGGGCTACACCTGTTGATTTTGCCTTTGGGGTTCATACAAAGCTGGGTAATTACATTCAAGGAGCAAAAGTTGACGGTAAAGTTGTTCCCTTGTCAACAGAGCTCAAAAGCGGTCAGGTGGTCGAAATTATAAAAAGCAAAAATCCAAAAAAACCAAACCGGGATTGGTTAAGATTTGTAAAAACGCCAACCGCAAGACGCGCGATCCAAAAAGCCATACGGGAAGAAACCGGATAAGCCAGATTAAGCGATGTCAAGGATTTGAAAAAATGCTATAGTATGTGCTAATGGAAAGAATTTTAACGTCTGAAACTCCTAAAAAAATTGGCGAGAAAGTGAAGCTTATGGGTTGGGTGCATAACCTTCGAGACCATGGAAAAATCACTTTTTTGGATTTGCGTGACAAAACAGGCATAATCCAGTGCGTTGGTCAAAACATCCCAAAATTAACGCTTGAATCAGTAGTGGAGGTGGTAGGACAAGTTGTAGAAAGGCCTGAAAAAATGATAAATCAAAATTTGGAAACAGGCAGGATAGAGCTACAAATAGAAAAAATAAATGTAATATCTGTTGCCGGTGAAATGCCTTTGCCCTTAGAAGGTGACGGATATGACATTGATGAAAAAACAAGGATGAAATACCGCTATTTGGACCTTCGTCGAGCCAGGATGACCCACAATATCCGTTTGCGTAGTGAAACCACGCTTTGGATTAGAAATTATTTAAGTAAAAACGGATTTGTCGAAATCGAAACGCCAATTTTGACCAAAACCACGCCCGAAGGCGCACGAGATTTTTTGGTGCCATCCAGACTTAGACCTGGGAATTTTTACGCACTACCCCAAAGTCCACAACAATACAAGCAACTTTTAATGGTTTCCGGCTTTGAGCGTTATTTTCAGATAGCCCGCTGCTTCCGTGATGAGGACCCGAGGGCCGATCGGGCATACGGAGAATTTACCCAGCTTGATATTGAAATGTCGTTTGTAACACAAAAAGACATTTTAACTCTATCGGAAGAATTATTTACTCAATTAGTGGGTAGTATTTTTCCTCATAAAAAAATTACTCAATCACCCTGGCCTAGGCTGAGCCATCAAGATGCTAGAAAAAATTACGGGACCGATAAACCGGATTTAAGAAAAGACAAAAATAATCCCGATGAACTGGCGTTTTGCTGGATACTTGATTTTCCGTTGTTTACACAACAGTCAGACCAGGATTTTTTTCATGGATCGGGTAAGGCAAAATTTGCGCCGTCCCATCATATGTTTACAGCTCCTCACCCCGACGATATCGGCCTTTTGGATAGCGATCCGGCAAAAGTTCGCGGCCTTCAGCACGATTTGGTTTTAAACGGATTTGAAGTAGGCGGAGGCAGCATCCGCATTCATGATCCAAAAATTCAGGAAAAAATATTTGATTTAATTGGATTTAGTACTAAGCAAAAAAAAGAATTTGAACATGTCTTGGCTGCTTTTGGCTATGGCGTTCCTCCACATGGTGGCATAGCTTCTGGTTTGGATCGTTTTTTAATGGTGGTACTCGGGGAACCAAGCGTGCGGGAAGTTATTGCATTTCCGGCTACAGCGGGAGGGCAAACTGCGGTAATGGATGCTCCGGGTAAGGCAACGCCCGCTCAGCTTCGTGAGCTGGGAATAAAAGTATCAACAGTCCCTAAAGAAAAATGAGTATTTTGCAGTCTTTACAAAAGGATTTATTATTTTTATCGATGCTTTGTTTTTTTATTGTGGTTACGACCACATTTTCGCTTGTGGAAAGTTTAAAGCCTATTGATCCCTATGATTTTTATTTTTACGCTGGAGATGTTAGCGCAATGCCGGTTTTACAAGAAGGGAAAAATGTGCCAATCTTAACGGCGCAAGGTGTGATTGCCGTTGATTTGGATTCCGCAGTGATCCTTTATGAAAAAAATCCGGATCTAAAACTCCTTCCTGCATCTACCACAAAGATGATGACGGCGCTTGTGGCTATGGAGTTATATAACTTAAACGATGTAGTTACGGTTACTAATGGAAAAGTGGCAGGGCAGAATATGAAATTGTATCCGGGAGAAAAGATATCGGTCTATAATTTATTACAAGGCCTTTTAATTTTTTCAGCAAACGACGCCGCCGAGGCCTTAGCCAACCACCACCCCTTGGGAAGAGCAGGTTTCGTGGAGGCCATGAATCAAAAGGCCAGAAGTTTGTCACTGACTAATACTCATTTTGTTAACCCTTCTGGTTTGGAAGACACTGGTCACGTTTCTACAGCCCGGGATTTGCTGCGGCTCTCTGAAGTCTGTATGCGCAACCCTGTTTTTGCCGAAATAGTTGGTACTAAACAAACCGTGGTTTTCAATCAAGAAAATACCTACAAGCACTATCTGACAAATGTTAATGAGCTTTTGGGGACAGTAGAGGGAGTTCGTGGAATAAAGACAGGCTGGACCGAAAATGCCCGCGAAAATTTGGTTACTTATGTTAACCGAGACGGTAAAAATATTATTATTGCTCTTTTGGGTAGCCAGGATAGATTTGAGGAAACTGAGAAACTCATAGATTGGATATTTGACAGCTATACTTGGGAAAAAATTGATTATTGAGTCGGTTGTGGCTCTTTTGTCGGGGGAGCAGGAACTTCATAATACTGGTCGGTAACAGCAGGGACGTATGCCAGAAAATTATCATCGCCTTTAAAAACAATAACTGGTTGGAAAAATTCTGAATTTATATCCGGATCGTAATATGCAAGGTAGATGTCTCGCACAATTACTGCCCCATCTTGATTAAGGCCTAGGCTGGCGATATAAGCGCGACCGGCCTTAAGGTCTTCCAAAGCTTGGGCAGCGGTTTTAATAGGATATGTATGGACTTTTTCCTCGTCTATGGGATAGTAATGAAACTCACCTGCGATTATTTGCCCTGTACCGCTTATAATGAACCAAACATTGGCTTCGTTCGGATCTTTTGTGACAACGGGTATGGGATTGTCTTCACTGCCAAAATTTTTTCGGTATAGATTGACTTTGATTAGATCTGCCTCTGATAATGAGATTGCCTGAACCAGTTTTTGACTTTCGACTTTTAGAAATTCGTGAGGTGTGGGTCCAGTCAGGTCAGCTGGTAGCGAGTTGGCGTTTCTCAGTAAAGTATTTACCTGGTTTACAGCTGCTTCAGGATGAGGTGGGTTTTTTTGGATGGGACTTGGATCTGAAGCCAAGTCGTAGGCGATGGAAAAAGTTTCCCAGACAATATTCATTGTCAAGGACGAAGGATCCGTTGGGTGGTCAAACCGATATACTGTTTGGGAAATTTCAATGGGGTCGCTTTTAAAGCCAAGGTTTCTTGCCCGTGATTTTGCAACATCTACTGAATTTAAAGTAGGCAAGGCTTTAGGCATAAAGTAAACAGGCAGAGACTCCGGAAATTCGGGAAGCGTGCCTGTCGGAGTTTCTACGGAAACCGAAAGTTGTGGCAGCGCTTGTGAATACTGCGGAAACTGAATAGCCGGTAACACGTCAAAACCAACGGTCGGTGGTGGAGGGGGTGCAGGAAAAAAAGTGTTTTTTATTGAGCGTCCGCTGCTTATGGCAAAGCGAGCTACTAAAATAAATATGATAAAATAGATACCCCATCGGATAGACTTTCTCGTTTTTATTGCGACGTCTGTGAGGGTGACAGCCATAGTATGCTTTGAGTATATATTTTTAGGGTGTTAAAATTCAAATATGGTAAAAACAAGATTTGCCCCCTCTCCTACGGGATCTTTGCATATCGGAGGACTTAGGACTGCCCTATATTCATATGCGCTCGCCAAGTCACAGAAGGGAAAATTTGTCTTGCGCATTGAAGACACGGACAAAAAGCGGGAAGTGCCGGGAGCTGTTGACACGATTAAAAAGAATTTAAAGATATTTGGTTTAGATTGGGATGAATTTTATATTCAATCCGAGCGGGTGAATAGCGGGATATATCAGCAAGCCGCCGAAAAATTGGTCGCAGACGGCCACGCCTTTTATTGCCAGTGCGAGGCAAAAAATGCAAAAAAAGAAGGATTCAGTAAAATTCTACGCGATCCTTGTAGAGACAAAAATTTAATAAGTGGTGCCGTCAAGCTTAAAGTCCCGGACAATGAGACTGTGAGTTTTATCGATTATGTTTTAAACAAAAAAATTGTTTGGAATTCGTCGGAAGTGGCGGATACCACGCTTTTGAAATCTGACGGGTTTCCGACATACCACTTAGCTGTGGTCGTTGACGACAGTGATATGGGCATCACCCACGTTTTCCGGGGCCATGATTGGCTGCCAAGTACACCCATCCATATCTTAGTTTATAAATACTTGGGGCTAAAAATGCCCGAGATTGGCCATTTAACAGACATCTTAGACCCAACAGGCAAAGGAAAATTGAGTAAAAGAAAAGGAAGCGTATCGGTTGAGGGGTTTTTAAGTGAAGGGTTTCTAAAAGAAGCAATACTCAATTTTATTATGCTTCTGGGTTGGGCACCAAAAGATAATCAGGAAATATTTACGTTAACTGAATTTGTCGAGAAATTTGGGAGGGTAGGGTTGCAAAAAAGTAACCCCATTTTTAATCGCGATAAGCTTTTGTGGCTCAATAGCCACTATATACAGTCAATCTCAAAAGAGGATCTGGCAAAAAGAATTTATGATTTTTATGACCATAGATATGGCCTTGGCTTAATTAAACAAATTGTTCCTTTAATCAGTACCCGTATCCGGCTTTTGAGCGAATTTGACAAAATGGCGAAATTTTTTATTGAAGCGCCAAAAGTAGCAAAAACCGATTTTCCAACAAACGATTATCTTAAACATTTGTCTTGCGCATATGACACGCTTTTAAAAGTAGAAAAGTGGGAATTGGACAATATTAACTCAAGCTTAATGGATATGGTAGCTAAACAAGGTTTTAAAGTCGGAAAGTTTTTTATGGATTTAAGAATAGCTATAACCGGGTCCAAGGTAACACCCCCCATAAATGAATCCATAGTAATACTGGGAAAGAGTGAGACCCTAAGCCGCATAAAAAAATTGTTAAATTAATGACACCTGCCCGTAAAAAATTTAAATCTTATGAAGATTTAAGGACGCAGCTTAAACTTAAAACTTTGGATACTCAAAAAAGTTTTAAGGAAAAATATCATTTGGCTGACGAATTTTTGCGCAGTAAACAGTTAGATTTGGGCAAAATCAGGGATCACTCAGCTAAGCTTTTGGGCACAGGTGCCTTAACCGGGACGCTTCTTCTTTCCGCGCCTTCGGATATAAAAAGTCCGGAGCTAAAGGCATTAATTCAAACAGCCGCTAAAGACAGCGAAACAGGCATTAAAATCCCGGGCCTTTATATAAAAGAGGTTTTGGAGTCTTTGCCCATTTCCACACGCCCCTTAAGCTACAACGAAGAAAAATATTTGGAACAAGTGTTTAGCGACGTCTATGGTATAAAAGCAAAAGCGACCTTGGAGGGGGAGCATTTAAATACGACCTATGGCATGATTGGCGTCGAGCAACACCTGAAGCGTTTTCCCGGAGATTCGCTTTCCCAGCATGCACCAAGGAGGGGTGAATATGGCGAAAAAAACCCTGCAGAAATTTTAAAAGAAGGCATAGCGCCGGGCTTGGGAGCATGGGGTTATTTTGCCCCGTCTCAATCTGAACTGACGGATGAATTGGTAGAAACCGAACGTTGGTATGCGGTTGTGCAGACTTTATATCTTCCGGACTGGGGTAGGCGGCAGCCGTACCTTCGCGATTGGTATAAATTTCGAAAAGTATTAATAATAAATAAAGACAATGGTCGCGCTGTCGTGGCCTCTATCGCAGACGCCGGTCCTGCCGCTTGGACAGGAAAACATTATGGAGGAAGCCCTGAGGTGATGGATTACCTTGGTGGGCCACGATATAAAAAGGGGCCTGTAATTGTGATGTTTGTCGATGACCCGGATAATACTGTACCTTTGGGCCCGGTTGGGTATAATAAGGAAGAGTTAATTATATGAGCAAAATTTTTTATGATCATTTAATCGATTTTAGTGAGGTAGAAAAAAAAGTTAAAAAAATTGCTAAAACCCCCGAGGAGCGCGAAGAAATATACCGCCTTATAGATGAAATTATCCATCACCGTGTGATTGGCTGTATTTTAAACGAATTGCCGGAGAAAAATCATAAAGAATTTTTACAGGAATTTTCCCTGCGTCCCTACGACGAAGGGCTTTTTTCTTACCTGGGCCAACATATAGGCCGCGATATAGGAGAATTTATAAAACAAGAGGTTCATATGCTCACGGTTGAGCTTCTAAGTTACATCGAAGAGCGCACGCGTCCAGCTTCTTAATTTCTTCCCTTTTTCTTACCTGTTTCTACATCGGATTTAACAAAAAATAAATAGTGTAAATAATGAGCAGATTTCTATTAGGGTACACGCGAAACAACTCTTAATTGGCAGGTCTGGCGTTTAGCCAAGAAGGCCGACGGCACAAACAACCGTTAAACCTAAAGACTGTTTGGCACTACCCTAAAGAAATTTTAAAAGGGGGGTGAAAAATATATAAATTTGCGATATAAAATGGGATTTTTAATACGTAAAATTAATATCTTATCTATGTTTTTTTTGGTGTTTAAAGCTCCTGTAGAATAGAATCCTTCTAATTTTTTTCTTCACTTTCTTTTAGGGTGTAGCCAAATCCACGGATGGAATGAATTAACTTGTTTTTGTGCCCTTTGTCAATTTTTTTTCTGAGATAACCTATATATACGTCTACCACTCTGGATTGAATGTCTGGTGAATAGAGCCAGATGCGGTTTAAGATCATTTCGCGAGTTAAAACCTGATTTGAGTTGCGCATCAAATACTCTAAAAGTTTATATTCCTGAGGAGTTAGGGTAATATTTTTGTCTCCCCTTTTTACGCTAAAAGTTTTGCTATTTAACACGAGATCTCCTACAGTAATTACGTCGTCATCTTTCCCTTTATTTCTTAATCGTGCTTTAACACGGGCTAAAAGTTCCTGCTCTTCAAAGGGCTTAGTAATGTAATCGTCTGCCCCCAAATTTAAGCCTTTAACTACATCGGTTGGAGTGTCTTTTGCGGTAAGCATAATAACAGCAGTTTGGGTGTATTCTTTGTTTATGGTGCGGCAAACAGACTCGCCGGAAATATCAGGAAGTTTAAGGTCTAATATAACCAGATCGGGTGGAGTTTTATCGAGTTTTTCAAGGGCCGTGGTACCATCTGGGGCGGTTGTTACACTGTAACCTTCTGAAGTGAGTAGTTCACGTAAATATTCACGGATTCCACGGTCATCTTCGACTATTAGTATGGCTTGATTCATAAGGCATTATAGTTTGTAAAAATTAAATAGACAAGGCAAGTTTGCCTGGATACTTAGGCTAAAAGTGAGTAAAATAAATTATGCGAGTGGATGCCCAACTTGTTAAAAGCCAAAAAAAAGCTTCGGAGATGGCGTTATCAGCGGGAAACATTGGAATATGGGAATGGAATATTGAAACGGATAAAATCACATGGTCCCCCGAGCTTGAACGTATTCATGGGTTAAAAAAGGGTGAGTTTGGAGGTAGTTTCAAAGATTATTTTAAAAATGTACATCCTGGCGATAGCAATAAACTTAAAAAATTTATTAATGATGCGCTCAAAAAGAAAAATAAATATCATGTTCAATACCGCGTTATTATCCCGAACGGGCAAATCCGTTGGCTTGAAGCTCACGGTCAGATAATAACAAAAAAAGGCAAAGCACTTGGGATGGTTGGTGTGTGCTTCGACATTTCCGCACAAAAAAAGATAGAAGAAGATATTATGCAAACCACACGTCAGCTGAAAGCTGTTTTTCAAAGCGTTCCTGAAGGTATAACAGTTGAAAACCAGAAAGGAGAGATAATTTATGCAAACGAAGCGGTTGCTCAGCTTTTTGGCGCTCCCAGCCTATCGGCCGTGGTTTCACAAAATATTAAAAGTCTTTTTAAAAATTACAACATTTTTAACGAGAAAAATGAAAAAGTGCCATTGGATATGATGCCTGCGGCGATAGTTTTCAAAACTAAGCGCGACCACAAAGCCAGATACTTATTTATTCATAAAAAAACAAAAGAGCAAATGTGGATCGACATTACTGCTACTCCGGTGATAAAAGGAGAAGACAGCGTTGGCTTGGTTGTCAAAGTATTTCAGGATATCACTCAGGTGGTGGAAGACCAGAGGCAAAGGGAAATTTATTTAGGTTTAGTTGGCCACGAGCTTAAAAACCCTCTGGCAAGCATTAAAGCATACGTTGGTTTGCTGAAGCTTAGGCTCGAAAAAAAGGAATACGACAAATTGTCCGAAAATATGGATAGTATTAACGAACAAGCTGAAAGGTTGATTCATCTGATTGGCGACATGATGGACGTGACCCGTATACAAGCGGGGAAGCTGGAGCTTCATAAAACAAAGACAGATTTAAACTCCTATGTACGAAAAGTTGTTTCGGATATAAAAGTAGCAAACAATAGCCATAAAATATCTACCCGTATTCCTAAAAAGATTATTTATGCCAAAGTAGATAAGCAAAGATTGACACAGGTTATTACAAATTTAATAAATAACGCCCAAAAATATTCACCGCCAAACAGTAATATTTACGTATCCTTGACAAAAAATAAGGATGGTGTTTGTCTAAATGTGCGTGATTGTGGATATGGGGTCCCTAAAAATCAGTGGCGGCAAATTTTCCAGCTATATAGCCAAATAGGCAGCAAAAAAGATTTAAGAACAAAAGGCTTGGGTATGGGGTTATTTATTTCCCGTGCCATAATAAAAGCACACGGCGGTAAAATAATCCTTAAAAGCAAAGTAAACAAGGGTTCTACTTTTACAATTTGTTTACCGGTTTAATTCTTACTACATTCTTACTCTAATTCAGATATCTTGTTATTATAAATAAATAAGAATAATAGGAAAGCGTTTTTAAGCACTTTCCTTTGTGTCAAAGGAGAACCCTTTTTATTTATATGAATAACACACTTAAAAAAGTAGTAAAAAACAATTTTGAATATGAAAAAACATGTATTAGTTGTAGATGACGATACGGCAATTTTGGATGCTATAAGTCAAACTTTAGAAGAAAAAGGTTATAAAGTAACCGGATTTTCTCGGGGGCATTTATTTTTACAATTTTTAGAAAGCAATGGGGCCGATTTAATTATTTTAGATATGTTTCTTCGTGGTATGGACGGACGGGAAATAACTAAGTTAATAAAGAAAGACAAAAACAAAAAAAATATTCCTGTCCTTATGATATCGGCACAATCAGGCGAAGTTGGCTCCATAGCTGAAAGTGGGGTAGATGCATTTTTACCCAAACCTTTTGACACACTTGAACTTTTACAGGAAGTAGAAAGACTTGCTGTATAATTTATTTTATGGATCAGAATTTTGGTGGGGTAATTTGGACTAACCATGCCCTCCAAAGACTTAAGGAGCGGGGTATAAAGCAAGGGGATGCATGGGCAACTTTTAACCGTCCGGACCAATCACGCTATGCTAAATCCAAAGGCGCATGGGTTTACTACAAAACTTATGGCACAGAAAAAATAGAGGTGGTTGCCAAAAAAAACGAGCAAAATAAATGGGTAATTTTAACTGTCTGGTCCCGGCCTGTTTATGACCAACACACTTACCAAAAGGATTATAAAAATTCAGCCAGAGGCGGGTTTGCGATAAATCTGCTTAAAAAAATATTTAAAGTGCAATGAAGTGGTTTTTACTTACAGCGTTAGCTTTTGCTTTTTATCTGGTGCTTGTGCCTCACATAAATAGCCTAACCGACCCGTGTTTGCTTGATTATCAGCCATTGGCGTGCGACGCAGGAGGGATAATGGACCGTTTTTTGTTTTTAGAAGTGATTGGATTTTTTGTTTTTGGTATTTTTTCCTATATCCTTTTCAGGACTAACAAAATTGAACTTAAGGTTTTTTTTACCCTTCTTTTAGTTTTTGCGGCACTTATGATTGGCAATTATTACCGCTATATCCCCATGTTTTTTTCTCAGACTCAAAAAATTAATATTACCTTTTTAGAGTAATTATCCCTTTTGTGTTAAAATTGAGCCTGCAAGAGGAATATTGCCCGGTTGGTGTTCCGAGCTTCCGACCTAAAGTCGAGAACTCGTGAATGCTCGATTGCGAAGCAGATCGGCATAATGGTAGTAAAAAAATGGCATTTTGTTATGTAATCAAATGTTCAGATAAAAGTTACTATGTAGGATCAACTAAAGATATTGTCGGTCGTTTTAAAAATCACAAGCTTGGTAAAGTAAGATATACAAAGTCCAGAAGTCCTTTGAAATTAATTTTTGTAAAAGAGTTTGAGACATATAGTGAGGCTTATAATTTCGAACAAAGAGTAAAATCATGGAAAAAGAGGAAATCTATAGAGAATATGCTTAATAAGTCTGATAATGTAGTATCCAAATATTGCCCGGTGGTGTAATGGTAAGCAAAGCTTGGCCTTCGGCTAAAGCAAAGCTTGGCCATTACACCCTATTACTATATTGCCCGGTGGTGTAATGGTAGCACGTCGCGCTCTGGACGCGGAAATTGGGGTTCAAATCCCTGCCGGGCAGCCAAGACGGGCACCCCCTCAAGATCGAGGTCTCTATTCGGCTTGAGGAGGCTTGCCGAAACGCTCATTTTTCTTCAAATCATTCGAACCGTAAAAATAGCTTCAACGCTTCTATATTAAAGCTCTGGTTCGAGTAAAACCAAATCAGCTAGGGTAATTTGGAATAAACACATTTATTTTAAAGAACTATTTGATTTCTCGGAAGTCAAGAAGATATAGATATTCATTATTTCCTCTTTAGTTGAATATCGCGTAATACTGTTATACAATTGTATAACAGTATGTGCAGAAATATTCCGAATGTTGACTTTAAATCCACTTCCGATGGTTGGAGGGGAAAATTGGCTGACAATTTTACCTTTGCCAATGTTGAAGAAATCTCCAAAGCAATAGCTCAATTCCTCATCAAAGATAAAAAACAGAACAAAATAGTTGTCGGTTATGACACTCGATTTATGAGTAAAGAATTTGCTTATTTCATTGCAGCTGTGATGCAAGAGTGTGGAATTGATGTAAGTATTATTTCATCGCCATCTCCCACCCCTTACCTGACATTTGCCGTAAATGAATACAGTTTTCCATTGGGAATAAATGTTACCGCTTCTCACAATCCACCGTATGATGACGGGATAAAAATTCGCATGGGCTACGGAGGCACACCTCCAAAGGATGTAATCGAGAAAATTGAGTCATATTTAAAAAATGGATATGAAGTAAAAGCAAAAATAAAAGGTAAAGTTAAGATAATCAATCCAAGAAAAAAATATGTAGCTCGAATTAGGAAATTTATAAATTTGGACTCTTTTGATAAAAGCGCTCCAAGAGTGTTAATAGATACAATGCACGGCACAACAAAAGGTTTCTTAGAAGATATTTTTGGCAATACAAAAGTAAAGATAGACCATCTTCATGAAGATTTTGATCCATATTTTGGAGGCATTAATCCCGAACCCAAATTTGAGTCAACAAGCGAATTACAACAAATTGTTAAGACTGGAGCTTACGATTTGGGGATAGCTCATGATGGAGACGGAGACCGTATAGTGGCTGTATTGCCCTCAGTCGGTTATTTGTCACCGCATGATGTAGCTAGCTTAATGGTTTTATATTTAGTAAAGCACAAACAGCTTCAAGGTACTGTTTTTGGGAGTTCTACTCTTGGTCGTCGCGTAGAAAGAATCTGTGAGAAACTTGGAATACAGTATGAAACAATGCCGGTTGGTTTCAAAAACGCAACGGACAAAATGCTAAAAGGAGAAATTTTGTTGGCGGCAGAAGAAAACGGAGGGCTTGGTTTCGGATTCTACTTACCGGAAAGGGATACCACTCTTGCAGCAGCGTTGCTACTAGAAGCTCAAGTATCCGTTGGAGTTAAAAAATTACTGGATGAGGTTGAAGAAATTGCTGGTAAATCTGGATTTTGTAGGTACAACTATTCACCCAAAGTAGATAGAAGGCGTTTGTTCAATAGTATTTTAGAACATAGAAACGATTTTGATTTTAGAGAAATAGAGTCAATGAACGACTCTGACGGGATAAAGATTACTTATGATAACGGAGATTGGTTAAGTATACGCTATTCTGGGACAGAAGAGATATTAAGAATTTATTGCGAATCAAATAGCCGACTAAAGGCAACAAAAATCAAAGACTTTGCAATTAAGCAGATCAAGTTACTAGAAAAGAAACAGAAATGAATAATTACTGGAAATTTGCAACACCGAAATATTTAACTGCAGGAATGAGCTTAGTCTCAAATCTTACTGACTATATTAACGATTTTGGGATAAAGAAGCCCTTTATTGTTATTGATCCCAAACTAAAAAAAGAAAGCAAAGCCATAAAAGCTTTAATAAAACAACTTGAATCTCTTGATATATTTATCTTTGAAGACTTCTCAACAAACCCAACAACTGATCAGGTGAGTAAATCAGTTAGTTTTTATCTTAAATTCAAACCTGATAGTGTAATTGCTATTGGTGGCGGTAGTGCAATCGATTTAGCAAAAGCTACTACTCTGGTCGCCCTGAATGGAGGAAACATTGAGGAATATTTGGCGGGGAGAAAAGGGAACCGCGAATTTCCGCCCTTTATAGCAATTCCCTCCACATGCGGAACCGGCTCGGAAGCCAGTCCTTACGCAGTGATACTAGATCCCAAAACGAAAAAGAAAAGAGGGATTGAAGATTCCAATTTTTTACCAAAATTGGTTGTTCTTGATCCAAGACTATTGGATTCACTAGATACCACCATTCTTGCCGCGACAGCAATTGATGCTCTTGCACATATTCTTGAATCATTCATTTCTAAAAAGGCAAATGAAATTACACGAAGTTCAGCAAGAGGATTAATGATCGGATTAAAAAAATATATTGAAGATGCTTCTGTGAAACGTGATTTAAATGCCGGCGCAGCAATGCTAAATGCCTCTTTTTCCTCTCGCCTCCTTTACCCTCGCACGGGCTTAACTATTGCCCACGCTCTTTCTCATCCGTTGGGAGCATACACAAATATCCATCACGGCATGGCGGTTAGTTTCTTTTTACCAGTCTCGTTTAAAGTTAACCAGGAATACTGTAAGGATTCGCTGAAAGAGGCAGTAAATCTGTTGGGATTTACTAACTTAGAACAATTTGATCAGTGGTTCAAAGACTTTTGTGATAAGGCCGGAATCACAAGTTATCTGTGTGACTACTTGAAAGATGAAGATCTCCCTATTGAAATCTTAGCGAAAGACGCGCTTGAAAGTAGCAATATCCCTTCTAATCCTAAACCAGTTAACAAGGAAGACTTAATTGGTGTTATTAATGATTCGCTAGCCTATTGGAGGATATATGGGAACTAAAGAAACTGGAGAAACTACTCCGATTGAAGACTTAATATTGTCTAGGTTTAATGAGGTTAATGTAGAAGCTATTAATATCATTCGACAATGGAGAGCTGGACAGAAGAGAGTTTTGGATAAAGTTAATGCAAACGGGGCACATGATGTCGTTACAGATGTAGATATAACCATCGAATCCCTTACCAGACAAACATTTGCTGATACAATTCCTGTATTCGGTGAAGAGGGCTTTAATAATGACGCTTACGTTGTTGAAAAACCGCTATATATCGTTGTCGACCCTATAGATGGGACAAAAGAATTCGCAAAAGGCAGTAATGAATGGAGTATATCCCTTTGCGCTGTCCAGAATGGGGTACCAATTGTCGCATCTATTTTTATGCCAGATAAAGGAGAATGTTTTACTGCAATTAAAAACAAAGGGGTAAGGTTAAATGGTTTACCTTTAAAATCGCAGCAAGCCAATAATGGCAAAATTGCTGTAAGCCCGCGACAAATTAAAGACCCAGTGTTTGGTGAATCTATAAGAAGGACTGGATTGGTCGCTGCCGAAGTTTCTGCCTTAACACCGAAAATATGCGCAATACTTCGTGGAGAGGTGCAATCTGCGGTCTACTTTCCTCAGGACGGGCAATCCGCTGCTTTATGGGACTATGCCGCAGGTGTATTGCTCGTCCAGGAGTTTGGTGGAAGGATAAGCTCGCTATGTGGTGCTGATCTTCCTTTCAGGGGAGCAGATATTATTCACAAAAAAGGATGGCTAGCTACTCGAGAAATTGATCATACGCAATTGTTAGCTTGTCTTAACAGCCTAGGTGAACTATAATAACTCAAATGACAAAAGTACAAAAATGGCAAGAGCTTTCGAGAGAAATAGCCTTTCAAAAATATAGTCGCAAAATTGAAAAAGTAATGTTTAAACTTCCCGATGGAAAAGAAACTGACTTTTATATCAAAAGAGAAGGTCCAGCAGCTGGAGTTCTGGCAATAACAAAAAATAAACAAGTAATTCTTGTAAAGCAATATCGACCTGGACCGGAAGAAGTTCTCCTTGAGCTGCCCGGCGGCTATGTTGATCCCAATGAAAAACCAGAAAAGACAATGGAGCGTGAATTACTTGAAGAAACAGGATATAAAGGCAAGGTAAAACTTGTCACCACCTGTTTTGACGATGCCTACTCTACAATGAACAGATACTGCTTTGTCGCAACTGATTGTGAGAAAGTCAGTGAACCCCAGACAGGTGAGCATGAATTTGTAGAACTTGAACTCCTAACTCTAGAAGATTTCAGAAAGCTTTTGCGTAGCGGCAAGATGACCGATGTTGAGGTGGGATACCTCGGTCTTGATTTTCTAAACCTTCTGTAATAACAGAATAAATCGCTCCAATAATATGAAAATATTTTTTCATTCCTCAATCTTTGCCAAAGAGCATTATGAAGAAGCCTACCTTTTAATTGTTAAAATTTGCAAAGACCATGGTCATACAGTATTTGCTGATCATATGCTCAAACGCGATTACCATGATACGGACAAGTATACTAGAGAACAGCACCAGCAGGATTTTCAAAGATTGACGAAACAAATCAAGGAATGTGATGTTGTTATTGTTGAAGGAACTGCCCCCAGCATTGGAACTGGCCATTACATGACTATTGCATTAGGTTATCTGAAGCCAGTTTTAGTGCTTCACCAAAATGAACCGCATGGAGTGTTGGTTGGTGACCCAAACAGGCTATTGTCCTTAAGGAGGTATTCAATGAATGACAAAAAAGGGTTGGAGAAGACAATCAAAGATTTTCTGAGAAACGCCGAAAAGAAAACTTTGAAAAATAGATTCAACTTAATGCTAGACGATGAGATGATAGACTTTCTTGAAAGATACTCCAAACAAGATAAGGCCAGTAAGGCTGATGTAATCAGGCGATTAATACTGGAGAGAATGAACAAGTAAAATTAATCTTTCCTCCCGAATTGCCTTAGTCTTTCTGGAGTACCAAGATCTGGAGCAGGCTGACCGATATCAAATGTCCCCACTTGGACACCTTTATCTATAAGCCAAGGGATAAACTGTCTATACATGTCAACGACTCTAAGATCGCCACTTTCTTGTAAAAATTTTTGATATGTAAGCAAATAAAATTCCCGATTGGCGATAGCCACACCCACGCTTGTACTTGGAATTAGTCCGTCAGAAAACAAGCTGATGTCTATATTGGGATTGTTTTCAAAGGTATGAACAACATTTCGGCTAAGGGGATCAACTAATATTCTCCCAGAGTTTTGGGCATTTTCTCCAGGAGATGTTGTTACAACCCAAGTAATAGATGTATCTTGAGCCTTGTGGTTTTCAAGTATCTGAGGTAACAAACTGAAGGGGAATAATGTATCTGCTGGTACAATCGCTACAGTTGAGTATTCGGATAGATTAAGAGCGTTAAATACAGCTCCCGCTGTCCCTAACGGTTGCTCTTCTCTGATAAATCTGACTGTGTTTTGATGATTGGCAGTGGTATGATCTTCTATAAGTGAACCTTGGGCTTCTGGGTCAGAACTAGTTAACAAAACAACATCTTTTATTCCTGTTGCAAAAATACCATATAGAGCATTGTCCAACATCGGTAATCTGCCATCACCTGAGTCTATTGGCACTAATGGCTTGGGCAAAGTTTGCAAGTCTGGGTCGTCAGACTTTTTTAGTCTAGAGCCCTTTCCTCCTGCCAAGATAAGCACTCCTACTCCAATCTTTTGAGCCTCTAATTCAGGCGCAATTCGTTTTTCGCCAAATTCCAGAGATAGAGGTGTCTCAATTTCTTTATTTAACATGCTGACTTTGATTCCGTTATACAACTACATAACATTCTGATATTCTATAACAACTGCTTGAATTCAGCAATATTATGTGATTTTTAAGAGGTAAACGATAAAAAAATCTCAGGTAAAACATTCAGATAATTATCCGAAGCCGAAGTGGTACAATAGCTTCATGTCAGATATCAAAGAACTCACTAAGAAAATTAACCAATGGGTAGCAGAGCGTGGATGGGAGAAGGCACAAAAACCCAAAGATTTAGCAATCTCGCTATCGCTTGAGGCAGCAGAAGTGCTTGAACACTTCCAGTGGAAGAATGAAAGAAAAGTTGCTAAGCATATTAAAGAAAACAAAGAGGAACTGGCAGATGAGCTTGCGGATGTGGCAATTTATCTCTTGAAACTTGCGGACAAAACTAAAATTGATTTGAGAACTGCAGTTGAAAACAAATTGATTAAAGCTTCAAAGAAATATCCTGTAGAAGTGGTTAAGGGAAACTCGAAAGAGTATTACAATTTGAAGAAGCAAGCTCGGGCCCAGCGACCATTATAATTTCAACTATCCCTTATACCAGCTCAAAGACTTTCTTTTCATCTTCATGCTTCATAATTTCTTTTACTTTTTCAAGTCTCATCCAATCGTAACCAATACTTTCTTCATTCAAAGTAATAGGCGTATCTAAATCCCTGATTTTTAATGCTACGAAATGAATCTCTGTTAGTCTATGTTTGCCTTCAAATTCAATTTTGTAATTTAGGTTTTTAGTTTCTTCTAGATATCCAATTCCAAACTCTTCTGATACTTCTCTTTTTGCTGCATCTTCTAAATTTTCATTGGGTTCAATATCTCCAAAGATAATGGTCCACTCATCCTCATATCCGTTAAAAGGCTTGTTATGCCGAAGTAAGAATCTTCTGTTCCCTTCCGTGTCAATTGTCCAAACTATAACTGCAACTTTTTGGTGTTTACTCATGTTTCTAGGATTTTATTGTAAAACATATATTTTGCTCTCTGGTAGTCTATAAAACTCTTGCCATTAAATTTAAGTTTTAGCTCCTCATATTCTTTTAACAACTCTTTGTTTGATTTGAGTATGTCATAGACTTTAATTTGTCTGTCTGGTGGCTCAGTCAAATAGAGTTCTACTGGATATCCTTTCTCAGTAAATGACCATTCGATAAAAGTTTCATGAATATTTTTAGGTTTGCCAAAGAGTTTTTCTAAAATCGGTAAGTGTTCACCAAATTTACTAGATTCTGATAACACATAAATATCAATATCATTTTGTCCTGCAATTCCAAGCGCTGTTGCCCCCATAAATAACACACGAGCATCAGGCAATTTGTCTTTGATTCTTTTGACTATTAAATCTCCAGTTTCTTTTGCTCTTGGATCAAATGCCGAAATGCTGACCTTCCTTGTCGGATCAATTTTGGCTAAATAATTTTCCTCATCTTGCGTTAACATGTCTTGATTATAGCCTGCCTTAGGTCAATAATACAGAAATGTCTAAGTCAAAACTGCGTGAACCATTTTTAAGTGCTTACAAGAAAATAGAAGAACTTCAAAAATACGATCGCTATCTTGCGGCTTATATCTTCGGTTCAGTAGTACGAGGAGAGCAAGACAAAAATAGCGATCTTGATGTTATGGTTATCGTTGATGAGGATAATAATTGTAAAGAAATCAACCACCCAATTATTAATGGAATTAAGCTTGACATTACTTTTAGATCTCTGTCTCAAATAAAAGAAATTAACGACGATGTAGTCAAAAAGGGTGAAAGACTGCCCATGCTTGCTGAATCAATTATTGTCTTTGACAAAAATGGAGAGCTTAAGAAACTAAAACAAACATATTCCAATATGCGCCCAAAGGCAACAGAGCAAGATTTTCAACAAATCCACTTTATGCTTTACCACTCTGATAACAAGGCAAAGAGAAACCTGAAAAGTGACAAAGCGACAGCACTTCTTGCTCTATCTATAAACATAAATGACATCCTCAAATATCATTACCATATTAATGGCAAGTGGTGGCTAAGCAATAAAAGATTACTTCCGGATTTAAGGCAATGGGATCCCAAAATGGCAAGATTAGTTGAGAGATTTGTAGGGACTTCCAATGTTGAGAAGAAATATCAAATTTGGAGCAAAATTCTGGATTATGTTGCCAACCCAATTGGTGGAAGAAAAGAAATCTCAGAGATTAATTGCAATTGTAAAACCTGTAAAAAAGACCTTACTCTTCTTACTTCTTAGCTATCTATGCTAAACTAGCCTCATCTATGGAAAATAAAATTAAAATCAGACTCAGATTAGTAATTATTAAGGAGGATAAGCTTCTGGCTTACTATGATTCAATGGATGATTATTATTTTTATATTGGGGGCAAGCTAGAGTTTAGGGAAACTATTGAAGATGGTTGGAAGCGGGAGATTAAGGAGGAGTTGGGCAATGATGTTGAATTTACTTTTAAGAAAATACTCTATGTCAGAGATTTTATTCTTAAAGAGAAAAATGAACACAGTCTTGAGCTATTTATCTTGGGAGATATTAATAAGTTTATGGAAATAGACGAGCGCCCTGACTCAGAGTTTGACGGCAAGAAATGGCCAAAATGGCTAGATCTAAATAATTTACCAGATAATCTTTATCCTAAACCTTTGAGTAAAAAGCTTCTTACGGATTACAAAGCAGGATTCCCAAGAGAGGGAGAATATATAGGAAGGATGGATTCAAATGACTGAAGAGAAAGAACTACTCACAATTTTATCGAAAGTAGAGTATGAGAAGGTACTTGCTCGTCTAGTTAAAAAGTTTGGAGATCCTGAAATTGTCAAAAGGCTTTCGCTTCAATCAACAGATTACAGATGGGCGGATGTAGATACAAGAATCAGGATTACCAATGGAAAAGCTGAGATTATTCAAAAAGTTGGTGATTGGAAGAAACAAAACCGCCAGGAAATCACAATTCCTCTGCCTTCTGACCCCAAAATAATTTTTGACATGTACAAGATTTTTATGAATGCGATGCGAGATGAAAAGGTACTAACTCCAATAATGCAATACGAGAATAAGTTATTTAAAACCAAAAATTTTGAAATCAAATTAACTTACCAGTTTGGCAAAAAAGATGCATACAATTGTGAAATTGAAGTTTTTGACCATGCCCTTGAGCCAGATGATTTGGCTAAAAAGTATAATATTCCAATTCACTTACCAGAACAAACCCAAGATTTTTGGAAAAATTGGAATGAAATTGTTAATTTATCAGCTACAGAATTATCGGATGATGAGTTGTTAAAAATAATTTCTAAATATATTAACTAATATGACTGAAAAACAGCACGATTTTGTTTTTGAGACTAAGTATTGGGAAGTATATCTCAACCCTGATCAGTATTACTTGGGTCGTTGTGTTGTTTTTGCAAAAAGAGATGTAGGAGCAATGAGTGAGTTAACTCGCGAAGAATGGCTTGATTTTGCAGAACTATCTCGAAAGATTGAAAAAGGGTTTAAACAAAAGTTTGGCGCAACAATGTTTAATTGGACTTGTCTTATGAATAATGCTTATCAAGAAGAAAATCCCCACCCTTGGGTGCATTGGCATATGAGACCAAGATATAAAAATCCAGTTGAATTTGCGGGCCAGAAATTTGAAGACAAAGAATTTGGGCATCATTATGCTAGGCAAACCGAACAAACAGTCTCGCCTGAAGTTTTTACTAAAATTGTTGAAGAAATAGAGAGCTTTTTAGAAAAATAACTATGTACACAGAATTTGAAGCAACATTCACAGATATCAGTAAAGATGAAGCAAGAGAAAAACTTAAAAAAGCTGGGGCAAAGTTAGTTCGTGAGGAGTATCTTCAAAAGCGTTGTGTTTTTAATCTTCCAAAAAGTCATGAAATAAAAGGAGGATGGCTAAGAGTGAGAGATGAAGGAGACAAAATCACAATGAGCCTCAAAATTGTTGATGGAGATAAAATTGAAAATCAAAAAGAAACACAACTTGTAATTGATAATTTTGAAAATGCAGTAAATCTTTTTGAAAGCATTGGATGTATCAAAAAAGCATATCAAGAAAGCAAACGAGAACTTTGGAAGTTAAAGGATGTCGAAATAACAATTGATGAATTGCCTTTCCTTGAGCCGTTTGTTGAAATTGAAGGCAAATCTGAAGAGGAAGTAAAAGAAGTAGCTCAGAAACTTGGACTTGATTATTCAAAAGCAAAATTCTGTGCTGTTGACACACTTTACTCTGAAAAATATGGCATTTCTGAAGACAGAATAAACAACCACACCCCAGAAATATTATTTGAATCAGAAAATCCATTTATTAAATGAAAACTCTAAAAATTGCAGTTGGAACTACATCCGAACAGAAGATTGGATATCTAAAAGAAGTTTTGGATGAAATTGGGATAGGTGCTGAAATTGTCCCAACGGATGTCAAAAGTGGAGTTTCCGATCAGCCAATCACTGAAGAAGAAACTCAAACGGGCTCACTTAACCGTGCTAAGGCTGCATTTGAAAGTGTTGAAGATGTCGATTTTGGGATTGGGATAGAAGTCGGATATCACAAAAATAAGAATGAGGATTTCGAGATGTTTTGCTGCACTTCAATCTTTGGCAAAGGTGAGGCTATAGCGAGTTGTTTTTCGACTAGGTTCTTGCTTCCTGATTTTCACCAACAGATATTAAAGGAAAATAAATATCTTGGAGAATATGTGCGTAAATACAAAGAAGAGGTTGACGAGCCAGTTATAAACTATACAAGAGAATTGGTCCGTGGCAGAAAACCGTTAATTGTTGAAGCAACAAGAAATGTCTTACTTCAATTTCTAGAACTACATGCAACAGTTAGCCATTTACTAAAGTCTGATAGCTTAGGTTATAGAGATAAATCACTTGGAGTAATAATAGACAAAGACAAAAATTTTCTCCTAGTCCAACTACATAGCTATGGAGAAAATGACTGGAATTTTCCTGGTGGCGGAATCGAAGACGGAGAAACTCCTGAAGAAGCCTTATTAAGAGAATTATCTGAAGAGCTTGGAAGTAAAAAATTCAAAATCCTTGCAAAAAGTGAAAAACAAATAGAGTATGATTGGCCTGATTTCATTATCGTCAAAGATATCAAAAAAAGAAACGGCAAAACTTTTAGAGGTCAAAGACAGCATATATTCTTGGTTGAATTTAGCGGAGGCAAAGATGAGATTAATCCTGACCCAGGTGAGATACGACATACTAAATGGGTGAAAAAAGATGAGTTAAAAGACCACCTCAATTTCCCCAGCCAGAAGGAAATATTTGATGAGGTGATTAAGGAGTTGCTTACTGAATTATGAATATTTATTTAAAAGGCAATTATAAATCATTCATCAGACTTGATGTTTTCAAAACTAAAAAGAAAACAAATAAAGTGTATCTTAATGTGCATGGGTTATATGCCATGTCTGGAGACAGAGGTTCTAAGTCAAAGTTTTTTGGGAAACAGGACACTGGAGAAAAATATAGCCAATGTAGTCCAGTTTTCCTCCTCTCGTGACTGGAATATCTTCCCTCCAGATGGGACTTATTCAAAGCAACAAGAGTCATTCAAGGGTAAAACTTTTGTGCAAGAAGCTCAAGATTTGAGAGATGCAATTGATTTGATTCTTGACCAAAGTAAATATCTTTTTGGTATCGAGAAAGGAAAGCTGAGATTTTATATAGTAGCTAATTCAATCGGTGGAACCGTTACTACAACTTTAAAAGATAAGTTTAAATATATTGATAAAATCGTGTTGGCTGGATTTGGAACCAGACCGTCAGATTCCACAAAACCAATTCTTTCAACCTGTCCAACTGAAAAAGAAATTCTTGATTCGGCTGCAAAATTTAACGGAGAACTACTTTTTCTCCAAGGAAGCAAGGATGACGTGGTGCCCATTGAAGCGCAGGATAAATTGTTTGCAAGTTATAAGCATGCCAAAAAAGAAAAAGTGATTGTTGAAGGAGCAAATCACAACTTCTCAAAGTTAAACGGAAAAGACAAAAGATTGGTTCAGAAATTGTATGTTGATTTCATTCTTAAATTTTTGGTCAAATGAAATATCATCAAGACACATATTTATACAAAGGCACTAAGGTTACAAATACCTGGATTAAAACTGACAATCTTGAGAATTACTCTCCAATAACTCAGGTCTACGGAATCGTTTTTAACGATAAAAATGAAGTCATAATTTGTCGTGAATCTAATAGCGGTAGCTGGATAATTCCAGGAGGACACCCAGAGGAAGGTGAATCTATTGAGCAAACACTAAAGCGAGAGCTTCAAGAAGAAGTGGATGTAGAGATCGAAGATATCAAACCATTAGGTGTCCAAAAGGTTACGTTTCCGGATGATGTTAATTCTGATAAAGCCATATATCAAGTCAGATGTATTGCAAAACTCAAAAAACTGAATTCTCAAACTCCTGATCCTGCAAATGGGAATACTTGGGAGAGAAAATTTATTCCTGCTTCTGAAATTACAAACTATGTTAAGTGGGGAAAAACCGGAGAGGTAATGTTTAAGGATGCTGTTGAAGTTTATTCTTCTGGCTTGAAACCAATGATTTGATACCCTTTTTCTTCTATCTCCTCTTTGCTCCAAAATGGTAAATCACGAGTTTTGACAATATATGTTACTTTCTTCTCAAGAGTTCTGCCTGTGTAATCTTTTTTCTCTGGATCCCACTCAAAACATCTCCTTCGTTACATTCAAAATCATTAAGCCTAACTTCGAAATTTTTGTCACCTTTTAATATTGCCTCAAAGTATGGTGGTTGAACTTTCTTTTCTATTTTCATAGCTTTACCGCTATTATACCGAATATGAGGCAAAAGCGGTATCAAGAGGTAAGGTTTTATCTATTTGCAAATTCATACTCAGGCAAAGCTATAGTCACTTTTATTAGAGAAAAATATAAGAGGAAGAGATTAAATTATGTAGTGAAACGCTTATCATCAGTCTTGGGTTTTAACTACAAACAAACGAAAAGACTCATTATTTTTGAGCTGATTCCAGACTGTCCTTATAAAAGATTGCCAAATAAATTGAAAATCTATCTTGAAATAGAAAAAGAATTAACAACTCTTGTACAGGAAAAATTAGATGAATACTCAACTGCACTGGAAGATTACCAGAGGCAATTATTAGCGCCCGCTATTGAGAGGGCAGCTGGTAATCTCATGATAGAAATTGAAGATAGAGAATTTGATAAAACGCTAGAAATACAAATAAGAAAATATAGCCATATTTATTATAGGACTGCATACAAGTACAAATTAACAACTTTGAGGGTTGTACCATTCATACTTAGGTTAATATCCTAAGTATATCAAAATATATCAACAACTTTTGAGACATTCCCTTTTTATACTGTCTCATTTGTCTCGTTTAGCCTCACTCGTGATACACTACTTATGGGTCTGAAAGGTTCAAGACCGACATGCTCAGCAAAACAGGGCGCAAGGTGACCGAGATACTTCAAAAAGCCCAATCTTTCGTTCAAAACAGCTATTTTTATTTGAAACATTCGGACGGTACGCTCGACATTCGGATATTTACCTTGAAATTGGCCTTTCTGACTACCTTGTGGTGTTTAATTTTTCTCCAAATTTATTCTAGATGTCAAGTACCCCTTTTACTACACACTCTGTCTCTAAACGGATAACTGTCTAAATTGGGTTGGTGGCATTTTTAGTTTGGTGTGTATTCTTTGGTGGTTGTAGTAGTGGATTACTTGATGGATAGCCTCCACTAGTTCTCCAATTTTGTATTAAATCTCTCAAACTCCAGTCCCAGATCTGTCTTGAAATTGTTGTAAAAAGATTCTTGATATCCATTCTCCCAAGGACTACCTTTTTTACTCATACTGATTTTGATACCCAGCTTGTTTGTTAGTTGAGTGTATTCTTTTGATTTGTATTCACTTCCTTGGTCTGTATGAACAATTTGCGGTTTGCCTTGAGTGATAACAGCCTCAAGTAAGGCTTCAATTACCAGTTCTTTGGTGTGTCTGATTGAAATATTCCAGCCTACAATTTCTCTGGTATAAATATCCATAAATCTGGCTAAATATATAGTTTTACTGTTCCCACCTTAAATATGTAAAGTCACCAACATAAACAATGTTTGGTCCAATAGGGCAAGTGCCCTTAATCATGTTTGAATATCCAGCATCAGGTTTTCTCAAATCTCTCCTTTTGCTCCACCTGGCTTTCCTTTTGTATGGCTTAATAGAGTAAAGCTTCATCACCCTTCTCACTCTTTTCTTGCCAACAGGATGTTGAGGAGTGGATAAAGCAATAGCAATCCTTCTGTGGCCATAGCTTGGGTTTAATTCCAAGACCTGTAGTATCTGTTCTTTCAGGGATTCATCCTTGGTTTTAAGTTTGTTTGAGTGTAGATATAGTGATTCTCTGGATACCCCAAATAAATTTGAAATTAGACTTTTGGAGACATTTTTAACTTTCCCTTGGATTAGCTCAACCAGATATCTTTTTTTTTGTTTTCTCCAGCTCAAAAGTGAGCACTCCAATGATTTCTTTGAGCTGTTGATTTTCTTTTTTGAGCCTCACGTGTTCCATCCAGCTAACTTGCTTGGCTACTCCACCCCTTAACCAATTGTAAATTGTTTTTCTACTGACCCCATACTTTTCAGATAAACTGGAGTCTGGCTCACCTGTTTTAACTTTACCCAAAATCTCCTTTTTAACTTCTTTTGCGACTGTCTTTCTTTGCACAGTTTCACCTCCTTTTGTGTTTCAAGTATATAAGCAAGCTTGTTACTTGCGTAATAGAAACTGTGTGTATTTTAAGGGGTACCTGTCAATGCATATTTTACACCCTTTTATCATATTAAATCTCTTGACGGAATAGTCGCCTTTATCATGTGAGCGTAAAACTCCATGCGCCTGCCTGCCGGCAGGCAGGTAAGCACGGGGATGTAAGCTCAAAACAATCTCGCTTAAACGAGTGTTTCAAAATACCATCTGGCGTAAGCCGGTGGTAGTTTGTCTTAAAGGAAGGTTGATTGTTGGCTGCAAAACTCCTAGAATCTCTGTAGAGTATATGACTACATACAATTTGGGTCCACTTGAACAGGAAATAATGAACTGCGTTTGGCGTAGTAAGGAGGTTTCGGTGAAAGATGTACATTCTTGTCTCAAAAAGTCTCGCAAGATCGCCTATACCACTGTAATGACAATAATGACAAGGCTGACAAAAAAGGGGTTTTTAACAAGAAAAAAGGTGGGTAAAGCCTATTTATATACCCCAAAGAATACGAAAGAAAAAGTGGCCAAAGGAATGGTCAAAAGAATCATTGATTCATTGGTTAATCAATATGGCACTGATGCAGTTACGGCATTTACTGATGAGCTTGAAAAAAGAAGATAATTTATATAACCAAAGCTTGGCCTTCGGCTAAAGCAAAGCTTGGCAAAATGTTATTTATGATAATTAAAAGGAATTTTGTGAAAAAAGAGTTGAGATGTTTTTTAATAATAGTTACTGTTTTTATTTCATCAGTGTTTTTTCTTTTTGGCCTTCTTAAAAAATATTCTTTTTTTACATTAGAACACTTCCTTGAAGTATGCAGGCAAGTTTCGTCTGGTTTTTTAGCTTCCGGTTTACAACACATTGGGTTTGGATTATTGGTTCTCACTTTCTTTTCTATAGCTATATTTTTCGTCAAAGCAATCTTTTCTTATATCAAGACCCAAAAGAAATTAGCCTCACTTTTGAATAGTAAAAGCAATGTTATCCCCGGAAAGCTATTAAACGTTATTGAAAAGAATAAAGTTGAAAAAAACCTTATTTTCGTTGTTAATTTAAAAAAAGACATTGCCTTAACAATTGATTGGTCAGGGCCTAAAATTATTCTTTCGACGGGATTAATAGACAAACTTGAACCTGAGGAGCTGGAGTCGGTGGTTTTGCATGAGTATTACCATGCCAAATACAGACACCCGCTAATGCTCATTATCAGCGAGATTGTTTCGGACACTTTATTTTTCATTCCAGTCTATAAGGATCTACACAAATATTTCAGATCTCTGCTGGAAAAAGAAGCTGACGATTTCGTTAGTAGCTTACAAAACGGAGCAACTTCTTTAGATTTGGCGCTTTCTAAAGTAGAAACAGAGACTCGTTTTCCTATTTTTCCCTCTTTTTCAAAAAGAATTGATCATAAAATAAGCAGGAGAAATGCGGTCCTTTCTGTTTTGACAGTAACCGTTGGTTTGGCCCTTTATCTTCTACCTACCCAAACATACGCTTCATGGGGTAATTCACATAATTTTTCTGAAGTATGCATAAGATAATCAATGAAATTTCTTCTAATTAGTTATTGACAGATAAACAGATTTTTTACTACACTTTGTAGTATGTCTAAAAAAAGTTATACATTTACCCTTCCAAGTAATTTGACACCAGTGCTTCTTGTTGTGGTAATTGGTCTTACTTTTGGAGTCGGTATTCTTTGGCAAAAAGTTCAAAACCTCGAAAGTAGCACAAGTACTAGAGTAGCGGCCGGTACAGCCAAAGTTGGTAATCCTCAAGAGGCAGCTCCCCAAGCTCCTCCACAAGCAGGAGAAGTAGAACCGGTTGATGAAGAAGACCATGTGCGAGGCAACAGGAATGCAAAAATTGCTTTGATTGAATACTCTGATTTGGAATGCCCTTTTTGTAAAGCTTTTCACCCCACAGCAAGCCAGGCCATTAAGGAGTATCCCAATGACGTGATGTGGGTATATAGGCATTTTCCCTTGGACCAGCTTCACTCAAAAGCCGATAAACAAGCTGAAGCTGTTGAGTGTGCAGGAAAACTTGCAGGTGACGATGGTTTTTGGAAGTTAACAGATAAGATATTTGAGGTTACACCATCAAACAACGGGCTGGACAATAGCACACTTCCCGATTTGGCAGCCAGTGTGGGTATTAACAAATCACAGTTTCAGGCGTGCCTTGATTCCGGAGAGTTTGCGAGTCATGTGGAAGAAGATTACCAATCTGGTATCAAAGCAGGTGTGACGGGAACTCCGGGAAATATATTGCTTAATACCGTGACAGGCGAAACACAACTTATTCCGGGAGCCGTACCATATCCTCAACTAAAACAAGCAATCGACGCTATGCTTTCTGAAAGCTGACATGGACAATGGTTCCTTTTACTTTACTTAATCTGGCAATCGCCTTTTTGGCAGGCTTTCTTACTTTTTTTGCGGGTTGCCTGGCACCGGTTGCTCCTGTTTATATAAGTTTTCTGGCGGGCGTTACCCCCGATGAGATAAAAGGGAAACATAAAAGAGTATTCCTGGGAAACTCACTACTTTTTACTTCTGGTTTTTTGTTTGTATTTTTACTTTTGGGGCTAACTGTTAACTCTTTGGCAAGGATACTGGGAAGCTACAGACCGCTTCTAAATAAAATCGCAGGAGTGTTTTTATTTTTTTTTGGCTTGTTTTTAGGAAAATTTGTAAACATTCCCCTCCTAAACAGAACCTTCGTCCTGAAAAAGAGCACGAAGGATATTGGCGCCTTTACTCTTGGAGCTACATTCGGCTTTGCCTGGACTCCTTGCGTGGGACCGGTCTTGGCTGCAATTTTATTTTGGGTTAGCTCCAAGTCAAGCTTAATTGCCGGATTGCCGCTTTTGGTTCTTTTTGCGCTCGGCCTTGGCACACCCTTTGTCTTGATAGGGTTAGGTTTTGATAAATTCTGGCCACTGTTTAAGAGCCTTAATAAATACTCATTTTGGTTAAATAGGGTTGGGGGAATAATTTTAATTGTCTTTGGGGTTCTTATTTTTACAAATAATTTTTCAGTTATCTCGGCCTTTCTTTTGGCGAAACTGGGAAGCCCGGCGTTTAACTTAGAGCTTAAACAATAATTACATATTTCGTTTTTTTACTACATATTGTAGTATATATTTAAATTATGTCTGACATAGACTACCCAAGCGAGTGGAACGATCTGCCAAAAAGGGAAAGAAAACAAAAAATCAAGGAGCTTAAGAGACAAAAACAGAAAAAGGCTGATTTTGTTAAAAAAGCAAGAAATATCGGCATTGTGGTTGTTTTATTTGTAGCTCTAATTGGCGGATACAAATTCATGACTCAAAAGTCTCCCCAAGAGCTAGCCTTTGAGCAGGAGGTAAATGAAGTGTCTTTAGAGGGAAAGGTAGAAGAATTTCCGATCGAGGGCGTCGAGCATGTTTCAGCTGAAACAACTGTGGAATACAAGACAAATCCGCCAACGTCAGGGCCTCATTTTGCACAAGCACAAAACTGGGGTGTGTATGACAAAGAGATTGACGATAAAGCCGCAGTCCATGCTTTGGAACACGGAGGTATCTGGATTTCTTATAAAGATATAAGCGATGATGAAAAAAATATTTTAGAGGAAATTGGTAGGGAAAACTCAGGGAGTGCGATAGTTTCACCAAGGGGTGCAAATGATGTAAAAATCGCGGTGGTTTCCTGGGGAAGGATGATGAAACTAGATACTGCCGATAAAGCTCCTATCCAAAAATATATTGACACTTATAAAAACCAATCTCCTGAGAGATTGGCCCGATAAATCATCTCTTGACATATACCCTAGGGGGGTATATAGTATATTTATTATGGACAACGGAGGCTTTAAAGGTCAGGCCGAAAGGCGGATAAATATTATTAAAGGCCAACTGGACGGTCTTTTTAAAATGATAGATAAGGATGAGTATTGCACTGATATTCTCGACCAGTCACTCGCGATTCAGAATTCCCTCAAGAGCCTTGACGGGCTTATCTTGGAACGCCATTTAAGAATCCATGCCGCGGATCAATTCAAAAACAATAAAGAAAAAGCTGTAAATGAGTTACTTAAAATTTTCAAGAAAAAACAAAGAAATGACTAAGAAATACACCTGTCCGATGCACCCCGAAGTTATATCGGATAAACCCGGAAAATGCCCCAAATGTAAAATGGATCTAGTGCCAATGGATGAAATGAAAGATGGTGGTGGGCACGAGCACCATGACCACGCCAGCATGATGGCAAGCCCGGAAGCTGCAGCAGATTTTCTGAAACGTTTTTTTATTGTTACTGCCCTTTTGGTTCCCCTGGCTATTTTTTCCGAACCGGCAGTAAAATTTTTAGGGACTCCGGATTTTGTGCTTAGGCCATATTTGGAGTTTGGTATTGCCACAATCATTTTTTACTTCAGCTTAGTCTTTTTTCAACATGCAAGGCACGAAATTATATCCCGACAATACGGAATGATGACCTTAGTTTCGCTTGGAGTTGGTGCGGGTTATCTTTTTTCTGCTGCCTCAACCTTTATCCCGGCAATTGAAGTTGAATTTTATCTGGAGATTTCAACACTTATCTGGGTTCTTCTTTTTGGCCACTTTCTGGAAGCTAAGTCCAGCTCTGCCGCCGGTGATGCCCTTGCTGAGGTGGCAAAATTACTCCCAAAAGAAGCGCACCTGAAAACCGATAACGGCGTAAAGGAAGTAGAAATTGCATCTTTAAAAGAAGGAGATATTGTAATTGTTAAAGCAGGGGAAAAAGTGCCGGCAGACGGAATCATTGTAAAGGGTGGAGGAAATTTTAACGAATCCCATATTACCGGTGAAAGCAGACCGGTTGAAAAATCTGTCAAAAGTGGAGTTGTTGCCGGGGCAATTAATATTGACGGGTCGGTAGAGGTCAAGCTCACCCGTGTGGGCGAAAGCTCGACGCTTGGGCAAATACAAAATCTGATAGCTTCGGCCAAACAAACCAAGCCTTCCGTACAAAAGTTGGCTGATAGGGCGGCCAAATGGCTTACATTTTCTGCTTTGGGCGTGGCCTTTCTGACCTTAATAGTATGGTCGGTTATAGTCGGGCAACCCCTTGTTTTTGCGGCAACGCTGGCAATTACAGTCTTGGTCATTGCTTGCCCCCATGCTCTGGGACTGGCTATCCCGACGGTTTCTACCATTGCCACCAGGCTTGCCGTAAACAACGGAGTTTTTATTAAAGACATGGGAAAGATTGAAGTTGTCAAGGATGCTACCTATGTGGTTTTTGATAAAACAGGAACGCTTACTAAAGGCGAATTTGGTGTAACAAAGATTGAATCCTTCGTTGGGTCCAAAAACGAGCTTTTGGAAATAGCCGGGGCCATTGAGGCAAACTCATCGCATGTTATTGGTATGGCAATTTACCAACATTTGGCTATGGAAAAGATAAAACCTAAGGAAGTTACAAAGGTAAAAAACTTGGCTGGACGAGGGATGGAAGCGGAGCTATCGGGCAAGAAATATTTTGTGGGGAATAAAAGACTCATGGAGGAAACAGGAGTGTGGAGCGACAAAGCGCAAAAAGTATTGGACGAGATGTCTGAGGAAGGTAGGACACCGGTTTTTGTGGCAAGCCAGGAGCAGCTTTTGGGTGTTATAGCACTTAGCGATGAGATTAAAGAGGAATCAAAACAAGCGATTAATGAACTGCATAAATTGGGAGTGAAAGTTGCCATGCTCACGGGGGACACGAAAGCTGCTGCCCGACCCATTGCTAAAAAGCTTGGGATAGACACTATTTTTGCCGAAGTACTGCCAGAGGATAAATATAAATATGTTCGTAAGCTTCAAGAAAAGAGTAATGTGGTGATAATGGCTGGTGATGGCGTAAATGATGCACCTGCTTTGACCCAAGCCAATGCAGGAGTGGCAATTGGAGCGGGGACCGATGTCGCGGTGGAAGCCGGAGACATTGTCTTAACGCAAAGTAATCCCCAGCATTTAGTGCGGCTTATTGTCTTGGCAAGAAAAGTTTACAAAAAAATGGTTGAAAATCTCATCTACGCGGTTGGTTATAACGTCTTGGCAATTCCTGCCGCGGCAGGACTTTTTATTCCCTTTGGGTTCAGGCTTACTCCTGCAGTCGGGGCGCTTCTCATGAGCGCCAGTTCCGTGATTGTTGTCATCAATGCCATGACTTTAAGAAAAGCAAAACTTGAAGTTTAACTTTTACTCATATCTTAGTGCCTCAATGGGTTGTAAACCGGCGGCTTTGTAAGCCGGATACCAGCCAAAAAGAACTCCTATTGCTCCCGATACCCCCATGGCCAAAAAGACCGAAGTGAGCGACAGGGTAAAAGGCAAATTAATTATCTGGGATAAAACATATGAAGTACCGGTCCCCAGCGCCATGCCGATAACACCACCCGCAAAAGTGAGAATTATTGATTCAATAAGAAATTGGGTAATGATAATTTTTTTCTTAGCCCCCAAGGCTTTCCTCAGGCCAATCTCTCTTGTCCTCTCGGTAACGGTAACCAGCATAATATTCATTATTCCTATTCCCCCAACCAAAAGGGAAATGGCGGCAATGCCGGAAAGAAGAGCAGAAAAAGTGCCGGTAATGCTGGACGCCGCCCCCAGGATGTCGTTTTGGGAAAAAATAGTAAAGTCGGCCGCTGCCGGGTCTTTTAGTTTGTGTCGGGCAAGAAGCAAATAACCGATTTCATCTTGGGCTTGAGCCATGACATTCTCGTCATGGACCTCAACGGAAATCGAGGACACATAATCCGCTCCAAAAAGCTGTTTTTGGGCGGTTGTCAAAGGCACAAGCACCATATCATCCTGATTTTGAAAGCCCGTTCCTCCGCGGCTTTCAGTAACTCCGACAACCCTAAATGAAACATTATTAATACGGATTGATTGCCCAACCGGGTTCGCCCCTTCGCCAAAAAGATCAGTAACCACCTGAGGGCCAAGTACGGCGACTTTTGTCATTGCTTCAACGTCCCGCTCGCTTATAAAAGAGCCGGAAGCGAGATTAACCTTTCTCACCTGACTGTAAGAGGGAGTAACGCCTAAAATCTGGGTGTTGGTATTGTTTTTCGCGGTGGTCACTTGAGTTCTTCGCGAAAATTCAGGAGAGACATCTTTTACGGTTGTAATTTCAGAAGATGTTAGTAGGGCCCTTGCGTCTTCATAGGTAAGACTTGTCGCTTCCCCGGTTGCACCCCGGACAGAACCGCTGCTCGTGGCACCCGGGATTACCGTAAGAAGATTTGAGCCAAGAGATTGAATTTGCTCAGTAACGGCTTTTTGGGAAGATTGGCCTAAAGATACCAAAGCAATGACACTGCCAATCCCAATAACAATCCCCAAAGTTGCCAGGCCAGTCCTTAGCTTGTTTAAGGTCAGGGTGCCAATGGCTTCAAAAAACAATTCTGAAAAGTCCATAAGCTAATTCTTTGTCCTTTTTTGCCGGTGATGATTGCTGTCATTGACGACCTTTCCATCTCTTAGATGAATAATCCTTTTGGCATGTTCGGCGATGTCGGGTTCGTGGGTAATCATAACTATGGTATGCCCCTTATCGTTAAGGTCCTGAAAGATTGCCATAATTTCTTCTGCCTGGGCTGTAGCAATATTACCCGTTGGTTCATCTGCCAAAATAAGCCTTGGGTTCATTACTAAAGCTCTGGCAATCGCGGCTCGCTGTTGCTGGCCTCCTGAAAGCTGACTTGGCGTGTGGTCAATTCTGTCTGCCAAGCCAACCATTTCTAAAAATTTCTTTGCTCTTTTTGTTCTTTCTTTTTTTGCTATTCCGCCGTAAACCATAGGCAGGGCAACATTTTTAAGGGCTGTCGTGCGCGCCAAAAGATTAAACGCCTGAAAGACAAAGCCAATTTTTCTATTCCTGATGTCCGCAAGCTCATCGTCTGTTAGTTTACCGACATTTTCTTTATCCAAAAGATAAGTCCCTTTTGTCGGAAGGTCTAACGCCCCCATAATGTGCATAAGAGTACTTTTTCCGCTCCCCGAAGCTCCCATGATCGCCACAAACTCACCTTCTTTTATCTCAAATGAGACGTCATCAAGGGCAATTGTTTCTACGGAATCGTTTTTGTAGATTTTTGAAACATGAGTAAGTTGAATCATATTTATCTTTGTTGTTCACCGGCAAAACCTCCCGGCCTAAAGGCTCCTCCGCCAAATCCGCCTCCGCCAAAGGCAGAGCTTCCCCCTTGTTGATTTATTGTTCCTATAATGACTTCGTCGCCTTCTGAAAGCCCCGACACGATTTCTGTTTGCGTATCACCAGTAAGCCCTATTTCAACCGGGATTGCTTGTTCCCGGCCATCTCGCAAAACTCTGACAAACGCTTGTCCGGCCCGAAACTGAATAGCCACCGAGGGAATTACAAGGACATCTGCCTTGGTCTCAATGATAATATTGGCGCTCGCCGCCATATTAGGAAAGATTTCAGAGAGGGGAGTATCAAGCTGGATTAGGCTTTGGTAGCTTGTGACATTGTTGCTGGTTGTCCCGATCCTATCGACTGTTACCACCCTCCCACTAAAGATTTTGTCCGCTAAACTATCGAGCATCACTGTGGCTTTTTGGTCAATTTTTACCTTTGGGACATCTATTTCAGTTATGTTGACGCTGATAATGGGATTTACCTCGTTTTGGATAACGGCTACTCGCTGTGATGAGCTGGTGGTTTGATTTGTTGAAGTAGCTTCATGGGTAAGCACCATCCCAGGGACAATCCCGACATTACTGACAACTCCGGAAATAGGAGCCGTAATAACAGGCGAGGTGGATTGATAGGATAGCCAGGCGCTATTTAAAGCCGCCTTTGCCTGGTCAATGACTGCCTGTTGATTTTTATATTTTGCCTCCGCGGCTAACCAGTCGGCATTTTGCTCAATATAAGTGGGATCGTCGGCCGACAAATCTCTGGCAACCGCATCGTTTATAAACTTTTGGTTGGCAGCAAACATTGCGGATTGAAGGGTATAAAGGTTGGTATAAGCCGAGTCAACGCTGTTTTTAGCCGAGAGATAACTTGACCAGTTAGATGCATTTTTTTGTTGACCCTCTTTGTCCAAGGCAATTTCGGCAATTTTCGCTCCGGCCGCCACTTTATCGCCGTCTTTGACATAGACTGCTTTCACTACTCCGGAGGCCTAGGTTGTAACATTGACAATGTTGGCAGCCAGAACGTTACCGGAAGCGGAAACGGTGGAAACGATTGTCCCCTTTTGGGCTATGGCGGTTTGAGACACGGGCTGTTGAGCTTCATTGGTTAAGCTTGAGAAGATAAACCAACCAATTCCTAAAACGGCGACGATTAAAACAATTTTTATAGGAAGCGAGCGCCTGGAGAACCAGCCTACAATTTTCGCAGGGCTTTTTAAAACATTACTAACAACACTCATAGAGCGAAGTTTACAAAGCGAATCTGAAAATTAGCTGAAGAATAAGAAGTTGATTTTATAGGGTCTTGTGCTTTACAGGAAGCCGGACGGTAAAAACACTTCCCTTGCCGGGCGTACTTTCAACGCTTATTTTGCCGTGATGGGATTCAACAATTTTTTTGGCAATAGAAAGCCCCAGTCCATACCCCACTGCCCTGTCTTTACTTCTGGCGAAATCGGCACGCCAAAAGCGGTCAAAAATATGGGGTAAATCTTTCTCATTGATTCCGATTCCATAATCAGATACGCTTATCAGGATTGAGCCATCGGTTTTTTCTGAAGCAATTGTGACTGATTTTTCTTTTGGGCTGTACTTAATGGCATTATCAAGAAGGATGACCAGTAAGTCGGTCAGCGCATATTGATCGGCTTCAAGTTCAAAGTTTTGGGATTTATCTTTAAGCGTGATTTTCTTTTTTGTGGCTTGCGGTTTAACTTTTTGGATTGATTTTTTTATTATCGAAGCAAGAGACACTTTCTCAAATTTGCTGCTATTGTTTGGTTTTTGGTAAGAAGCCAGCCGAAGCAGCCCCTCAGATAGAGATTGGAGTTTATCTACCTCTTCAATATTTTCCTTAATTAATTTTTTAGCGTCGGCAAGAGTCAGGCGTTTATCCCTGAGGTGAACCTCTAAGGCGGCCTTAAGAGAAGTAAGAGGGGTTTTAAGTTCATGAGAAGCATCGGAAATAAATTGATTTTGTTCGTCGACCATGTTTTTAATCGGCTTTAAGGTCTTTCCTGCAAGAAAATAGCCAAGTCCACTGGAGACCACCAAAATTCCGCCATTAATAATTACCAAAAAGAAAATTAAACGCTGTTTTGTTTCTTCAACCAACTCCGGATCAGTAAGGATTCTTGGAGGAGTATTGCGGAAACGGGATTCGGGTGACATAAATTCCTGCCCGCTGAGACGCCTTTCAATTTGTAGCCCCTGAAGATGAGAAAAGCGATTTAATTCTGCCGTCAGCACTTTATAGATAACCGTGCTAAAACCAATGCTAATCAGCATGATTATCAGTAAATACCAGGCGGTTAGTTTAAGTCGTGCTTTACCAAACATAAATTAATCTCCAATTTTGTAGCCAAAGCCCCTGACTGTATGGAGCAATGCTTTTTTGCCTGCCCGTCCGGCCTTCGGGTCATTAAAGGGAAGGTCAATTTTACGGCGAAGAATGCGGATATATACTTCAACCGTGTTGGGCAAAATGTCGGCATTATAATCCCAAACATGGCTGATAATTTGCTCTTTAGTCAGAGTCTGGTGGGGGTGGCGCATTAAATATTCAAGCAGGGAAAACTCTTTACTTGAAAGCTGGATTTTTTGCTTGCCCCGTTTCACCTCAAAGTTTTGAGTGTTAAGCTTTAGATCCCCGACAGTTAACACAATTGGCAGGGAATTTTTTGGTCTGCGGATTAAAGCCCTTATCCTGGCAAGCAGTTCCTCAAAAGAGAAAGGCTTGGTAAGATAATCATCTGCGCCGCTGTCCAGTCCTGCCACTTTGTCTTGGGTTTGTCCTTTGGCAGTCAGAATAAGGATTGGAGTATGTTTTCCCTCCTCACGAAGTCTCCTGCAAACTTCCAAGCCGTCCATTCCGGGAAGCAATAAATCCAAAACGATAGCATCGTAATCTTCGGCTGAGGCTAAATCAAAACCGTCTGTGCCGTTATAAGCAACATCAACAGCATACCGTTCTTGTTCCAAGCCTTTTTTGATGGAGTTGGCAATCCGATGCTCATCCTCGACAATAAGAATTCTCACCATTTAAATTATACAGTAATAGCTGAAAAATAGCTGAAAAATAAATAATGTGAAACTTCGCGTAAGCTCGAGGGAGATTCATTGATTTCTTCTTTTCTTCAAAATGGCAAGTCCTTGGTCTTAAGAACATAAGTAACTTTCTTCTTATACCTTTGACCGGGAAGAATCATCGGTAAAAATGCTATAATCAACCTATGAACTTAAATGTGGATACAAAGCAATTGCAAAATATCTGCAAAGCTAATGATATTTCCTATCTTGGACTTTTTGGCTCTTTTGCAACTGGGCAAGAACGGGAAGATAGTGATGTAGATTTGTTGGTTGATTTTAAAAGCACCAAGTCTTTGCTTGAAAAGGGAAAAGTGCTTATTGAGCTAGAGAGTTTATTTAATCGAGAAGTGGATTTGGTTTCCAGAAAAAATGTCAAACCATCTCTTAAACCCTACATTAATAAACAACTAATTACGCTGTATGGAGAAAAGTAATAAGGTTTATCTCGAAGATATTATCCAGGCAATAAAACTGATATTAGACGACTATGTTTCTGGAGTTAGCTTCGAGGAATTCGACAAGGATAAGAAAACTCAGGATGCCGTCATAAGACAGATCGCAATAATCGGTGAGGCGATGGGTAAGTTGAACAAAGATTTTATAGAGAATCATCCTGAACTTCCCAGCAAAGAAGCAGTGTCGATGAGAAATGTTCTAGTTCACGATTATGACTGGGTGGATACTGAAGAGGTGTGGAGGACGATTGAGCAAGATCTTCCTAATCTTAAACAGTCTGTGGAAAAAATTTTGAAATTGGAGCATTAACATTATGGGACTAGTGTTTACTAGATTCGTATTCTCAGCAGAGTTCGAGTAGGAAGGCATGGATTTTCGGAGTTAAGGGTTTAATCTTTGGTTTCTCCCCACTGCCGCATTTTTATGATGATATCCCGTAAGGACTCGCCTTTGGGTGTGAGCGAGTATTCGGTGTGCAGGGGAATTTCTTTAAACACCCGGCGCTTGATTATCCCCTCTTTTTCTAGTTGGCTAAGCCGAAGAGAAAGCGTCCGGGGGCTTATGCCCTCAAGCGAGCGGGTAAGCTCGCCAAATCTTTTTTTGCCATTACAAAGATCCCTGATAATAAGTATCGTCCATTTTTTGCCGATAATTTTAACTGTATTTTCTACTCCACAAGATTTATTATTCATACTTTACTTTTTGTAACTACTTTACAAAGTATAATACATTGTGTAAATTATACTACATATGAAATGGGACAAGTTGGCCGATAGCCAAAGTATAAAAAAAGCCAAGCAAGCGCTTGAGGCAGGTGGGATCAAGGTGTTTGTAGTAGAAAGCGGCAAAGAAGCCAAAGAAAAGGCCTTGTCCCTTATTCAAAAAGGAGCTACCGTTATGACCGCGACTTCCACAACTGCCCAACAAATAGGACTCGACACAGCAATTGATGAATCCCGGGAATTTGTGTCACTCCGGAAAAAGATAACTTCCCTGCCGGAAAGCGAGCAGCGAGCTCAAGCCCGAAGAATCAATAGCGCCCCAGACTATGTAGTCGGCAGCGTTCATGCGGTTACTGAAGATGGCAAAATAGTCATCGCTTCAAATTCCGGCAGCCAGTTGGCTCCCTATGCTTTTTCTGCGGCACACGTGATTTGGGTCGTCGGGACGCAAAAAATTGTCAAAAACATTGATGAGGCTATGAAGCGCATCGAGGAGTATACTTTCAAACTCGAGGATGAAAGAATGATGGAAGCATACGGAATGCACAGCGGCATTAGAAAACTCCTCATTGTCAACTCCGAGGTTATGCCTGAGCGCATAAACCTAATCTTCATCAAAGAAAAACTAGGGTTCTAAAGATCAGAAAAGTCTTCTTCTAAAATGATTGTATTATTAAGCTCT
>DYGT01000011.1 GCA_020724555.1 Candidatus Microgenomatus sp.
TAATATTTTTCTCATTTTTATCACCTCCCCCTATGAGATAGCTCTTCCAGAGCATCTCATGGGGTCCCGTGTCCTCGTCCCAGTGAGATAGTCCCTGCGGGACATCTCACGGGACATGAAGCCCCATCAGACGTTCTGTAAATAATTTTTTAACCTATTTTTTAGATATCTTTTTCCCCAAGCTGTTTTTAAATATATTTCTCTTTTCATTGCATCCTTTCTGCTTAAACATGCTTCATAATAAATAAGCTTTAGTGGCAACCTGTGTTTAGTTGCTGTCACGCGACCTTTATTATGTTTTGATAAACGAGCCTTTAGATTTGCTGTTGAACCTGTGTATAGTCTTTTGTCTTTTTGGCTATAAAGCACATACACGTAGTGCATATCTACAAACTTTCATAAATCTTCACTGTTAAGCTGCCGGAATTATCTGGGTAATAATTATCTTTAATCATAAAGTCCAAAGTGGAGCCATCTCCGCTTAGTGTGGTTTGATAGACATGGCTTGTTGTAAAATTTCCCCAGTTAGTATTTGTACCATCGATTACCAAGTCCAACGTTTCGGCGGGATAAGTTGGCGGAAATTGGGTTTCGCCATCTTTCCAGCCGGGGCCATAGCTACTTGCTGGCCTATTGGAAAACTCAGCATCAGCGCGGCAATTAGGATAATCCGGATCGCTTGAAGAAATGCCGCAATTTGGCCAATAAGTATAAGTGCCTTGAACAAGAATGGTGTAGTTGGTGCCGTTTGCTAATGCTGTTGTAGAGGAGGTTGGGGAGGAGGTGGTGGAGCGGACTTCGAGCGTTTCAATTAGTTGCCCTAGGCCGCACACAAAATCATCATTATTTCTGGACTGGACGGCGTAGAAACTAATGTCGCCCTCTAAAATGTCCGACTGGGTGGCGTTATTTAAAAGAGCTCCTTCGCAGGTGACACCCGGGTTTTGAATCGGATCATTGTCGCCTTGGGCAACCCGATTTTCATTTAAATCTCCAAAACACCATGCTTTACCAATAAAATATGTTTGTTCTGGCTGCATAGGATTTCCGTTTGTGCCGCCAAGGTTATTGACTAAGGAATCCGCAAGGGTAAATGTTTGGTTAAGCGCTTGGTCAGCCGTTCCTTGGGTGAGGACTTGTTCCCCGGTCTCCAAAACATTGTCCCCATCATCCAGCCAAAAAATAAATTCAATATTTTGGGCCAGTTCGCCATCAAACAAATCATTGTTATTTTCTGAGCAAGTGTTATCATCCAAAAGCTCGGGACCGGTGCAGGAGTTGTCGTCGTTTTTAGTTATCGTCAAATCCGCGCATGCCCATGCCTGGTTATCCGTAACTTTCAGGGAAATAGTGTCTTGACCTATATCTCCCGGTTTGATATCAGTAAAATTAAAAAAGAGTTTATTGTTTATATCATCAAGGCTCCAGCTGGTGTTTTGTGATTCCTGTCCATTGTAGTAGCTTGTGTTTCCAATCTGAAGGTCAATTGTGCCGGCAGACAAAACGTTTCCTGTTGAGGTTTCGGTGTCGCTGAAAAAAGCCTGGGAAAGCGCAAACACCCCGGAAGACATCATACCTATCACTAGCAGACTGGTTAGGATTTTTCGCATACTAGACCTCTTCTTTTACAAATTGGGGCAGGTAAAAGATGTTATTATAAACAGAATACTCCATGTTATAGGAATTGTGTCAACTATATCTTTGTGTATAAAATTAATTTAATTGACGGCTTTTTGTTAAAGGCAAATTGCGTTATACTGAAAGATAAAGCCGGGTTACGGCTCACTGTCCTTATGAATCTTTCGCCTGAAATTTATAAACAAATTCTTGTTAACTCCGGTTATGTAACCGAGGAGGAGTTTGACGCAGCTTTAAAATCTGCCCAGACTATTGGGCGTAAATTAGAAGACGTCTTGCTATTTAAAGGTTTAATAAGTTCTGAAGCTCTAAGCAGCATTATTGCCGAATATCTTGGAGTTTCGTATGTAGACCTCAAGCAATACACTATACCGGACGAGATTTTGGCTTTGGTGCCGGAAAAAATGGCGCGTACTTATCACATGATTCCTTTTGCACGCGAGGGAGACCAGCTAAAACTTGCTATGGAAAAGCCCGGGGATGTGGAAGCCGTGGAATTTGTAAAGCGGCACACGGGACTATTGATTGTTCCTTTTTACAGCAACCACGAAGATATCAAAAGGGCTCTTGGCCAATACAAAAGAAATATCAGGGCAGAATTTGAAAAGGTGATTTCGGAAAATATCCAGATGGCGGGTGGCCAAAAAGAAGAAGACCTGATGGCCGCGGCGGAAAAGCTGCCTATCATAAAAGTCTTTGACACCATTTTGGAATATGCTTTTGCCGAGCGCGCATCAGACGTACACATCGAAGTCCAAGAAAAAGAAGTAATTATCCGTTTCCGGATAGACGGCACACTTCAGGATATAATCAAGCTCCCCCGCGGTATAGAGGAGGCGTTGGTGGCCCGCATTAAAATTTTGTCAAACCTTAAACTTGATGAAAAAAGGGTGCCGCAGGACGGTAGGTATAAATTTGATATTGGAGGGGACCCGATTTCGCTTCGTATTTCCATCATTCCCGGTTTTTACGGCGAAAACGTGGTTATGAGGCTTTTGAATGAAAGTAGCCGTCCTTTGAGCCTAGAGGAGCTTGGCCTTACCGGGCATAATTTGGACCTGGTGCGGGACAGTATCCGTAAACCTAACGGCATGATTTTGGTAACAGGGCCGACCGGTTCGGGAAAAACGACAACTTTGTATTCGATACTTAATATTTTAAATACGATCGACGTCAAAATCGCAACTATTGAAGACCCGATTGAATATGGTGTCAACAGAATTACCCAGATTCAGGTGAATACAAAAACGGGGCTAACTTTTGCGGCCGGTCTTAGGGCACTGCTCCGCCACGACCCGGACATTATGATGGTCGGTGAAATTAGAGACCGTGAAACTGCTGAAATCGCCATCCATGCGGCGTTAACCGGGCATCTGGTGCTGTCAACCCTCCACACCAACGACGCAGCGGGAGCCATCCCGCGGCTTTTGGACATGGGTGTTGAAGGATACTTGCTGGCCTCAACTGTAAATATTGTCATTGCCCAAAGGCTGGTCAAAAAAAATTGCAATGCCTGCATTACCGAATACCGGCCGGATGAAGTACTTTTGCAAAAACTTACCCAAGAGTGGAGTATAGACATGTTAAATCGTAAATATTACAAAGGCAAAGGCTGCGCCGAATGCCACGGATCCGGTTATTCAGGAAGGATTGGCATTTATGAGACACTTCCTATTACTGAGCAGATCAGGGGCATGATCACCAAAGGGGTTTCAAGCGACCAGATTATTGATACGGCAATAAAGCAGGGTATGACGACAATGCTTCAGGATGGCCTTGATAAAATTGCCGGAGGAAATACTACCATTGAAGAAGTTATAAAAGCTGTGACCGAAAAGACCTAGTATGAAAGTATTTCACTACAAAGCCGAAAATGAAAAAGGAGAAATCGTCGACGACGCTATCCAGGCAGCCACAAAGTCCGAGGCAATAGCTGCCATAAAAGCCAATAACCTAAAGCTTTTGACAATTTCCAGCTCAGACGGTTTAGGTAAAAGCATTTTTCACCGTGGGATATCGGTGACAGATAAAAGTTCGTTTTGCCGTTTTATGGCTACTATGCTTCGCAGCGGTATGAGCTTGACCGAAGCCGTGGAGATTATCCGCTCGGAAACAAAAAACGCGCGTCTAAAAAAAATACTGGGTGAAATTTCTTTTGAAACCCAAAAGGGAAAAAGTTTAAGCTCGGTCATCAGCCGCTACGAGGATGATTTCGGTCCTGTCTTTTTGACCCTGGTAAAAGTTGGTGAGGAGTCCGGTACGCTGGAGAAATCTTTTGACTATTTAGCAAAGCAGCTCAGCCAAAGCCACGAGCTTACGCAAAAAGTAAAGGGATCGATGATGTACCCCGCGGTTATTGTTGTTGCCATGATAGGCAATGGGCTTTTGATGATGCTTTTTGTTCTGCCGAGAATTTCAGATGTTTTTTTAAAACTTGAGGTGCCTTTGCCTTTTTATACCAAATGGCTTTTGCTGATGGGCAATTTTTTCGGCGAGAATGTAGCGTTGGTACTCGTGGCAGTCGTTTTAATTGCGGTATTAATTTTTGTTTTGCTGACTTTGAGTAAAACCAGAAACGCTATAATGTCGCGTGTATCCAAACTACCGGTTATCCGCGGGATTACCGAGCAGGTAGATATTGCCCGTTTCGCGAGTACCTTGTCAACGCTTTTAAAAAGCGGGGTTTCTATTGTGGAGGCTTTGGATGTGTCGGCGCAAACCTTGTCTCAGGATAAAGTGAGAAAACAAGCTGAAAAATTTAGCGAAGAAATAAGCCGTGGGGAAAGTTTGTCGAGCGTTCTTATCAAAGACCGGGGGATTTTCCCGCCGATTGTTGTGCAGACCATCCGTGCGGGTGAGCAGTCCGGTTCCCTCGAATTGGTTCTTGCCGAAATGGCGGAATTTTATGAAAAAGAAGTGGATTATTCGCTTAAGCGCTTTACTTCCCTGCTTGAGCCTGTTTTAATGCTTGCCATTGGAGTAGTTGTGGGAGTAATGGTAATAATGATGATTACGCCGATTTATAGCATTATCGGAGGCCTCCAGCAGGTAATTGCCAAATGAATAGCATTATTGAAAAAATTAAAGAAAACTGGCCTTTGTTTACGATACTTTTTTTATCGGTAATTGCTTTGCTGGGTGTGTTTCTCCTTCGCGGCAGTAACATATCGCAAGAGCCTGAAACGGACAAGCGTGAGTCTGTAACTGTCATTCAAAACGGCGAAAAGATCACGGTTTTTAGAAGCGGACGCGTTGTCCGGACACGCGCGGACGGGTCTCAAGTAGAGGAATTTTGGAGCAGCGAAAAAACAGCTGCTTTTTTTGATTATTACTGGGAAACCTACGGCTTGGGTGGGGACCTCGAAAACATAACTGTTGGGGGTGAAGGGGGACTGGAAATAGACCCGGGAGATGAACTGTCGGACATAATTTTTGCTGACGACGAAGATGGTGAAGGTGATGATGGTGGTGGTGGTGGTAGCCAAGGGGATGGTGGTTTGGATGACTATTTTCCATCTCCTAGCCCCACAAGCCCTGGGAGTGATTATACACCTCCACCCGGTGGAGGTGAAGATGGGGATGGAGAAGGTGGAGGTAGTGAAGAGCCCGAGTGTTTGTTTTGGAGGCTTTCTTACTGTGTTATTTTCCCTACTCCCACGCCGGCCGTCCCAACTCCTACTCCCCCGGGCGTGATTTTTTATGAACCAACTTGTGAGGATGTGGGAAACCAGCAAACAGGCAAAACGGTCATTGGCGATGAGTTGTGTATAAGTGAGCCCGAGAGTGAGTAGTGCAGCTTGACAAGTGGTTTTTCGGACTTAATAATGGTTACAAATAAAAAGGGTTGTGTATTTCCTGACAGATCAGCCTAGACAGGCTGTCTTAGGAAATCCCGTGAGATGCAAAGATGTCTCACTTGGGAAAGGAAGTCCGGTTAGATTCCGGCGCTGTGCCGCAACTGTAATCCCTCGCATTTTTTTGAGGGGAAGCCAGAAAACTTGCAGCCTTTTTTCCCGAGCAGGAATAAATGTTACAAGAAAGATTAATAGATTGGCAGTTAAGCCTTGCGGAACAAAAAGAATTATACTACTCACAAGTAGACCGCGTGTTTAAACAAATAGAAAACGATGCGGAATTTTCGGCTTTTACTCTTTCCGGGACCGGGTTTTTAGTGCGTGAGCAAATTTATGCCTTTGCTAATGCGGCAGCCCATATTAACGCCAACGGCACAGATTTTTTTGATTCCGATTACAAAAAAGAAACAGAAAAAGCATGGATTGAGGATGCATTTTTACGGACTTCCCAGGATATCAGAAGTTTTTACCAGGAATTTGTTGAATATTCTCCTGCCTTGCCGATTCCTGCTGAAGTGCGAGTTTGGGGGGAGCCCCCCAAAAGCCGTTTATTTGCCCGCTACGGAAATTCATTGGTTTTGTATGAAGATATTGTTGATGAGTTTGAGCGCGAAGGCGCGGCTTTGGCAGCCATGCGTTTGGTGGAAAAAACACTGGTTAGTACTAAACCCGGCGACAAAGTTATTTTTGTAAGCCCCGCCGGTTGGACCGGCATGGCAGACCCCGAGGAACACAAAGATGCCCACGTTTACGTTTTCGGACATGACGAATCCCTTACCCTTCGTACGAGGATGGATCACGCGCAAAGCGTTGCCTTTTTAAATCAGCTGGCAGGCAAGCATCTTTTGGATATAGATTCTAATTCGTCTGAAAAAGAACGGATAAAAAGCATAATGGGTAAGGTGGTTGTTGTAAATGGGTATGAATTCGAAGATGTTGCCCACGAAATACGCACGGTTATCGGGTCTGATGTCGTTTGGGAAGACGATAATGGCGCAAGGACCTATGGTGAGATGATCGCTTCAATCAAAAACCGCAGCCGTGCTATAAATCTGGGGGAGGAAATAGAGGTTTTCATTGACGATCTGAAAGATTATGTAGAAAACGAGGATCCGAAAAACTTTAGTGACGAGTTTATTGCCGGCCTAATATACCGCATTGGGCGTATAGTTTTGGAAATCGAGCTTAACCAAAATCCGGAAATTGCCCAGGCATCTAGCTTACCGCTTACAGAAAAATATAAAAACGCCCATATACTCTTGCAGGCGCGCTCCGGCTGTAGCCATGCCCCCAACAAAAGAAAAAACACGAGCGAGGTTAAAATTCTTTGCTGCACATGCCCTTTTTGCGGACGTCAGGTGGAGGCTATTATCAAAGACGGCATGATTATCTGCCCCATTTGCCACATGTCCCGTAGCTGGCAGGGTTGACAACATACAAATTGTTTTATCATAATCATCGAATATGATTGAGCGAAAAATTATGGTTGCTGATGGTGTATCTGAATTGGTTGCCGGTCTTGATCAAAGCTACGGGGGTGGAATTATTAGAAGTTCTATTGAGAGAAGAATAAATGAAGGAAAAATTTCACCTCACGAAGATAGCCTGTTTGATCCAAGGGTGGTGGATATAATATTTTATCCCATCCGGGGTATTATGGACGAAATTGACGACATATACCACGAACTTAATAAACGCGCGCTTGCGTGCGAAGCCGCGCTTATTGACAGAGAAGCCAGAAGGCTTTATCTAAGCCCAGATGATGAGGTTAATTTTTTTATTTTAGTTAAAGCTTATTTTAGTGAAAAATATGAAGAAGATCATAGCGAAAGATATAAAATTGCATTCGACAGAGAGATATTGTTGCAAGATGCTTCTGTTAAAGTGAACATGGCTTATCAACGTTTTGTAAATTACTATGAAAATAGCAATAACAGATAGCTATTCCTCTTTCCAGCTAATAAATTCATACTCACCGGTTGTCGGGAAAAATGGCGGAGGCGCATACAAAAGCCTTCCGTCATAAATAATTGTCCGGGTTATAAATCCGGAATCCGGCGGTTCTCCACCATAGTTCCAGTAAGATTTTTCTTTGGAGATTAGCGCCCCAAAAATGGTCAAAGAGTCTTTTACGTTGTGTGAGCTGCTGCCGCACAACCAAAAGTAGCGATGCCGGATGATACGTCCCTTTTGAGCTAAGAGTGCACCATTAATGCGAAAGTCTTCCGGGACGTTTCGGACAAAATAAATATCGTTTTGGGCAATTAAGCCAAGGACGTCATCGCTGCCCTCGTAAACTATATTATTATTGATCCATATGTTTTGTGTGCGGGATGCGACAGGAAAACCTGCAGCTACCACGGTCACGCGTCCGTTTACTGTGCCTTCTACCCACAAATCATCTTCCGCAAAAATTATGGGAGTGTCTTCCAGATTGTAAGTTCCAATTGTTGTTTCGCGGTCGATAATCTGGTCGCGTCTTCGGCACCCGCCTTGTCCTGCTTCTCCCAAACCTTCTCCCGGGGGGCTATAGCCCCAGTAATCGTTCACGCGGGTGACACGGCTTATGGTAACCGTGCCGTCGGCATTAAAAACCAAGTGGTATCCGTAATGGTCTGAATCTGGCAAGTGTAAGCCTTCGGATATCGCCGAGTCGCGCATGTCCGAAAAATCAAAGGCTACGGTATCAAAATCAATCAGAGATACGGGAAATTCCCATAAAGATTGGTCACCGCCGCTTCCCCACACTCCGGGCATTCTTCTGGGTGGGGAGCAGCCGGTCTCACTGCCGCACATGTATTCGTCTTTGTAGCTTGTTACACGGCCGGTGTTTGTTCCATCCATCCGGATGCCGTTGTTGCTGTGGATGTCTCCGTGCACGGTGATGTTGTCGCCGTACCAAGCGCTGGCGTTATTTAAAAAAGCATATTTGGCAAAACTCGGTTTGCCATATTGGACTGTAATGGTACGCGCAATGTCGGCATTGTCATAGCTTATGCCGGTTGAGCGAATGGTGACAATGGATGAGCCTTCCTGAGGGGGGATAATGTCAAGCGAGTATTCTCCAATTTCACGCCCTTGCGGATCCTTGTAAACGTGTACATAAGGTCCTTCCACTCCGGTGCCGTCCGTAAAGTCTTCCGGCGCATGGGCCAGATGCCAGCGGTAATAATGCACACCTGCCTCAGCAATATTTAAAGCTTCCTCACTTGCTACTCTTCTGTGGCTGTAATCAAGCTGCAGGGAAAGTAGCATCAAAAGCCCGTAAATAACCACCAAAAATGTACCGGTGATGATTAACAGCGCCGGTGTGATCGAGCCTTTTTGATAATTTTTTGCCATGATTTAAAAATTCTCTTTTAAGGTCCTTACCTGTGCTTGTGACTCTAAAACGTAGTCGTTATCCGGGTCCGCGGCCCGCGGATTAACCCTTACATATATGTGTACCATTTTTATGCTATCCAAGTCAGCAGGGGTAGGCAAGGGATTATTTGATGTATCATTCGGCCAGTCTTCATTGAAATAGGAAAAGATGGGAGTGCTGCCGTTTCTGATATTTTGGGTAATGATGGTGGTAATTTTTTGCTCCGTTGGATAGGTAATCGGGCTTCCTTGTGGGTCGATTACGTCTTTTTTTAGAGTAGTCCCCTCTAAATAGTAGCGGATTTGTTCAATCCGTCCGTCGACATCAAGGTCCGAAAAGAACGTAATTTCCTGGGATGAGGCATTGGTAAACTGAAAGCTCCCGTTTTCACCTTTTTGTGCTGTCCTTATTTCCCGTGCGAGGGTACTTACCGCAGCCGTGCTTTCATCAACTTCAATAAAGCTGTCAATTGAAGAAAGCTGGCTTTCACCAATGATAAATTGTAAACCCAAAAGCCCCATGCCTAAAACCACGATCATAAAGCCCGAGATTAGTACCTCTAAAATTGTAAAGCCTTGTTGCTTGTTTTTTGTCATTCTTGGTCTAGTATTATTTTTTCCAGTTTGTTGCCAGAAACACTGATACTGCCACTGCTATAATCTAAATATCCTTCGGCTGTTGCCATCAAGCTATATATTGCCTCTGCTAAATTAGCAAAGAAAGATTGGCCCCAATCCGGCGCGTTTTCAAGCCCGCTCACAACCGTTGCCTCAGGGCTTCCTTCCCCCTCCCGTATCAGTGTTGCCGAAACGGAGGCTATGGGTGAGCCTTCGTTATTGACAAAGTAAGTTAATAAAGAAGAGCCGCTTTGGCTGCTTAAAGAAGCATATACGGTTTTTTCTTCTCCCGGAAGCAAGGGGAATGGCTGCCATGGGTTAAGGCCGGAAAAATGGAAAGTTGATTCCACCGGCAGTGTCAGATAATAAGTATCCCAGCCGATATTCTCCAAAGTAAAAGTTCCAGTAGGACCGGTTGTAACGTCTTGGTCAATTTCATAAACCGGCTGGTCCAAAGCGTCTGTGCCCAGGACTTTTTCACCGCGCAAATGGAGCGTGGCGCCGGGTAAAGGAGCAAAACCTTGGTCTCTACCTGAGACTGTAGCAAGAGTAAGACTGCTTGTCCGGTCGATATTGAAAAAGATTTCGGTCAAACCGCTGACTAAAACAGTGAGATCAGCTTTATCCGGGTTGGCAATTTCATCTATTGAATATGTACGGGCACTGGTAAATCCTTCTTTACTTACCTCAATGTGGTAACAGTTGTTACAAGCCGGAGCGCCCGGTAAAATAATCCGGCCGGATTGGTCTGTCTCCAAATTTAAATCAACGGGCGGAGTAATACCCATGGATGTAATGTGTGCATTTGCACCCATCACTGGCAATGTGTTGGCGTCAAAGACTTGGATAGCGATTGTGCCTCCGCCTATAACCGTTTCTATGCCTTTTGGGGCAACGTCGGAAATAAGTGTAATGGTGTTCGTGCGCGAGGCCGCAATGCCACCCCAGGAGACATCCACGCGGACGCGTTTAAAGTCATTGGGCAAAAGGTCAGCGGGCGCCACATCATCGAAGGGGTCGTCTATATAAATTACGCTGGTTTTTAAATTATAAGTTAAACCATTTCTGTTTATAAAATCGCTTTGCTTTAAAATTCCGGGAGGGATGCCGCCTTGCGTCCCGATATCGTCAAACTCCAAATTTCTGATTAATTCAATTTGCGCAGATGCAATGTGCGCCGCCGTGGTACGGGCACGCGTGTAGCTAATAAGGTCATAGGCGGATAAAACCAAGGTGATGATGGCCGCCGATAAAATGGTAAAAATTCCCAAAGAAATAATAACGCCAATTAAGATTTCACCGGAAGTATTTTTATATGAACGTTCAAGAAAACCGCAAGATTTATCTTGCGGATGAATAGAACCTGAATAAACATTCTCCTTTGGAGGTGAAACCCCTCGATTTAATCGGGGGAGAATGTTATGAGGTCTGGTGGGCATGCTTTTTAAAGTATAGCAAGATGTTGTAGAATGAATCCAGAGCCTGCTATGTTTCGCAAATCTTTTATCTCACTTGTATTTACAAGCACCAAGCTGCAAGTTCTTTTGATGGATTCCTCCAAAAAAAGGGTTAAAGTGTATGCGACCTTCGACATTCCCGGGGGTATAATTCAAAATTACCGCGTGGCAGACGTGGGTAAGTTGTCTGAGTTTGTAAAAAACGCTCTCAAATCTTTAAAAATCAAGGAAAAAAAAGTGGCGATTGTTGTGCCCGAATACTCAACGTATACAAAATCATTGTCTTTGCCAAAACTCACAACAAAAGATTTGGATGAAGCGGTGCGTTGGCAGATCCAGGACATTCTCCCGGATGGGGCGGACGACATGGTTACGGATTGGCAGATTATTGAAGAAAAAGACAACGAATATTTGGTGTTGGTGGCCGCCATCTACCAGGAAGTTTTATCCGGTTATGTGGACGGTGTCGCTGGGGCCGGGCTTTTTCCTTTGGTGGTGGAAACCCCATCTTTGTCCCTTAACCGTGCTGACGAGCAGGATAAGCTAGGAAAGCTGATAATTTATGTTACTTTTCAGGAAACCATTATCGTCATTTCTATGGGAGAGCGCATTGTTGCCACATCGGTTGCCAGCTCAAGTTCACAAAACGACATTATCCAAAGCGCAAAAAGGATGCTTAACCATTACCAAAATATAAAGATAGAAAAAGTGCGCGTGGGCGGCGCTTCCTTGGCACAGAGTTTTTTGACGGCTTTGGCAGATGGGCTGGGGCGCGAAATTTACGGGATAAAAGTAGAAGCGGAAGGTATAGAGCCGGCGGCAGCGCAGGAATATTTGGTAGCAATTTCGCTGCAGAGAAAAGATCCGGCAATTCCCGAATCTGTGGCTACTATTAATTTATTACCGCCTAATTGGGCTAAGCATTATGAAGCCCAGGCGCGAAATATCCGCATTTGGACATTAAGTTTAATTGGGAGCTTTATTGTCTGGGCGTGTTTTTTAATGGTTTCCATCGCTTATATGCTTCTGGTTTCCGAAACAGGAGATATGGAAAAGCAGGTTGTCGCCAGTACAAATCCCCGGATGGAGGAAGTGTTTAGCCGCGTTGAAAAAATAAATAATCAATCCCAAGCGATTGTTGCTGTTTCGGAAAATACTGTTTACCCTGAAGAAATAATCAATAAAATCGCGGCGGTAAAACCGCCTGAGATAACCCTGACTTACTATAATTTAAATTTGGAAAAAGGAACGATTCTTTTGTCCGGCCACGCTGCGAACAGAAATGCACTGGTTAGTTTTAAAGAAGCAGTCGAAGGGGTAGATGGTTTTTCGGATGTCGCCCTTCCCATTACTAGCTTTATCAACGAGCAGGATTTTGATTTTGATATGAATGTCCTTTACGAACCTTTAGCGCCGGAAGCGGCACCTAAGCTGGCAATCTAATGAAAGAAGTTGAATTAAAAAATAAAAAAGCAAATAAGTTTTATCTTAAACTTATTGCCGTTAATTTTATTAATATAGTTCTTATTATTGTGATATTTGTAATTTTGGGAAAGCTTCCCGACCAAGCCAATGAAATTAAAGCCCTTCGAAACCAGGAAGTATTGGTCCAAGAAAATACGGACCTGGCAGTAATTGAAACAGAGCTTGCCAACCTTGAGCCAAAAATAAGTGGGGTGGAGCGTAGTTTTGTGGACGAATCGGAGTTATTGGTATTTATAGAATCCCTAGACAGGCTCAAAAATCAGGGACTTCTCGCCGGTTTTGAGCCCTTAACAGGAGGCGCTGTGGCAAACCGCGGAGCGAGGGGGTTTCCCTTGATGATTACCTTCAGCGGTAGCCCGGAACAGGTCGCCGATGGTCTTTCTGAGTTTCAAAAATTACCGTTTCTCATGAAATCGGTGACCGCGGAGGTGACTTACAACCGCGACGACAGAAATACAGTTTTTAATTACGGCATTTTTTTATATCAAAATAATGAATAAAGCAAAAAAACTCGATAGATTTTATTTGTATATGCTGGTGGTGGTCTTGGTCTTAAGCGGTTTGGTGGTTGTCACTTTGCGTGGAATTATCGGAGCTATTACTACGGCCAGGGAAATAGACCCAGAGCTTTTGGAAGCGTCCACCCCACGGCTTGAAAGCAGTTTACTGGACCGGGCATATAAATTTATTTATGAAAAAAACCCACAAAGGCTTGACTTAAGGCAATAAAATTATGTACAAATTATATAGAGTGAATTATTTGCCAAAGGGGGTGATACAGATAAATGTTTAAGAAAAATAAAGGTTTTACTTTGATTGAGCTTTTGGTGGTCATCGGTATCATCGGCATTTTGGCGGCTATTGTTTTGGTAGCTGTAAACCCGGGCCGGCAGTTTGCCCAGGCCAGAAATACCACCAGGCAGTCCGATCTGATCCAGATAACAAACGCCATTTACCAGTTTGCCTCTGAGCACAACGGCAATTTGCCGGGTACTTCGTTTGATGCAAGCGGAATACCAAATTTTCCAACAGTTGAAACACCCATTGGAACAGGAGGATTTGATTTAGCTAATGCTGGTGCATCTATGGATGATGGTGCAGGTGGGTATATATTAGATCCGGCCACAACCATAGTCCCAACTTATATAGCTGATATTCCTAAGGATCCGCAAACCGGTACAGCGGCAGACACTGGTTATACGATCATGGTTGCCAATAGCCGTGTTACGGCTGCTGCTCCTGACGCAGAGCTGGGTGCAACTATTTCTGTTACCCGTTAAGAAATTGAGAGAAGTACCTGCCCGATTATGTGTAAGGACTTCTCTCTTTTTCGTGGGAAAAAATAAGTAGGCTTAAGACGCTCTGTTGTTTTTTAATCAAAAATTAGCTATCATACCCGTAAATGAGTCCAGAAATTTCATCAGGCATTCCCACAGGTGGTCAGCCTGAACCAGAAAAAAAGGATCTTGAGGACGATCGTATCTCTCTGCGAGAGTATTTCCAACCATTGGGGGAACATCGTAGACCTTCTCTTAGAAGAAAAGAAGGAGAAGAACAAAAAAGAATAAAGATTAAATCTAAAGAATACCCTCGAGACAAAGGCGATTTACTTTAAAAAAATTAATGAAACCAGGATTTTCACCTCAAGTTGTCTTAGTAAACAAAGAGGATAAAATTATTGGCTACAAAGAAAAATATTCTGCCCACCGCCACCCGGTTCCGCTTCACAGAGCAATTTCAGTTCTTATTTACAACAAAGACGGCCAAATGCTCCTTCAGCGTCGAGCTAAAACAAAACCCACCTGGCCACTTTTTTGGACTAATGCTTGTTGCACCCACCCTTTAGCAAAAGAATCATATAAGGACGCGGCCGAAAGGCGTCTTAAAGAAGAGATGGGCTTTACAGTCCCCCTAAGACATAAATTCAGTTTTATCTATAAAGCCAAATACGATGAGGAATGGGGCGAACATGAGCTAGACCACGTCTTTGTTGGAGAATACTCAGGCGAAGTAAAGCCGTCTCCCGACGAAGTTTGGGAATATAAGTGGATAGAAACCGGCGATCTTTTGGGCGATATCCGAAAAAGTCCTGATAAGTACACTCCTTGGTTTAAAATAATCCTAAAAAAGCTTGAGTAATTTTCTATATCCAAAATACCTTATAATTTACAATTTTATAAAATTCCCGAAGCGAGAATTATAAATTCGAGTAAGAGGAGTTTATAATTACCTTATGCGAATATCTAAAAAGATAATATTAGAAAAACCATAAACCCTAAATTATTTTAGTCAATACTTTAAAAAATATGCATGAAGAGATTCTCTCAAAAGAACAAGTTAAACTTCTTCAATAAAGCAAAGGATAAGCCTTATCTTTTTAAACCTACCCAAGGGATATACTAAAAATTTGGTATTTATCAAATAAGTCATGTCAAAAGAAATCTCCCGTCGTGAGTTTTTTAACCATGAGCGCCATTCAGTCGGAATTTATACGAAGTACCTGCCCTTATCGCGTGTTGACCTTTTTTTCTGGGGAAAAATAGATTTGTTTTTGTCCTACAAAATTTGCTACATTAAGTTAGATGAAAAAAATTTATTGGGTTTTGTTTCCCCTTTTATTGGTCGGTGTCTTGGTCGCTGGCTATTTTTATATGGGCTATGCAAAAAAGTCTCCTGGTGGCATTGAAAAAAGTATAAGCTCAAATCACCCTGGATTTAAGGATATGAGGATTGAAGATGAAAAAGCATGGGAGGAGCTTATTAGAAGCTCTGAGTTAAATAAAGTTCAAGTTATTTATAAAGGCATAGACGATGCGGTTATTATAGATTCGCCCATCCAAAAAGTAGATTTAACTATCACAGATCAGGAGCAGCCGTATTTTCGTATAGGGGAGGGTGATATTATCTATAGCTCAGCAGATGTTAGCTTTTTTGATGGAATTTTGTTTGTAAAGATGTACATCAATGAAAATTATACGGAGGACGAACTTCTAGAAACTTTGGTCCACAACACTATTTGGAATATTACCCAAGCATATCACAATCAAAATATCCAAAGATCAGATGAATATATTCAAAAGCTTCAAGCCTCACAAAAACACTTTAAAGACAATAACCTCCAGCTTGTAACAACGCGCTAAAGATTGACATTTCACCTCAAACCTATTAGGATTTAGGAATAATAAAGTGTTTGGTTATCTATTGAGATTTATACATCTTTTTGATGATAGCCTCTTTACTCCCAAAGAGGAGTGGTATTTGCCCCCAGTTAGATGTCGCGCCAGCGCTATCTCACAGGGG
>DYGT01000012.1:0-3490 GCA_020724555.1 Candidatus Microgenomatus sp.
CTTTTGTACTACTGTACTAATACAGTGATACAACATCCCCACTTATTTTTTCTCTTTATAATAATCAGAGAATGCTTCGTGGATTTTTTTATCTTCAATAGCCTTACCTTTCAATCTCTTAGAAAAACGCAGTAGCTTTTTATCCTGTTTTTTAGCTTTCGTGTATTTTGCTAATGCATATAAAGCTTGCGGGGTTTGATATTCTATTGGCATTTTCTTTAAGTTACTAGGCATTTCATATTTTTTGGGCAATTTTGATATAACTGAGGTAAAACCTTCTCCACCTTCCTGAAGCCACAGACTAATTTTTGTGACTGTTGCTATACTTACATTAGTTTTAATAGCAATTTCACGATGTGTCATACCGCCAAGCAACAATTTTGCTATCCTTAACCTTTTGCTTAAATTTTTTACTTCTTGTACAGTCAGTAAATCCTGAAGAAATAAAGCGCTATCTTTAGGGTTATTCACAATACTAAAGGCATTTATTAAATCAAAAAGCAATTCTAGCTCATATGCATTTTTGTTGTTCATTATTTTGTCTGTATCACTGTACTAGTACAGTGATACATAATTTAAGTATATTTAATATACATATATCACTTTTATTCCTGATTTATTTTTTCAAAATACTTAATAATCTCAAGCGCTGCGTTTACACCCGTATATTTTTCAAAACCAGTAAATTGCGGACCGGGATTAATTTCCAAAATATATGGCTGGCCAGTATCTTTATTGATTATGATATCAACTCCTGCTATTTCGGTTCTTGTAATTTCACTTAATTTTTCGGCAATTTCTCTAATTTCTGGTCTATTTTTTAGATCAAAATTTTCTCCTACGCCACCTTGGCTAATATTGCTCCTAAACTCCCCTTCCCGTGTCGCCATGCGCTTCATTGCGCCAATGGCCTTATAGCCAACCGTAAAGACGCGCACATCGCCATCATTGGGAATAAATTCGCGGATTACAAAACTGGAAGACACATCTTTAAGTTCATTTATTTTAGCCTTAAGTTCGGCCTCATTTTCTACTTTAAAAACCCCTTTTCCCTGCCTACCTTCAGAAACTTTCATAATCAAAGGAAATTCAAAATCGTCCAAAATACTGCTTACCGACCTTGCATTAAAGACTATAGCAGATTTTGGAAAAGGAAGATTATTTTGGTACTGGCGCAAATAATCGATTGCTGGGGTTAAATAATATAAATAATCCGGGCTAACTGTTTTTTGGTAAACAATTTTTACACCTTTAAGGCTCAACCAATAACATGCAGTGTACCATTCCCAGCGTCTTTTGCCCAAAGTCCATAGATATATCAAATCATACTGCGTCATTGGTTCGCCCCTTAGAGTTGGATCAAAATTGTTTCTGCCGGTGCGGATAACAAGCTCACTGGTTAGCACCCCTTTAATCTGGTGACCGCGTTTTTCGCCTTCTTTTTTAAGGCGCACCAGTTGATCGTTATTTTTTAAACCGACGATTAATATATTCATATCAATAAGCTGAATTTATAGCATGATTAAGATAAATCTGGGTAATATTTTCTCCCGTTGCTTCTTCCATCCCTATCATGCCTGCAGTATGATTAACTTCCAAGACAAAACGCCTGTTATCTTTAGCTACTAATATATCTACACCGCCCACACTCATTCCGACGGCTTTTAACGCCTGCCTGGCAAGAGCTTGTCCATCTGAATCCAATTCAAACAACTCAACTTTTCCGCCTAGGCTGAAATTAGCCCTAAATTCGCCTTGCCCGGGAATGCGCTTCATTGTAAATATACGCTCACCTATAACCAAAACCCGCAAATCATGCTCGTAATCAATAAACTCCTGCATTAAATAACTTTTGGCATTTTTATCTTTTTGTTGAAGCTCGTTAATCAATTTCTCTAAATCGTCTCTGCCTTCGAGTTTAAAAACGTTAGCGCCCTTACCCATACGGGTTGATTTAAAAATAACGGGGTACCCCAATTCATCTGCCATTTGTAAATAATCCTGAAAATTTCTACTATATGCTGTTTTGGGAACAGGAATATTGTTCAATGAAAGCTTTAAAAGGTCTGATACTTTATCTATCGAGTATTGCTGAGTAAGAAAATTATTATCAAAAACCCGTATCCCCTTTTTGCGCAGAAATTCTATAATTGTCGCGGTTGCTTTAATTGAGTTAAAAATACCACGAACGATAAGGATATCTGTGTCTAAGCGAATGAGCTGTTGTTCAAGCTCAGGTTTAAGTAAAAAATTAAATTCCTTTAAATTTATGAGCTCAAAACTGTATCCCAGATTTTTGGCCTCAGTGGCAATACGTTCGTTTTCTTTTAACCCGGGTAGAGTCGTGACAAGGGCAATTTTCATTTATTTATTTCTTTACATCTATAATAGGATTAACCAGCATTCCTTTTAAATTTTTCCTGCCAATAATAACAGGATAGCGAAGCGCCATTCTTTTGGCAACGGATGCAGGGGTGGTGATTTTCCTACCGGCCAACCTAAAAGTAAGGTTGATTACCGGGCGCTCCTCAGACCCCAGAGAGCTTCGTACCTTTTTTGTCCAAAGGATATTACTCTCTTCTAATAATCCCAATTCTTCAGCTAATTTTTCACTTATTGAGGTCCTCCATGCTCCAGTATCGACTTTTGCTTTCACTGTAATCCACTTTTTGTCTCTACCTCTGATTTTTATCTCCTCAATAGTAGATATGGTTTTAATGCCTTCGTCAGCGCGCACGCGGTCCGCAAATGAGGCCATAAAAAGTGCTTTGGCAATCTTTACACCATGTTCGGCATCGCGCACTTGAAGATCCTCCACACGCTCAAGCCGTTTACGCAGCCCCGCGGCATTGGCAAGCTGGATCTGAAGCCCCGGCTGGTAATTAAGCTCAACGACAGTAGGGCCTATTTCTTTGTCCGGGTGAAGCATGATGTCTACCCCCACATACCCAAGTCCGCTGGCAATTTGCGCTTCAACTGCAATTTTCAACACCGAAGTCCAATGCGGGATTTTTATACCATGAAGTTTTCTTTTAGTCCCCGGCTTGTAGCGGATGTATTCTCCATACCAGATAGCTTTTGTGGTAATGCCCGTAGCAATATCCACTCCTACGCCGATTGCACCTTGGTGCAAATTAGATCGCCCTCCAGAATCTTTGGTCGGAAAACGGATCATCGCCATGACCGGTACTTTATTAAATACAATAACGCGGATGTCGGGAGTGCCACGGTATGCATATTTGCGGAATGCTTTGTGCCTCCCGACATATTCCTGGATAAATGCCGTATCAATCCGGTTATGCATACTATAAGCACCCTCCAAAATATCCAGTGCGTGAAGTTTCAAATCATCGATGTTAACCTTCGTTCTCGCTGTTGTAATCCATCCTTCCCCATCTTTAGTCTTTTTTTTGGCGACAATTATCCCCTGGCCTCCAAGACCGCGGCTAGGCTTAAGAGCAAACGCACCAGGTAGACTTTTCCAGTCAAA